>JBBSBD010000010.1:0-51405 GCA_038251675.1 Chitinophagales bacterium | reverse complement strand
CCCGTTATAGCCGATGATGAACTTGTGATGATGACTATTCGCAGTCATGACCAATTCAACACAACTATTTATGGGTTGGATGATCGCTACCGCGGTGTGTTTAATGAAAGGCGTGTAGTGTTTATGAATGAAAAGGATATTGTCATTACTGGCTTAAAAGCTGGCGACGTAGTGGATATTTATAACACGTCTAACGGGGTAGAGCGGGTAGCTCATAAGTTTATCGTTGTTCAATACGACATTCCTGAAAAGTGCATAGCCACCTATTTCCCTGAAACAAATGTTTTAGTTCCAATAAAAAGTGTTGCAGATGTAAGTAACCAGCCTGCATCAAAGTCCGTTGCAGTGAAGGTGAGGAAGCATTTGTAAATACTATTTCGGAAAAATAATATCATTTCTCTTTACGAACAAAAACCAGTCTGCTCAATAGAAAGCTATTGGTAGCAGCGTTGGTTTTAAACTGAATCGTCAGGGATTTTCTAAACTCTTCTAAATTAATCTCACCTATGTATAGCATAGAAATTCTTTCTTCTTTTCCCTCTTTGCCAGTATTAATCAATTCGGAAATTTGTGTTTGACCTTGCCAAAACGAAAATGTACATCCCTTTTCGTTGTTGGTTACATCAGCATACAACTCATAATTTCCATTAGGGATTTCATCCAAAGAAATTTTTAACCTGGATTCGTCTGTTGCAGTAAATATGAAACTTTGCCCTCCTGTATTATACATCCATGAAGCCTTCGCGGCAATGTTATCCCAAATAATAAAATTCATTAGTTGCGGATACATTACCATTGTGTCCGGGATGTAAACATTGCTTAACTCATTCGAAGGCTTTAGAAAAGTTTGCGGAGGAGTATTGCAATAGTAAAACGCAAGTGATGTATAGTCAACCGGAATATTATTATTTACCGGGCCATGCTCAATGCTTTGAAAAATATTTTTTTCAAATGAAATTTTATCTCCCAAATAAAATCGGTATCCGCCTGTTCTGCAAAAAGGAAGTGAATAATCAAGCGCTCCATGTAATGGCAGACTCATTCTTTGGCTCCACCTGTCAGGAAAGGCATACCATCCGCCATTAAAATAATCTTCTGACCCTGTACCATGTATCCGGAATTCATTATCAACAGTGGTTGAATCATCGCCTTCAAAAAAATAAGTCATGCCGGGCTGCATACCTTGTGCTTGTAATACGGAACCGATGTAGTGTCCTTTACCTTTTGTGTTTAAAAAAACGTGGGAAGAGTCTTTCGCTTTGAGTTTATTACTATTCCAATATGCATAAAATTTTCCTTCACTTTTACTATCCCTTTTTTCTTTGGTATATGTAATAGTTGTCCGTATTTGCAGCGGCTTGCTGTCTCTTGCACTTGTCTTTCTGTATAAAAATTCTATTCTTGCACTTTTATCAAAAGGCATTGGGAGGTAAGAATAATTTTTATTATTCAGTGTGCCTAATAGCAAACTCTTCATGGAAACTTTTCCAAAGGCATATCCAAAAAAATCGGCTAACGGGCAATACACGGCGGGTATATGTTCATCATCCCAGGTAATTTTTATATCAACAAGCTTTTGCAATCCCTCAAAGCTATCTGCATTATCGAAATTGATTTCAACTATTCTCCCTCCTTGAGCAGTATTAAATATTGTGGCCGCCTGGCCCGGTAACAAGGTGATCGCTTTAGAACTTTTAATAAAATTGATATTACTCTCATAGAAATCCTGAATGGCATGCGCTTTCTTATTCCACAGCTCAGCAATTTTTTTTAATGAAGCTTTTTCTTCAGCATTTAAATGATTGGAAAACTTTTCGACCGTAGTTCCTTGTGTATATAGCCTGTACTGGACCTGGTGGAATTGTGTTTTCCGGGCACGGCAAATAATTTTACAATGCGTTTGGAAAGGGATGGGCAAATAACAATAATAGCCACCTAGTTCATTTCCGCAAAGCGGGTTCACAAACGGAAATACTTTATTAGAGAAAAGGTCTGAATATTTTATAGAAAATGCTGCATGTAAAGTATCATCGATATAGAAATCTAATGTATCATTGGTGGGTGTGGGCGTCCATATCCGGTTAATTACGCCGGGCCCATTCATATCAAAGATTACAAGATTGCTGTCTGCATCTTTTCTGACAAAAGAATAATTTCCGTTAAAGCCATCGTTATTTCCTCCTGTAGTATCGTAGGTAGAAGTTTGAGCCTCGATTGTGTTGGTAAGGTATTGAGGAAGCTTTGCTATATCATAGAATGCACGCAATTGTTGATTTAAAGAAATAGTTTCCTGTTTGATGCCAACACTGAAATTAGTTTGTGAATATGCGATGGATGCAATACATAAAAACAACTGGAAAAGTGTTGCAACTTTTTTGAAAGCAGGAACTTGCATGGTTGATATTTTATACTTTCAATTTAGCATCTATTACCGGATATCTAATTCCCTGGCGATTTTTGTAATTTCAACAAATGAATACCGCTCAATATTATATTGACCATCTTAACCTGCAACCCCATCCAGAGGGTGGGTTTTATACAGAAACCTATAGGGCAACAGAACAAATTTCAGGTGATGCATTACCAAATCGTTTCAGTGGTGAAAGAAGTTTTTCGACGGCTATAATTTATTTGATAGAGCAAGGAGATCATTCTCTTTTTCATAGAATACAAAGTGATGAATGCAGGCATTTTTATGCTGGCGAAACATTGCTTATTCATATAATTGAAAATCGGGGCAATTATTATCGTATTAAGTTAGGGACTGATATTGCTGCAGGAGAAACTTTTCAATTTGTGGTTCCGGCTACTGCCTGGTTTGCAGCCGAGCCCGCTCCGAAAAGTTCCTTTAGTCTTGCAGGCTGCACGGTTGCGCCGGGTTTTGACTTTGCAGATTTTGAAATAGCAGACGGGGCAAAATTATTGGCGTCGTTCCCGCAACATAACGCCATTATCAATCGAATCGGCAGGTAGTTGTTAAGCCATTTTTGCGGAACCAATAAGAGATTTTTTTGAAATCATATTTACGCAAAATCTTTACATGTAACAGATTTGGATGAGTTCTCCTTCTACTAGTAAACAAGCACACAAGAAACTTTCATTTCATAGCTTCGACTTTAGCAGTTGGTTCCTGTTTCCCGGAGTTGAGGCAAGGGAAACTAATTGGAGTTCAAAGATATATTTGCCAATTTCATTCCTTTAGGCACAATTCATGTAGTTGTAGTTTTTGAATTAAAATATACCTATATGAAAGCGATAAGAATACATGGATTTGGCGGGCCTGAGGTTTTAAAATACGAGGATGCCCCTCAACCAATTCCCGCTGCCGATGAAGTATTGATAAAAGTACATGCCAGCGGGGTAAATCCCATAGACTGGAAAATAAGGGATGGCCATGCAAAGGGTCTATTTCCAATCAATTTTCCCTTAACACCTGGCTGGGATGTTTCCGGTGAGATCGAAAAGGTAGGCAGTGATATATTAAATTTTAGATTAGGTGATGAAGTCTATAGCCGCCCCGATCCTACCAGGAATGGTACCTACGCAGAATATGTAGTTGTAAAAGCGGACCAGGTAAATCATAAACCTAAAAGCATTAACCATGATAAAGCTGCAGCAATACCGCTTGCCGGGCTTACTGCATGGCAGGGATTATTTACGCATGGTCAACTGGGAGAGGGCCAAAGAGTTTTAATTCATGCAGCAGCAGGAGGCGTGGGCACTTATGCAGTACAATTTGCGAAATGGAAAGGCGCTTATGTTATCGGCACTGCATCTGATGATAATATTGATTTTCTATATGAACTGGGAGCAGATGAAGTGATTGATTATAAAAATGAAAAATTTGAAGAAGAGGTGAGCGATGTCGATCTTGTATTTGACCTTATAGGTGGAGATACACAAAAGCGATCGTTGCAGGTAATAAAAAAAGGGGGCCGGTTGATAACTACCGTAGCGCCTGAAAACAATGAGGAAGCCAAATCAAAAAATATTCACATTGAGGGTTTCATGGCGAAGTCACTTCCGGGAGACTTACAGCAAATTGCAGACCTCGTAGATTCAGGGAAAGTGAAACCCATCATTGACGAAATATTCTCCCTGGAACAAGCGGCAGAAGCTCATAAAAAAATTGAGAAAGGGCATACAAGGGGCAAGATTGTTCTGAGAGTTATTTAAAAAAGTAGAATAACCGTCCACGGTATCAATTCGATTGCACAATCGTAAATTATTAACTTGCGTTCATGTCGAAGCATCGTACCCTGCAAAAATATTTTGAACAAAAATTATCAACACGGTTCCTCCCGCTTCGAATTATTTTACTACTGGCATTTTGCACATTTTTCTCTGCAATGAATTGTACTAAAAAAGATTCCGGGAAAGATGAACAACTATTATTTGATTCAATACCTGTTTCCCACGAGGTAATTCCTGTGATTAATGAAGGCTCAGGTATTGCAGATAGTAAAAAAAATCCGGGTAATATATGGGTAGAAGAAGACAGCGGTAATCCTCCGGAAATTATTTTGGTTAAGCACGACGGAACCGTGGTTAAAAAAGTATTTATAAAAGGCGCGATTAATCGTGATTGGGAAGATATAGCTCTTTATGATGATTCTGTTTACGTCGCAGAGATTGGTGACAATGACGAAATTTACAAAACTTATCATTTTTATATTTTCCCCGAACCATCATCTTCAACATATACTGTGCGCAGTTTTAAAACTGTTTCATTTAAATATCCTGATGGCTCACATGATGCGGAAGCTTTTTTATTGGATCGTAAATCAAAAGACATTTACATAATAACAAAAAGAGACAATCCTTCAAAAATATACAAGCTTGCTTTTCCTTATTCGGACTCAATAAATACTTTGGCACTTGCAGGAAAACTTAATTATACTGAAGTTGTGAGCGCTGCTACTTCGTATGATGATAAAGAAATAATTGTAAAAACTTACACCGCGCTTAACTATTATCGCCGGAAAAGTGGCGAGGGTATTGCAGAATGCCTGGCTCAACCTCCCCGCATATTACCTTACACGCTCGAACCCCAGGGCGAAGCTGTTTCTTTTGCAAAAGATACGAGCGGCTTCTTCACCTTAAGTGAAAAAGGCTTTGCATCTTTTGTAAATCTTTACTTCTATCCAAGAAAGTAACTTTGGAAAAATAGATCGAACGAACATACATCGGAGATCCGCAGAATGAAAGTTGCTTTCTCCAAAAATGTAATTCTTTATCTTTAATGAAAACATTGCAATGAGACACGCTGTTTTCTTATTTCTCTTTTCACTCGTTTCTTTAAATATATTTTCGCAGCATAACCAGGTCGCGCTATTTAATGGAAAAGATTTGAATGGATGGGATACATACATTGGGCCACCACTAGATGATGCAGGCAAAAAATTAAGCGAAACTCCTGTAGGCTTAAATAATGATCCGCAACATGTTTTCACTATTGTAGAAAAGGAGGGTGAAAAAATAATTCGTATCTCAGGAGAAAGTTGGGGTGGCATTTCAACTATTAAAGAATATGCTGACTTTCATTTGCGGCTGCAATTCCAATGGGGCACACTCACCTGGGGACAGAAGAAAAAGAAAAAAAGAGACAGCGGCCTGCTCTATTTTGCAACAGGCGATCATGGGGCAGATTATGGAGCATGGATGCGCTCACAGGAATTTCAAATTGAAGAAGGGAATAGTGGTGATTACTGGGGAGTAGCCGGCGGCATGCAGGATGTTCCGGCAGTCATGAACGCGGACAGTGAGTATGTTTATAATTCAGCAGGGCAATTATATACTTTCAGTGCAACAAGTAAAATTGGCCGCCATTGTAAAAAACAAGACGATGCCGAAAACGCATCGGGAGAATGGAATACCCTGGATCTTTATTGCCACGGAGATACGAGTGTACATATCATTAACGGAAAAGTAATGATGGTACTTTACAATTCAAAACAGTTTGAAAACGGCCAGGCTATTCCGTTAGTAAAAGGCAAAATTCAGATTCAGTCGGAAGGCGCCGAAGTGTTTTATAAGAATATTTCTATTGAACCGTTACATGAAATTCCTGGTAGCTTTTTAAAATAATTACGCAATAATTTTACGTACATATTATGCCACTGCAAACTATAGATGATGTCATCAATGCGCTTACGATAATTGTAGAAAATTGTGAGCAAACTAAAAACCGCAGTGGCTACTTTGCTGCTTTATATAAACGCATGACCATCGCAGTTAAAGAAGGTATCGCCGCCGGAGCTTTTACCGATGGTAATCGTATGGAAAAATTAGATGTAACTTTTGCTTCACGATACCTTGATGCCTATGCTGCTTACAATAAGAATGAGGCATGCAGCACATCCTGGAAGTATGCCTTGGATGGATGTATGAATAATTCGCTCACTGTAATACAACAACTGATTTTAGGTGTCAATACCCACATCAATCTTGACCTTGCCATTGCTTCGGCAGCAACTGCACAAGGTGATTCCATTCACAAGCTGGAAGCGGACTTCAACCGGATCAATGAGGTAATCGCATCGCTATTTGACGATGTGCAGCAGTGTCTTGAAGATGTTTGGTTTCCTATGAAATTTTTGAAGCGGGTTGGTAAAACTCAGCAAACTGACGTGCTGAATTTTAGTATTGGAGCCGCACGCAAAGCAGCATGGGCCAGTGCCGTTATTCTTGCCGGCATGAATGAAATGCAGCAACAAGCTTACATAAAGCAAATGGATAATACAGTCAATCATATCGCACAAAAAGTGATTAACCCGGGTTTTTTAGCCAGTACTTTAATGTGGTTTATCCGTAAAACGGAATACGATGATATAGCCCGCACCATTCACCTTATCGATACCACAGTAGTGAAATGATAAAGAAGCTATGGGTGCATTCCAAATTGTCGCTGGTTGGTGGGGACACCAACCAGGGCAGCTCGCCGTGGGCGGTGTCTCCACCGCCCACGTTCAGTTCAGCAGAGCGACAATTTGGAATGCACCCGAAGCTATTTTAGAAAATCTAAAACTACAATTGACTTAATTTTGGCAAATGAGCAAAGCACGCATGGCAAATGAAAGAAGGCCTGCACTTCAAAACACCCATTCCAATCTTACATTAAAAGAAAAGTTTGCTGCGCTAAAAAATCTTCCAAGATTTTTCAGGCTTGTGTGGCAAACGAATCATCGGTATACAATACTCAACGCTATACTAAGGCTGTTGCGTTCTGCTTTACCGGTGGCCATCTTATATGTTGGTAAGCTCATAATAGATGAAGTAATAATGTTGAGTAAAAGTTCAACACCTGATCATAGCTTTTTATGGAAGCTCGTTATTGCAGAATTTGCGCTTGCTATTATCTCAGACGGATTAAGCAGGGCAATTTTATTAGTTGACGGCTTGCTTGGAGATCTTTTTTCTAATCATACTTCTGTAAAGATCATGGAGCATGCAGATACACTTGACCTTGACCAGTTTGAAGACTCTGCATTTTATGATACGCTGGAAAGGGCAAGGCAGCAAACTGTGGGGCGCACCATTTTACTGTCGCAGGTATTAACGCAGGTGCAGGATATTATTACGATGGCGTTTTTATCAGCGGGGTTAATGGCATTTAATCCCTGGCTTATTTTATTACTGCTGGTGGCCATCGTTCCGGCTTTCCTTGGTGAGTCTTATTTCAATGATCGAAGCTATGCACTTACACGTGGGCAAACTCCGGAACGCCGCGAGCTTGACTACATGCGCTATCTCGGTGCCAGTGACGAAACGGCAAAGGAGGTGAAACTCTTTAGGCTTTCTAAATTTTTAGTAGATCGTTTTAAAACACTGAGTAATAAATTTTATGATGACAATAAAAAACTTTCAACCAAACGTGCGCTGTGGGGTACCATATTTGCACTGCTTGGGAGCGCCGGTTATTATGCTGCTTATATTGTGATGATCATGAAAACGGTGGACGGCGCCCTCACTATTGGTACACTTACATTTCTTGCCGGTTCCTTTCGTCAACTGAGAAGCCTGCTCGAAAATATTTTATCCCGCTTCACTTCTGTTTCCCAGGGGGCCATTTATCTCCGCGACTTTTTTGAATTCTTTGAGATACAGCCAAAAATAAAAGTGAGTGAAAAGCCTGTACCGTTTCCCAATCCTATCAGGCAGGGATTTACTTTCGAGAACGTTGGCTTTAGATATCACAACAGTGAAATATGGGCCAATCGTCATATCAGTTTCACGTTAAATGCAGGAGAAAAACTTGCACTGGTAGGAGAAAATGGCGCAGGAAAAACAACGCTTGTAAAATTACTTGCACGATTATACGATCCAACCGAAGGCCGCATTTTACTTGATGGCATTGATCTACGTGAATATGATATCAAAGATCTTCGCCATAATATTGGCATCATTTTCCAGGATTACCTGCGATACCAAATGAGTTTTGCTCAAAATATTGCTGTAGGTAATATAGATGAACAGAACAATCGGCCTTTGATTGAACAGTCTGCTGAAAAAAGCCTTGCAAATATTCTTGCCAATAAGTTACCACAGCAATATGACCAGGCATTGGGGCGCCGCTTCAATAATGGAGTAGAACTCAGCGGAGGCGAATGGCAAAAGATTGCACTTGCCCGTGCATACATGAAGGAGGCACAGTTACTTATTCTTGACGAGCCCACCAGCGCCCTCGACGCCCGTGCGGAGTACCAGGTTTTCCAGCGTTTTGCGGAGCTTACAAAAGGGAAATCGGCGGTGCTTATTTCTCATCGCTTCTCCACAGTACGCATGGCAGATAGAATATTAGTTCTTGATAAAGGCGAGCCAATAGAAATGGGCAGCCACGAAGAATTGCTTGAAAAAAAAGGGCGTTATTCAGAATTGTTTCAATTACAGGCTATGGGATACCGGTAGATATCTCTTTAAAGAAATCGTCAAACCCTTCTTAATCTTTTATTTTCATTCTTCTTTCCTTCAACTCTCTCCACGTAGTTAAAATAACGCCTTCATCTTTTAAAGCCTTTTTAAACGCAGGGTTAAGCATAGCGAGCAAATCGGCTTTCCTAACAGCGCCTGAACCGGAGATATATTGAAATGTTTCTGAAGGTTCCGTGCAATGCATGATCATCATGGTCACGCCTGGTTTCAATAGTTTTAAAGCATCAATATATTTTTGTGTTTTGTAGTCCTCTGATTTTTTATCACCAGCCTTAGTATTTGGCGGAGGTGCCCAGTCATAGCTAAAGTTGTGCAAATCGTCCAGCACGGGTAAACCTGCATCCCACAACATTTTACCCATATTACGTAATTGGTTTATAAACACGTCCGGTGTATGCATCTGCTGCTGAATCAAAACATCATGGCCTCCCGGTAACATCACTGGAATGTGGTTTTCAATTCCTACCTTAATGTACCTTTCGAGAAATGGAGGGGTTGCAAACAATGTGCCCATGTGCGAATCAAGATGAGTCGGCTCAAAACCCATAGTCCTTGCCCTTTCTAGTTGTGCTCTTAGTTCTTTTTCAACTTCATCTGCCGATGCGTGTTTTACAACATCCGGTACATCGGGCCATAAGTCACCTTCACTATCAACCAACCCCGGCACAGATGATTTACCCGATAGCGGCCCCCACCTGTATTCCTTCCATTCTGAGGTAAGTGTGAGATGTAAGCCTGCATCAACTTCAGGATGTTGCTTTAGAAAATGTACAAATTCAGGAACCCATGAACACGGCATCATTACACTGGTTGAGTTAGCCGCACCTTTTGTTATTGCTTCAATAGCACCTTCATTGGAGTCGTGGCTCATACCCGCATCATCCACATGAATGATTAAAACTTTGGCGCCTTTCGGATAACCTAATTTCTCTGCATAAGTAGTATCACTTTTTTGCGCACAGACAGTGGTTATAACCATCGCGGCACTGAGCAATGAAATAAGTTTTCTTATCAACATATTTTTATTTTTAGTAAAAGAGAACAATCAATTTTTAAAAGTAATTCTTATTCAAGCAAAGAAAGTCACCGAAATATTCATGGGGTATCAAAAAAAATTATTCCAGGTTTTTCATTTCATCAAAATTAAGCGGAATAACAACGTCTCTCATCTCTGCTTCGGCATTTATTAACTCATGTTTATCCTGGAGTTCCCTGGTAAAAATTTGTTTGGCTTTTTTCTCTGAAGGAGGATTCAATCTTTCCGCTTTTTCAAACTCTATGACCTGTTCTAAAATATCGACAGGCAAATCATTTTTGCATCGTACAAGAAGCTCTAAAAATTCCGTAGCAAAGAACTGGTCTATTTGAATTTTTCTTTTTGTGGTATGCGCAAACTTGCCGATCACCCGACAGATATTATCCCTTTCTTCCGGGCTTAGTTGATTTACAAATTCGTAATCTTCCACTCTTTTCAATGAGAGTATGATCGGTTCCAATGCATCTTTTGTAATTACATATACATTGTAATCACCCATATTATAATTGAGCTGCGAAATGGTATGAACCGTATTTGTCGGCACAACTAAAAAAATATCTTTTTTCACCTTTTCCTGGCTTGCATATTTTTTTAAATTTTCAGTTTGCGCCTTTATGTATTTGGGGAAATTGGTAAGATCGTCATTGGATGGACACTTCGCATCGAATATGATGTATTCATCACAAATTTCAATAGTGTTGTCCGGATTGCCCCGGAAAGGGACTTCATAAATATATTTGATAAAATGATTTTTGCAAATCATTTTTAAAGACTGGGCAACTGATGCTTCATGTTCATTCCATTGTCGTTTCATCTTTTCAAAAACATCTTTCTGTTCCTGGAGTCTTTCGTCATGCAATATTTGTGTTTGTTTTTCCAATGTTTCTTTTAACTGGTTAAGTTTAATAATGCTTTCTTCATATGCCTTCCTGCGCTGCTCTTCATTGTTTTCAAATTTTGAATTGGACAAATTCAATTTTGAAATGGTATTATTCAGTGCATCTATTTTTTGATTTAATAAATCAATATCATCTTCTTTCTTGCTGATGGATTTCTCAAATTGTTGAATGTTGTTTTTCAATCCTTCATTTTGTGTTATGGCATGCTCATATTTTTTTTCGAGCAAATTGTATTGTTCATTTTTACCGCCAAGTTCTCTTTGGATAGATTTAAATTCTTCGAAAGCATCATAGCTCAAATCCCTGACTGACCGCCATGAAAATAACCTTTGCCAAAAAGTGAGCTCGCGAATTTTTGAAAAGAACAAGCTAAGTTTTTCCATATCAATAATTTCTAAAGAGGTTAATAAATGTAATGAAAGTTTTTCCTATAATAGCTACTGCTCAACAGCCGCATAACCAGGCAAACATCTTTTTGGATTGCTAATCAAATTTTAAATAAATTAGTACAAAAGTAATTGTAATGAGAACCGTAAATCAATGGCTTGATGAATACGGCGAAAGCCATAGAAATGAAACCAACAAACTGATACATTGGTTTTGTGTTCCTTCGATTTTTTTCTCTATAACCGGCTTGCTGTATTCCATAAAATTTCCTTTTCAACTTAGTGAAAATTTGCGGTTGAATGTGGCAATGATAGTGCTCCTGCTTGCTGTTATTTATTACTTTACTCTGTCTGTATCTCTCGGATTCGGAATGCTTTTATTTGGAATTTTTTGCCTTGCTATATGTTATTTAATAGAAAGCTATTTACCGCTTTCCTTATGGTTATTTTGCCTGATCGTATTCATTGCTGCCTGGATAGGGCAGTTTTATGGGCATAAAGTAGAAGGAAAAAAACCCTCGTTTTTTAAAGACCTCCAATTTCTATTAATTGGGCCCATGTGGCTTATGAGTTTTATTTACAAAAAGATGGGCGTAAAATACTAATGCATTTATTCAGCTTCTTTGAAATGATCTGAGATACTATTGGCCTTCGCGTTTCCCACAACTTCAGCAAGTTCTTCTATAGAAAGCTCTTTGATCTTCTTCACTGATTTGAATTTTTTCAACAGCGTATCTGCAGTGTTTTTTCCAATACCCTTTATTGTTTCCAGTTCATTTACAAATGTGCCACGACTGCGCTGATTGCGGTGAAAAGTAATTCCAAAACGATGTACTTCATCTCTTATCCTTCTTATTAATTTTAGACTCTCGCTATCCCAAGGCAGTTTTATTGATTGGGTATCTCCCGGAAAAAAAATTTCTTCTTCATTTTTTGCCAGGCCAACAATCGTTGTTTTCCCTCCAAGATTCAATTCCATTAAACCTTCTACTGCTGCATTTAATTGGCCTTTACCACCATCAATAATTATCAGTTCAGGCAGCGGCGTTTTCTCTTGCGTAAGCCGCTTGTACCTTCTTGATACAACCTCCTTCATACTCGCAAAATCATTAATACCACTCACTGTTTTTATATTAAATTTTCTATACTGGCTTTTATCGGGCAACCCGTTCCTGAAATATACCATGGCTGCAACAGGATAGCTTCCCTGGAAATTTGAATTATCAAAACATTCAATATGCTCCGGAATAGTTGAAAGATGAAGATCGCTTTGAAGTTGCTGTAACACTTTTTGTTTTTCCTTATCGGTCTTGCCCTCAAGCTGCAACATTTTCTTTCTGTTCAACTCTTCAATAAAATAGTTAACATTTTTTTCGGAAAGCTCAAGCAGCTTTTTTTTGTCCCCTGCTTTGGGAACAATAATAATGGCATCTGCTGCAGGATAATCAATCTCAAAGGGAACAATTATTTCGGTTGATTCGCCATTGAATGTTGAACGTAGCTGTGCAATTGCAAACAATAAAACTTCTCCAGGTGTTTCATCAAGTTTTTGCTCGAGCACAATTGTTTTAGTCAACACAATTGTTCCTTCACTTACCATTAAATAATTTACATAAGCAATGTCTCCATCTTTCAAGATAGAGAACACATCCACGTTGCCCACATGTTCATTCACTACTTTCGACCTGGCGTTATAATTTTGGAGATGCTCAATTTTCTTTCGCAGTAGCTCGGCTTTTTCAAATTGCATTTCACGGGCATAATGCTCCATTTCACTTTTAAAATGTTGAATCACCGGGTTGAGGTTTCCCTTCATAAGATTTTTCAATCGCGATAATCCTTCAGCATAGTCTTGTGCACTTTGTAAACCTTCACAGGGGCCTTTGCAATTGCCAAGATGATATTCCAGGCAAACTTTGAACTTTCCTTTTTTTATGTTTGCTTCGGTTAGATTGAGTTTGCAGGTGCGTAGCTGAACATTTTGTTTTATAAAAATCAATAACTCCCGTACCCTGCCAACAGAAGTAAATGGCCCGAGATATTGAGAACCATCATTGATCTTTGTCCTCGTTAAAAAAACCCTGGGAAAAGGCTCATTTTTAATAACCATATAGGGATAAGACTTATCATCTTTGAGGTTGATGTTAAACCTCGGCTGGAATTGTTTTATCAGGGAATTCTCCAGTAAGAAAGCATCTTGCTCATTGTCAACAATAGTAAATTCTATCTTTTTAATTCGCCTTACCAGTTCATGAGTTTTATAACCGGTAAATGTTTTGGTAAAATATGAACTTACTCTTTTGCGTATGTTTTTAGCCTTTCCCACATAAATAAGTTCATTTCTTTCATCGAAATATTTATAGATTCCAGGCTGATTTGGCAGATTTTTTATTATGGATTGAAAGGCATCGGTTTTCATTTTATTTTATTTTCCTGTTCTCTATTAGCGAAGCCATTAATCATTAAAATCCCATTTAATTATTTCTTCCTTTACTACTGCATCATGGCCGGGAGATTGAAGAATGGTTCTTATGCTAAACCATTTATTGGCTGTCCAGGTAAGTTGAGTAGTGGTATGGCCGCCACTGGTATTTTCTTCTTTCACCATATAAATTCTCTGGACGTCACTCTTTTGAGGATCAACATATACATCCCAGTGGGTCAATTTTATTGAGTCCGGTAACTTCATTTTTGCATCGTAGGAAAATGTAACGGCATTTACGGTTTGATCGAGAAAGGATTTGCCAACAAAATATTTCCCAAGAGAGGCAGAATCAATTACAGGGTGAAGAAATGGAACCGCAAGTTTTCTAATATCTTCCCTTTTCAACCATGCAGAATCCTGTTTATTTCCATTAATATTTATTTGCAATGGTGTAACGGGCAGTTTGTCAATCTCACCCAGTTGTCCAAGTAAAAAATCAGTAACAGGAAAAAATGATATGGATTCTTCCGCTGAATTTTCGTGAGGTATATTTTTCGGTTCCTTTCCCTGGCAAGCGATCCAAAAAAGTGTCGATAGATAGATAGTTACCCGTAAATATTTTTGCATGAGTAAAATTACAAATAAAAAAAAAGCCGCTGCAGGGTACGGTGCAACGACTTTATAAAATGGTAGTTAAAAAATAAGAACGAAAACAAAAAAAAATTATTGCCAAGGTTTACCTATTTGCTAATACCTACCCTCAACCCATAATCAATCAAATGTTCTTTTACGGTATAATTATTTTGGTAAGTAGACAGCCACTGGTAACGGATATTAGGTCCTATATTCCATTTCAACTTATTAGATCTGAAACTGATGAACGGAGCAAAGTTGCTGCTAAAATTCCATTTACGCAGAAGATCGGGAACGTTTACGTAATTCCTTCCATCGGCAGCAAGTATATATGCATCAGCCTTGAAAATTAAAGAAGGCTCGACACTACCTGCTAAATTAACCTGGAACTTGCCCATATCCCACATTAAATATTGAACTCCCACGGGAATAGATGCCTGGTAACTATAATTGTGTAATGTAACGGTTGAGATACCTGTTCCATCTCCATAATGTGTTACAAAACTACGTGAGTACACATCTCCATTCGATGGATTTTTCAGGGTCAAAGTAGCAAGCGTCGGGTGCACGAGGTTCGAAACAATGTTATACCCTGACCGAGTAAGATGAGCCCCGGTTGTAAGTTGAAGTTTTGGCGCAAATGAATAATTCATTTGAATACCGGCTTCAAAACCAAGCGCTGCATTTCGTATCACCTTCATGTCCTTCTGTGTAACCTGAGGTAGCGGAGGTGATGAAAGATTTGAATTCGTATTTTCTTTTACTGCTGATCCACTAAAAGTTACTGAACTAATGAAAGGGGCGGCATAATACACCCAGCTAATTTTATCATTTCTTTTCCTTGCTATAGCCAATGCAGCATTGCTGCTCTCGCCCAAATTACTTTGTACGTTAATATGGTCATTTACTTGAAGAAATTTTATCTTTTTAGAGCCTTCATTTAAATCGACTAAGCCGGGTATTTTGATGTGTGAATTTTTGAACGAATTTTGCTCACGGGTTTCGCCGATGCTTTCGGTATAAAAAGAAATAACAGGAGTGTTTATGCTCACCGTGTTGTTATCTTCTATAAAATTTCCCTTCGGCATTTTGTTCACAGCTACTATGTTATCCTTTTCAGTCGGATAATTATTCTGACCTTTTGTGATGTTAAGATTAGGAGATAATGAATAATCTGGTTTGATCTCCTGCTTTACATCGGGGTATAAAATAGAAGTTTTACCGGATTCATTGGTTAAAGTTCCTTTGTCGGTCTCGTCTATCTTTTCGCTTAATTCTGTTGCAGATAAAACTCCGTTTACGGAAGTAGTTACTTCTTCTTGTTTAATATTGCGGTCATCTTTTTCTTCAATGGAGTTTGCTACTAATTTTTTATTGGCAATATCTGGCTTTGAAATATTCTGTCCAGGATTGGATGGCAGTTTTTGAGCTGCAATATCAGCCCCATTTTTATCTGTATGGTTATTAATATACCCAATAAATACAATAGAAAATATTAGAACAAGCGATACAACTACAGAAGGCCACCTCCTGCCAGGGTGAAGATCGTTGTAAATACCATGCCACACTTTCTTGGTAGGAACCATCTTAAATTGGTTCACCTGTTCTTGCAAGGATAGCTCAAAATCGTCCAGGTAAAATTTTTCTTCCATTGTTCACATGTTTCAGTTAGTAGAGGTAATAAGAGTTAATTTGGTTATTCAAATACAAGCAATTAAACAAGTCCTGATACCATTCTCACCTTCTGCCGTGGCTGCTGAAGTATTTTATTTTTCAATAAAATATCCTCCAGCATTGATTTGGCTCTTGTATATTGAGACCTGCTGGTACTTTCCTCAATATCAAGTATAGAAGCAATCTCCCGATGAGAATACCCTTCTATGGCATAAAGATTTAAAACAGTTCTGTATCCCAAAGGCAGCAATCGTATACACTCTACTACCTGTTTTGCCTGCAATAGTGAAGGAATATTATCTTCGTTCAAATGCAGTGTGCTGGCGTGAAAAAGATCAACGCTATCACTAAATTTTTTGTTCTTTTTAAGGATATTGATGCAGGTGTGTACAACTATTCTTCTTATCCATCCCTCTAAAGCGCCTTGTCCGCGAAACTGGTGAATCTGCGAGAAAACTTTTATAAATCCTTCCTGCATCATATCCTCAGCATCTTCACGGTTTCGGGCAAAACGATAGCACACTCCCAACATTCGCGGGCTAAAACGATTATATAATACTTCCTGTACAGAAGCATCATTTTTAAGACAGCCCTGAAGCATTTGCTCTTCTGTCATATATTTTATAGCTTGGTTTAACCCTACTAAGATAGGACAAAAAAGGACGCTAATCGCTGCTTCCTTAACTAAAAATTATGATTGTCTGTTTTGAGCCTCCGGGAAATAAAAGCTTTCGGGAAGATAAAGCCTTTATTAAATTAAAATGATCCCAACGTCCAATTATTTCTTTGGCCTTATAAGGCTATCAGGCGGGTAGTGGCTTTCAATATCCTTACGGGTTGTGGCAACCCATTTTTGTATGTCGGCTTTTTGCTCATCAGATAATCTTGCATCTGTGTGGATGAGGGTATAAGAAGTAAGCGGCATATCTCCTGATTTTACCTCTTTACCTATTTCTTCAAGCTTCTTATATTGCTTTCCAATATTATACGATGTAAACTCTGAAAAATTCAATTCATGCTTTCCTTCATCTATATGGCCACTCATAAACCACGCTACGGGCTGAAAATTTGAGTACCATGGGTAGGCTGAATTATTACTATGGCAATCATAGCAAGCAGGTTTTAATGTTTGCATCACACTATCAGGCACGGCATATTTAGTTGTAATATCGTTAGCTACGTTTCCTGAGATATTTTTTTCGGGCCTTATAAACTGAATAATTATCAATATAACAAGTAGTATGATAAGTGTAATCCGTATTATTTTTTTCATGATTGTATGTTACTTATAAAATAGAAGGCCCTCAGGCTTCAAAAGGCGTTGGATCGATTAAAATATTGCCGGTCATTTGTGGGGGAATAGGTAACTCCATCATGGTTAAAATGGTAGGCGCAAGATCTCCTAGTTTGCCCGGTTTAATTTCCCCATTCCAGTCTTTGTCTATGATAAAAAAAGGCACTAAGTTTAAAGTGTGTGCGGTATTAGGTGTACCATCGGCATTGATCATATAATCTGCATTCCCATGATCTGCAGTTAAAAAAATAGTATATCCATTCTCAAGCCCCGCTGTTACTACCTGTTCCACACATTTATCAACTGTTTCGGCTGCTTGTATCACTGCATCCCACACACCCGTATGGCCTACCATATCAGTATTCGCGTAATTCAGGCAAATAAAATCTGCGGTCTTATTCTTTATTTCCGGTAACAACGCACTTGTAACTTCATAAGCACTCATACTAGGTTGAAGATCGTAGGTAGCTACTTTGGGGGACGGAATCATTATCCTGCTTTCCCCTTCAAAAGGAACTTCGCGTCCACCGCTAAAGAAAAACGAAACATGCGGATATTTTTCGGTCTCTGCAATCCGTATTTGCTTTTTATTATTTCCTGCCAGCATCTCGCCCAGCGTATTAACAAGATCATCATTTTCAAAAATTACATTAATATTTTTAAAAGAATGATCGTAGCGGGTCATCGTGGTATAATTTAAATCGAGGGTTTTCATTTCGTATTCAGGAAATGAATTCTGGGTAAGCACCTCTGTGATCTCACGGCAGCGATCTGTACGAAAGTTGAAACATATAACTGCGTCTCCGTCTTTAATTGCCGCACCGGGTGTTGCTTCATTTATTATTGGCAATAGAAATTCATCTGTTACATTATTTTCATAAGAGTGTTCTACTGCTTCCAAAATATTATTAGTAACAGAACCTGTGCGATGAACCAATGCATCGTATGCGATTTTAACACGCTCCCATCTTTTATCGCGATCCATAGCATAATACCTCCCCGTAACCGTAGCAATTTTTCCGGTCGTTTTATCGAGATGTTCCTGTAATTCTTTTAAGAAGCCTGCACCACTTTTTGGATCAGTGTCCCGTCCATCAGTAAAAGCATGGACATAAACCGTAGCGATATTTTTTTGTTTACAAAGTGAGGTAATTGCTTTAAGATGGTTAATGTGAGAGTGAACGCCACCGTTGCTAACCAGCCCTAATAAGTGCAGTGGCTTGTTGTTTTCTTTTGCATAATTGAGGCTGGAAAGAAGTATTTCATTTTTTTGAAACTCACCATTTTCAACAGCCACATTTATTCTTTCAAGTTCCTGGTAAACTACTCTTCCTGCGCCAAGGTTCAAATGCCCTACTTCGCTATTACCCATTTGGCCATCGGGTAAGCCTACTGCTTTACCACAAGTGACCAATGTTGTATGTGGATACTTTGAATACAGCGAACTTACAAAAGGAACGTTTGCATGCTGTATCGCATCACTATCTTTTACTTTTCCAAGGCCCCAGCCATCCATTATTATTAGTATTACTTTCTTTGCTTCCATATTTCAAAGCTAATTATTAGGTTGTAAGTTGCTGTAAATTATTTTTTATGAATTTTTTTATAATAAGTGAATGCCGCGCTAACGTTATATTGGCACGTTTTTCGCAAAATATGGTTATTTAATTATAAGCTATGAAACATTTATTACTTTCCTTTTTTATTTTTCTTTCTTTTTCCTTCCTGGTATCAGTGTCTTTTACTGAAATTATTGATGCGATTAAAAGAGGCAATGCTGCGGAAGTCTCACGGTTTTTTGACAATACGGTTGAAATTACTTTCCCAGGCAAAAGTAATTCTTATAGTAAAAGCCAGGCAGAATTAGTCCTGCGCGATTTTTTTTCAAAAAATCCCGCCAAAAGTTTCCAGGTAATCCACAAAAGTGAAAATGAAGGATCCCAATATTGTATCGGCAATTTAGAAACTGCTAATGGAATATTCCGTACGACCATTTATATGAAGCAAAGAGGGGATAAGCAGGTTGTACAGGAACTTCGTTTTGAAAGATAAATAAATTATTTGCTGATTCTATAAGCCTGGTTTATCCGGGCTTTTTTATTTTATAAACCGCCAGGTGTCGTACGCATTTGATATTTTTGTCTTATGTCTTATGATCAGCAATTAACTCAATTTATTACCAATGCATTGGCCGAAGATATTGGCGATGGCGACCATTCAACTCTTTCCTGCATAAACGTCGAAACAAAGGGCAAAGCAATTCTAAAAATTAAAGAACCGGGAATTCTTGCGGGCGTTGATGTAGCCGAAAAAATATTTAATCATGCAGAACCTTTATCGAACGTAAAAAAAATAAAAAGTGATGGAGACAACATGCATGCGGGCGAGATCGCTTTTGAAGTTGAAGCAAAAATTCATACAATCCTCACCTGCGAGCGACTAGTACTTAATTGCATGCAACGAATGAGCGGCATTGCCACGCTTACCAGAAAATATGTCGAAAAACTTAATGGCTATTCTACTAAATTACTTGACACGCGAAAGACAACTCCAAACTTCAGATTGCTGGAAAAAGAGGCCGTTAAGATTGGAGGTGGATTAAATCACAGGTTTGGATTGTACGACATGATTATGCTTAAAGATAACCACATAGACTATTGCGGCGGCATAGAAAAAGCCATATTAAAGGCGTGGAAATATGTGCAGGAAAAAAAAACCGGTTTACAAATTGAAGTTGAAACACGAAACATAGAAGATGTTAAAACAGTAATGAAGGTGGGTAAAGTAAACCGTATTATGCTCGACAACTTTAGCCCCGCACAAATATCAGAAGCATTGAAAATAATAGAAGGCAAATACGAAACGGAAGCCAGTGGTGGAATCAATTATGAAAATATTGAATCGTATGCTGCCACAGGCGTTGATTTCATTTCCAGTGGCGCAATTATTCACCAGGCAAGAAGCCTGGATTTAAGCCTGAAGGCGGAAATAAAACAATAATATGTCTAAGAAAAAGTTATATAACCAAGGCATCGTTTATTCAACCGACCCGGATATGAAAATTGCTGCAGAGCAGGAAGAAACTGAAACATTGCCGGCCAAAGATCAGTTGCTTACTGTGCGGCTTGACGGTAAACAGCGGGGAGGAAAGGTGGTTACTTTGATAGACGGCTTTTTCGGTGCCAATGCAGATCTTGAAAGTCTTGGAAAGAAATTAAAATCGTACTGTGGCACGGGAGGCTCTGTTAAAAACAACGAGATATTAATACAAGGAGATAACCGGGAAAAAGTATGGCAGTGGTTGCAGAAAAACGGGTATCTCAAAACGAAAAAAATATAAACGCTTTGGGCAACATTTTTTTCTCAAAAAGTTGTAAGAAAGGTATCGGGATTAATTGTTAACTTTTAGCCGTTTTAATTTAAATATCATTTTTACCTTTTCTATAGTTTTTAATAACTTTATAATAACCTGAAGGATTATGATTTCAAAAATATCAGAAGGCGTAAACATTAGCGTTGAAACTTTTTATCAGCCCGAATACAGCAACCCGGTTACAAGCGAATTCATGTTTGCCTACCGCATTACTATTGAAAATAACAATACTTTCCCGGTTCAGTTGCTCAGAAGGCACTGGTATATTTTCGACAGTAATTCCGAATACAGAGAAGTGGAAGGTGAAGGCGTTATAGGCGTTCAGCCAAAAATAAATTCTGGCGAGAAATATCAATATGTGAGTGGATGTAATTTACGGAGTGAGTTAGGAAGAATGCACGGAATTTATTTTATGGAGAACAGTAATAATAAACAAACATTCCTGGTAAATATTCCTGCATTTGAAATGGTAGTGCCTTTAAAATTAAATTAGGACCTGGGCTTATATTTTGAATTTTCTAAAATTTCCCGCGCTTCCATATTCATTAAATCTGTCAACTTCGTTTCCGGAAATTTTTCCATGAATTTTTTCACGATTTGTAATCCGGTAAAGCTACCCAAATTGCCAGGCGAATCTTCACCAAATTCCTGCGTTTTTGGACTCTCGCCTACATAATTTTTCACAATGTTTTGTTCAGCATTATTTAGCAATTCATTGTTTAAAAAGAAATCCCATATTACTGCTTCATTAGTATAAGAATCTTTCAATTGTTTTTCAGTATAACAAATACAGCGATACTCTGGTGTATAAGGCAAAAATTTTGTGAGAAGAAATAATCGCTTTCCTTTCTCAATCATCTGCTCAATGAGCGCTTTACCCCTGCTTCGATCGGGATAGAGGTCGTCAATTATATTCCTCATACTATTAACAGCAATGTGCTCCGGGTCAAAATTATTAGACAGATAATCCGGGTATTGCTCCTGCCCTTCGGCGCTTTTATAAAACGAAAAGTTTTTCCCGAGATGAAGTTGCAACCCGATTCCTAATCCTTCAGAAGTAAGGATATCGCCTTGTGTGCCAAAGGAAGTCTCAAAATTTGCATTGATAGGGCCGATGAATGTTATTACAGACTGCGGTAATTTATAATTCGGGAAATAATATTTTACATATTTCAACCCTTGTTTTATCTCTTCATTTTCTTTGCTAAAGTCTTTAAAAATTTTATCCGATGAGTCTTTAATGGGCATATAATCTCTAATAAATAGCCGGACGGCATTGTCCTGGGCATTTAAAGGACTCAATAAACTATCCATATCAAGACCAAGAATATTTTCCACAAAATCCGGAGTGAAGCCGGGATATTTTTTTAGAATTTGCTGCATGGAAGCAGCAACATTGTTTGTATCAATTGCAAAAAAATCCTGCTCAAATCTTTTGCTTTCCAAATTGATTTTTACATTAGAAACGTCGGGAATATTTTTATTGCCTTTACATGAAAACAAAATAATTGTACTAAAAACAAGAAGGAATATCTTATACATTTTAAGAATCGGGTTGGCTCTTTTTGAAAATACTTTAAACATTTATTCAACTAATTTTGTAACATGAAAATTATCATTTCGCAGCAAAATTATCACATTGGCAATTTTGAAAGTAACACCAATAAAATTATTGAGGCAATAAAATTTGCTAAAATTGAAAATGCGGACCTGATTGTTTTCAGCGAAATGTGTGTGTGCGGTTATCCTGCAAGAGATTTTATGGACTTCAATGATTTTGTAAACAAGTGTTATGAAAGCATTGATACTATTAAACAACACGCTGATACAATTGGCGTAATTGTAGGCGGGCCAGAAAGAAACCCGGTGAGAGAAGGTAAAGATCTTTTTAACGCTGCATTTCTTTTATACGAAAAAGAAATTAAAGGAATTGCCCACAAAACCTGTCTCCCCAATTACGATGTATTTGACGAATACAGGTATTTTGAACCGGCTTTCACCTGGAATATTATTGAATTCAAAGGAAAGAAAATCGCACTCACAATTTGTGAAGACATCTGGAATCTCGGGGACAATCCTCTCTACCGTATATGCCCGATGGATATACTTATGGAGCAACATCCTGACGTTATGATTAATATTTCCGCATCGCCGTTTGACTATACGCATATTGAAGATAGAAAAGCAATTATAAAGGCCAATGTATTAAAGTACAGGCTTCCGCTAATCTATTGCAATGCCATTGGGAGCCAAACGGAGATTGTTTTTGACGGAGCATCTTTAGTATTTGACAAACATGCAAACCTGTGTGTTCAACTGCCGCAATTTAAAGAAGAAACTTTTGCAATTACATTAAATGATGATGGTACTATTGATAAGCCTGTAAATGAACCTGCTGCTACCGCACCAAGTGAACCGGAGCCATTGCATTTTACCGCCGAGCTGAATATTTCGCAGGTTTACGACGCAATAATTTTAGGGATAAGTGATTATTTTAAAAAAATGGGATTTACAAAAGCCATTATCGGCAGCAGTGGTGGAATAGACAGCGCTGTTACTTTGGCTCTGGCATGTAAAGCCTTGGGCAGTGAAAATGTGAGAGCGATTTTGATGCCATCGGAATTTTCAACAGGGCACTCGGTTAATGATGCAGAACAGCTAAGTAAAAATCTTGGTAATCCTTATGACATTATTCCTATAAAGGAGATATACAATGAATTTCTTAATCAATTGAAGCCTGTTTTTAAAGACTCGCCCTTTGGCTTAGCCGAAGAAAATATCCAAAGCCGAACACGTGGAAATTTGCTTATGGCCATCGCTAACAAGTACGGCTATATCCTGTTAAATACCTCTAACAAAAGTGAGCTTGCAACCGGGTATGGTACGCTGTACGGGGATATGGCAGGAGGCCTTGGCGTGTTAGGAGATTGCTACAAGATGCAGGTGTACGAATTGGCAAAATATATTAATTCAAAACAGGAAACCTTGCCTTCCGGCAGGCAGGTTATTCCGGCCAATATCATTTTAAAAGAACCTTCTGCTGAATTGAGGCCCGACCAAAAAGATAGTGACAGCCTCCCACCTTATGAAATTCTTGATAAAATTTTATATCAATATATAGAAAGGGTAAAAGGGCCAAATGAAATTAAGGCGCAGCAATATGATCCCGTAATGGTTGATCGAATATTAAGAATGGTAAACATCAATGAATACAAGCGTAACCAGTTTTGCCCTGTAATCCGTATCTCGCCCAAAGCTTTTGGCGTGGGGAGAAGAGTACCAATAGTTGCAAATTATTTGAGTTGAATTATTTAAATGAAGAATTTTAAACAAGAACCTACTGAACGATTTTAAGCAAATTTTTTAAAAGATAAATCTTAAATTGCTTGATTGATTTGTATCAAAAATATTTTAATAACTTTTTATGGAAGCATACATAGTAGCAGGTTTTAGAACAGCCGTAACAAAATCAAAAAGAGGCGGATTTAGATTCTATCGGCCAGATGATTTGGCAGTTGATGTAATAAAGGGGCTAATGGCGACTGTGCCCGAACTTGACAGCAAAAGAGTAGACGATCTGATTGTTGGAAACGCTGTACCAGAAGCTGAGCAAGGCTTACAGGTTGGGCGAATGATAAGTGTAAGAGCGCTCGGAATCGAAGTTCCGGGTATGACCGTTAACCGATATTGCGCAAGCGGGTTGGAAACGATATCAATTGCCACCGCTAAAATAAGAAGTGGGATGGCCGATTGTATTATCGCCGGCGGTACGGAGAGCATGACCATGGTGCCCACCTCAGGATGGAAAACGGTGCCTGCATATTCCGTAACATCAGAAACACCGGATTATTATTTGGGAATGGGTTTAACAGCAGAAGCGGTGGCCAAAGAATATGAGATTACGAGAGAACAGCAGGATGAATTTAGTTTACACTCTCATAAAAAAGCGCTCACTGCTATAACAAACGGGTATTTCAAAAGCGGAATTCTCCCAATGCCTGTTGAAGAAATTTATGTTGATGCAGATGGCAAAAGAAAAAAAAGAAATTTTGTGGTGGATACTGATGAAGGTGTGCGTGCCGATACTTCAATAGAAGCGTTGGCCAAATTAAAACCGGCTTTTGCATTAGGTGGCACTGTTACAGCAGGCAACTCGTCTCAAACAAGTGATGGAGCTGCCTTTGTTATTGTTATGAGCGAAAGGATGATGAATGAACTTAACTTAAAACCAATAGCAAAACTAGTTGCGTGTGTAAGCGCTGGTGTTCATCCGCGGGTAATGGGCATTGGCCCGGTTGAGGCTGTGCCAAAAGTTTTAAAACAGGCGGGCATGAACCTGTCGCAAATTGATTTGGTTGAATTAAATGAAGCTTTTGCTTCGCAAGCGCTGGCAGTTATTAAAACATTGGATCTTGATCCCGGTAAAGTTAATATTAACGGGGGCGCCATAGCTCTAGGCCATCCGCTTGGATGTACCGGTGCCAAGTTGACTATTCAGCTTATAAATGATATGAAAAGGCTGGATAAAAAATATGGAATTGTAACCGCTTGTGTTGGCGGCGGCCAGGGCATTGCAGGTATTATCGAGAATTTGTAGAATGATCCCACCCCAGATACCGGTTTAATATTATAAGTTGATACTATAGACCTTTTTTTGAACGAAAGTGAAACCAATCCTTTTCGAAAGGAGTCTATCGGTAGCTTGACATAAATTCTTCTTAAGAGGACAAAAGGGCTTTTAATAATCATACTTTCTTCTCGCTGCATTCCAGCGTATTCCTATTCCAAACATACTCTTATTATCCAGGCCGGTGTATTTCCTGTACAAATAGGATCCTTCAATAAATAAGTTTTCCCGCAACTCGTACGACAATACAAATGAGGCATTAAAGACTTTTACTTTATTGCCGCTGCCCACATCAAATCCATAGTCCTTAGGCCGTGTTGTATATAACTCAAAAGGATTGCTCCCAAAATTTTGGCCTAGTGAATCAAGGCCCTGGTAATAATAAATTCCTCTTGCATTTATATACCATTTTGGTGCCGGCTGGTATTTCAATATGCCGATAAACTCCTGGAAGTTTGCTCCCAGGGGATGCGCCAGCGGTTGATTATAATGCGTATAATTGGCAACAGAATCATAATGGGCATAGGTAAATGGCCTTGTCCTGTTGATTTCAAATTGCAGGTCAAGATTTTTTAAATTGAAAGCATCAACATATTTTCCTCCAAGCTGGAATGCAAATTTATTCGCCCAAAAGCCATCGTTTTTTGTAATTTCATTTGCAATAAATTCATCAAGCAGCAACTGTCCATATAACTGGAAGTGGTGCGCAAAATTTGTTTTAAAATCTATGCCTGCAACGGCATTGTCCGGGCTTCCGACAGTGCCCTCAATATGCCTGAGAAAAATAATAGGATTCAGATATTCAAAATCAAACCTGTTCTTTCTTCCAAAGACTACTCCTTCAAACAAACCTACATTGAGCCATTTTGTGATGTTCATACTTAGATGATGCATAGCCGCATACTTTCGGTCGAGCAGGTTATCGCCATTCTTTACAAATTGCGGCATAAGCTCCATAAAAATATTTTCATAGTTGAATTTCCATATTTTTGTATTGAGCTTAAGAAACAGGTAGCTATCGCCAAAGTCACTTAAAAAAAGGCTTCTGTAACCGTTTCCGAGAAAGTTTTTATCGTAGCCAAATTGTATATCAATGTACTTTGTCGCACTAAAAGTAATGTAACCTCTTGCATCGAAATAATCAAAAGCCGTTGTTTTAAAATCCTTGTAATAACCTACACCGGGCACAGCATGGAATTGATTAACCCTGCTTTGAAAAAATTGCGGACCACGCTCCTGGTTGTCGGTAATAGTTGTAGAAAAACCAATTCTGTTTGCAATCATACCTCTCGCCGTTATTCCCCGCTTGTTGTAGAAGATAGTTTCATCATTAGAAGATTCTTTGCTGAGTTGAAATGACAAAACAGGATTTACGGCCAGAAAAAAGTCTTTCACATTTACTTCGAGCAGGTTAGGTTGAGTAGTGTAGAAAGCTTTTAAAATTGGTTTTTTGCTCAAAAAGCTTTCCTTCGATCCCGTTACCAATTCTGAGCTGTTCATGAGAATACGCTGAATATTGTATTTATCAATGCTGCTGAGGTTTAATCCAGCCCATTTTTGCGCATCGCCACCGGTAAGCGAATTGGAATACCCAAGGGTTGCGCTGTCGAAGTATTCGGCCTCGGCAACAATTGCCTTCCTGCTGTAAGGTTTTATTGTTGAATAGTTGAGGTCAGAAAAATTTCCTTGTTTTATTTCAAGCCTGTCAATAAACTGGTATTCTTTCGAACCTTCGGGGAGATAAGTGGTCTGGGAAGATGCAATAAATGGACAAATAAATACAAGCAGTGCGGCGAAGCCTTTTAAAATTTGCATTGGGTTTTGGGTCTTTATTATTTAATTTCAAGATATGCAAAATTATCTTTTAAAAGAGATTTCGATAGTCAACGAAGGTAAAATCGAGGAAAAAGATATTTATCTCAAAAATGGGCGTATTGAAAGAATAGGAAATGCAATACAGGTGAAAGAAAAAGTTATTGAAGTCAACGGCTCGAAGAAGCATTTATTCCCGGGTGTTATAGACGACCAGGTTCACTTTCGGGAACCCGGCCTTACGCACAAGGCAACGATATATTCTGAAAGTAAAGCCGCTATAGCAGGTGGCATTACGTCATTTATGGAAATGCCCAATACCATTCCCAATGCACTTACTGAAAAATTATTAGAAGAAAAATATGTAATTGCCTCTAATAGTTCACTAGCTAATTACTCTTTTTATATGGGCACAAGTAATGATAATGCCGATGAAGTTCTCAAAATGAATGCAAGGAAAAAAGAGGTTTGCGGGGTAAAAATATTTATGGGATCGAGCACCGGAAATATGCTGGTTGATGATGAAAATGCGCTCAACAAAATATTTAAAGGAAGTGAACTTCTTATTGCGACGCACTGTGAGGATGAAAAAATTATCAAAGAAAATTACAGTAAAATAAAAAAAGAAAAACAGGAACTTTCTCCGGCGGACCATCCACATATAAGGGACGAAAATGCATGTTTTGAATCATCGTCATTGGCAGTTTCATTGGCAAAAAAATATAATAGCAGGCTGCACGTTTTGCACATTTCTACCGAAAAAGAGTTAGAATTATTTTCTAATGAAATTCCACTCGCTGAAAAGAAAATAACTGCCGAGGTATGTGTGCATCATTTGAATTTTACCTCCGAAGATTACGAGCAACTCGGATATTTAATTAAATGCAACCCGTCAATTAAAGATTCAAAAAATAAAACGGCTTTATGGAAAGCGTTACTGGATGGCCGCTTAGATGTAATTGCAACGGACCATGCACCGCATACTTTAGAAGAAAAAGAAGGCCCTTATGAACATGCACATTCGGGTTTGCCTTTGGTTCAGCATTCCTTACCATTAATGTTCGCTTACTTTAAAGAAGGTAAAATATCTCTTGAGAAGATTGCAGAAAAAATGAGCCATTCCGTTGCAGAGTGTTTTAAAATTGAAAACAGAGGTTATATACGCGAAGGATATTTTGCTGATCTCGTTGTTGCAGATCTCAACGAAAAAAATACCGTAAGTAAAAGTAATATTTTATATAAATGCGGTTGGAGCCCAATGGAAGGATATACATTTCCAGCAACGATTACCTCCACTTTTGTTAACGGGCATTGTATATATATGAATAACAAAGATTATGGAAATACTCCCTGGGATGAATCTGTTAAGGGACAAAGGCTTCTTTTTTCCCTTTAGATTTTTAGGATGTAATCATCATTTATTAATTATGAAATTTTCCGGCGGGGCGCGGAGTTAACGATTATGATAACGGACAAAACCACATTAAACGATCTTTCTATTTTTAATCACGAAGAGGAATTTTCAATCTTTGACAAATTGAATTTTACAAGAACTGTTGGTGGAAAGGAAAGCTTAAAAAATATTTTCAGCAAATCCCTTACGGATATAGTCTCGATACAAAATGTTCAGAAGATTCTGCAACTGCTCATTAAGAATGAAGATAAATGGCCTCTTATAATAAGTAATGGATCTGTATTAATGATCTATAAATTTTATGAAAGCACTATAGACCAGATTCCTGCAAGGCCTACAATCTCAACTGCCTATTTCTATAAAATATTTCATGCACCCGATTACTCTTTAGTAAAATATTCTGCCGGCCATGCCTTTGACTTCCTGAAAGGTTTACAACAAATAATTGACAATTTTTTAAAAGCTGATGCTCCGGATAATTTCAAGCTATTATTAGAGAAAATAAAAGTGAGGATGGACAAGCAGCAGCTTAATAGTATGCTGCGCAGAAAAAATTTTGGAGATCTTTCTATGGCAGAAATGCTGGGTTTCGCAGGTTTCATAAGATATCACTATAAGCAAAATTTTCTTGAGCTCATAGAAATGTATTACCAAATGGACGCCTGGTACGGGATGGCTATGGCCGTTAAAAAATTTAATTTGGTGTTTCCGGAATTTTCACCCTCTGAGGAGCCGCAATTAATAGCCAGCGGGCTCTATCATATTTTGCTTCCTTCTCCGGTTGCGTATAATGTTGAATTGAATCCAAAGCATAATTTTATTTTTTTGACAGGAGCTAACATGGCGGGCAAAAGCACCTACATCAAAGCTGTGGGGGCAGCCGTTTTTCTGGCGCATATTGGCATGGGCGTACCTGCAAGGTCAATGAACTTATCAGTATTTGACGGGCTGTTGAGCAATATAAATGTTGTGGACAATGTATTTAAGGGCGAAAGCTTTTTTTATAATGAAGTACAAAGAATAAAAAATACTATCATAAAAATTAATGATGGTAAAAAATGGCTCATTCTTGTTGATGAATTATTTAAAGGAACTAATATAAAAGACGCCTTGAAATGCAGCACCGTAGTTATTGAGGGCTTAATCAAAATAAAAAGCACACTTTTTATCTTATCAACTCATTTATATGAAATAGGTGAAGACTTAAAAAAATATACAAACATAGATTTTAAATATTTTGAAACAGATGTGAGCGATGGCCAACTTGTATTTAATTATAATCTTAAAGATGGCATAAGCAACGACCGCATTGGCTATTTAATATTACAACGAGAAGGGGTTGTTGATATGCTGGAGAAATTATGATTCAGTTTCAAATCCTGCCACTTGCTGCAAAGCTTTTCGATATTCATTGTTATAATAATTTTTTGGCTAATTTCAATTCTTATGTTAGTCAAAACTTTTGGCAGTGCAGTTTATGGAGTAGAGGCAATATCAATTACCGTTGAAGTGAATGTGAGCAGCGGAAAATTTACGTCTATTGTGGGGCTTGCAGACAATGCTGTGAAAGAAAGCCTTGAGCGTATGGAAAGCGCGATCAAAACAAATGGCTATCATTTTCCCCGAACTAAAGTTGTTGTCAATTTAGCGCCTGCAGATATTAAGAAGAGCGGTACTGCATTTGACCTTCCTATAGCCATGGGAACGCTTGGCGCCAGCGAGCAATTGGAAAATCCTGAAAAACTTACTGATTACGTGATCATGGGTGAGCTTAGCTTAGACGGTACTGTTAGGCCCATAAAAGGGGCACTTCCGATCGCCATCCAGGCTCGTAAGGAAAATTTCAAAGGGCTTATTCTTCCCAAAGAAAATGCCAGGGAAGCGGCGATGGTAAATAAGTTGAATGTATATGGCGTAGGGCATATTAATGAAGTGATTGATTTCTTTATTGATGAAAATTCTATTAAGCCAACCATTGTAAATACACGGGAAGAATTTGCGCATTCGCAAAGCGATTTTGAAATTGACTTTTGCGATGTGAAAGGACAGGAAAATATAAAACGTGCATTGGAAATTGCAGCAGCCGGTGGGCATAATGCAATTTTAATCGGGCCGCCGGGCGCAGGCAAAACTATGCTGGCAAAGCGTTTGCCAACCATTCTTCCGCCACTTACTTTATTGGAAGCGCTGGAGACAACCAAGATCCATAGCGTGGCCGGGAAGCTCCCTGAAAATGCTACACTTATTTCCAGGCGGCCATTCCGTTCTCCTCACCACACTATTTCTGATGCGGGGCTTGTTGGCGGTGGCGGTATTCCCCAGCCCGGAGAAATTTCATTAGCTCACAACGGCGTTTTGTTTTTGGATGAATTACCGGAATTTAAAAGAACAGTATTAGAAGTGATGCGGCAGCCGATGGAAGAAAGGAAGATTATTATTTCAAGAGCAAAAGTTGCATTGGAATTTCCTGCCAGCTTTATGCTGATAGCCTCTATGAACCCCTGCCCGTGCGGCTATTACAATCATCCCGATAAAGAATGTACCTGCCCGCCGGGTGCCGTTCAAAAATATTTGAATAAAATTTCAGGCCCATTACTCGATAGAATAGATCTTCATGTAGAAGTAACTCCCGTAGCCTTTACTGAATTGTCATCAACACATGATTTTGAAAAAAGTGAAAGTATTCGTGATAGGGTCATTAAAGCAAGAGAGCGGCAAGCCGAAAGATATAAAGATAATCAGGGTGTTTATTCCAATGCACAAATGAGCAGCAAGATGCTCAAGGAAATTTGCGTCATAACGCAGGTTGGATCCAACCTCTTAAAAATAGCGATGGAGCGATTAAATCTTTCGGCCCGTGCTTACGATAGAATATTAAAAGTAAGCAGAACGATAGCTGATCTTGCAGGAAGCGATGATATAAAACCTGAGCACCTTGCTGAAGCAATACAGTACAGAAGTCTTGACCGCGAGGGATGGGCGGGCTAACCGTTAAGAGTGGATAAAGCAAAAAATCCTTCTAAAATATTTGCCCCTCATTTACTCTGAGTATTTTTTATTCTCTTTACAGGTTCGGAGTTTAAATTTGCCTAATGAAATTATTAATCTCTTATTTAAAGCCATATAAATGGCTTATTGCTTTAGCACTTGTTCTCGCCTCAATAAATCAGGTATTTTCGATGCTTGATCCCTATTTTTTTGGTAAGATGTTGCAGACATTTGGCGTTCACCCCCACCAGGTGGGATTTTATGACAGCAAAAATGTTTTTCACCCGACCGGAACAAGATCTAAGAACGATTTTATCTGGGGAGTGATGAAATATTTGGGAATACTGGTTAGTGTCGCCATGGTCTCACGCATTGCTAAAGCTTTCCAGGATTATTTTTCTAGTGTGGTCGTTCAAAAATTTGGTGCCAGCCTTTTTACAGATGGACTCAAGCATTCTTTGAAACTACCCTACCAGGATTTCGAAGATCAGCGCAGTGGCGAAACGCTTAGCATTCTCACTAAGGTGCGCCTGGATACAGAAAAATTCATACTTTCCTTTATTAACGTCTTATTCGGGCTTTTTATAGGTGTTATATTTGTTTCCATTTACGCGTTTAACCTGCATTGGTCTATAATGCCGGTATTTTTGGGGGGCATTGTATTACTCTCAGTTCTTACAAGTTTCCTGAGCAGGCGGGTAAAAATTATACAAAAAACTATAGTAAAGGAAACCAATGCTTTGGCTGGAAGCACCACGGAAAGTCTGCGGAATATTGAATTGGTTAAAAGCCTCGGGCTAACTGACCAAGAGGTAAAAAGATTAAACAACAATACATTTAAGATCCTTAATCTGGAAATCAAAAAGGTAAAAAGTATTCGCAGTATAAGTTTTATCCAGGGAACTTGTGTAAATGCGTTGCGGCAAGGAATTATGTTTGTGCTTATGTACCTGGTGTTCGGAAATATCTTAATGGCAGGCCAACTTGTTACATTGATGTTTTATTCATTTTTCATTTTCGGGCCTCTGCAGGAAATCGGGACTATCATTCTTAACTATCGCGAAGCAGAGGCCTCCCTGAACAATTTTCACGACTTGATGATAAAGTCTCCCGAGATAAAACCTGCCAACCCGATTAGCCTCGGAAACATTGAAGAACTTGAATTTCTTCATGTAAGATTTAAACATCAGTCTGCGCAACACCCGGCTTTGGTTAATATAAGCTTTGATGTAAAAAAAGGTGAGACCATTGCTTTCGTTGGACCGTCTGGTTCCGGAAAAACTACTTTAGTTAAATTGCTTGTGGGCTTGTATATACCTGAGCAGGGAACTATAGAGTATAATAATGTGGATAGAGTAGATATTGATTTCGATGTATTGCGCACGCAGATAGGCTTTGTGACCCAGGATACCCAGCTTTTTGCCGGCACTATACGCGAGAATCTGCTCTTTGTAAATCCAACAGCGACGGACGATGAAATATTGGATGTACTCAAAAAAGCGTCTTGCAATACTTTGCTCGCCAGGGCAGATAATGGCCTTGATACTTTAATCGGGGAAGGTGGTGTAAAAGTTTCGGGTGGAGAAAAGCAGCGGTTATCAATTGCCAGGGCACTATTGAGGCATCCTCATTTATTAATTTTTGACGAGGCAACTTCCTCACTTGATTCCCTTACCGAAGAAGAAATTACAAACACAATCAAAGAAGTATCATCTCAGCAGGAACAAATTACTGTTTTAATTGCCCATCGCTTAAGCACTATTATGCATGCTGATAGGATTTATGTTTTGGAAAAGGGTGAGATAGTGGAAACCGGTACACATGAAAGTCTTGTATCGCAAATGGGGCTTTATTATGCAATGTGGCGTCAGCAAATTGGCGAAAGGAAAAAATTGACCGCAGTGCCTTCTCTTAATTGAAAAGCCGAAATTACATAGCTGCATTAGCTGAACTACGATAAAAGATTCAATTATCAAATACTTTGGCACGAAATCGATAGTATTTTAAAATTTGTGTGTAATACCTTCGCGTAATGATTCAAGTGGAAAAGAAACCAAAACCAAATTTTATTTGGAGCGTATTGACAATGCGATGCCCAAGATGCAGAAGGGGAGATATGTTCAGGCATTCTAATCCATTTAAAAAACTTAAGCTCTCATATATCCTGAACATGTACGATCACTGCCCGGTGTGCCGGCAAAAATTTGATCTCGAACCCGGCTTCTGGTACGGAACGGGTTACGTGAGCTATGCGTTAGCGGTGGCAATTTCCGGAATCACCTTTATTGCATGGTGGATTATAATAGGCATATCGACTGAAGATAACAGAATCTTTGGCTGGCTTATATTCAATTCGGTTTTGTTAGTGGTTATTCAGCCCTGGCTTATGCGATTTAGCAGGGTAGTTTATCTTTTGTTTTTTGTAAAATACAATGAGAATTACGAAACTGAGGACACTATTGTTTTTGATCAATAATCCATTGTACCTGTGGCCCGTATGTTCAATCCACTGAATTTTTGTTAAACCTGGAAGAGTCACTTTTAGCAACCTCATTTTGATCTAATTCAAATCTTTTCTTGCGGCGTTGATTTTTTTTCTCTATTTTCGTCTCGGTTTTTCATAGGATATTGGATTTTAAAGCGGGACTAGATTTTTATCTGGGTCCCTTTTTTATTTTACAGAGATTCTGAAGCAGGATCAATATTCCTTAGCGCCCCATCCCGGGTTACATTTATTAAATTCTCTTCAAGCAGGAAATTCAATATTTTTTTTATTTTATTAGGATTGAAGGCCGGTAACATTTTAAGCAACTGATCAGTTTTCATCTCAGCTTTAGAAATAATATTTAGAATCCCATCGCTAATACTCTTAAATTCTTCGCCTGTAATAGTAACGGTTTTGGTACGAAGGCAGTTATCACAGACACCACATTGTCTTACAGAAGTGTCATCAAAATATCTTGCTATCATTTTACTTCTGCAGGTGTAACTTTCTCTTATATATTCACTCATGGCTGCTAAACGCTTTTCAAAGGCTTTTTTTCGTCTCAATATATTTTTTTCATTTATCACAAGATCGTCTGCGCTTATTCGATTTTCGAGAAAAGTTATTTGCGGCTTTTCATTTTGGGGAACGTAGTCTATGATGCCGAATTTCTTAATTTCTTTCAGCTTAGAAATTAGTACATCTTTTTGGAGAGATAAAAATTTTGCCAATTCAGCCTCCCTGATGGGTGTAGGATAATCGAAAATTCCATCATAAGATCTAAGCAAGCCCTTAATAACCGGCTCTAATTGCGGAAAGTTTTTTTCAAATTCCTCTATTTCTGATTTTAATGCGCAGAAAACTATAGTTGCAGGAGAAAAAAACTGGTCATTGTAATTTATTAGTTCTTCCTGCTCAAGTATTTTTAGAACATTATTGACTGTAAATGCATCCAACTTAAAATTTTTTACAAAATTGCTTATATCAAAATCAAATGAAGTGCCTTCCCCGCTGCCCGAGGGCAACTGGAGATAATTCACAACAGCCTGGTAGATTGTTTTGACTACCTTTTTTGAAGGAAAGCGTATCTCAGATTTTTTTTTGAGGTCTTCAAGTTCAGTATCATTAAAAAAAAGTACGGCATACGCTTTCTTTTCATCTCTTCCGGCACGTCCTGCCTCCTGGTAATAATTCTCCAGTGCGTCTGGAACATCATAGTGAATTACAGTTCTTACGTCAGGCTTGTCAATCCCCATTCCAAATGCATTGGTGCAAGCAATTACCCGTGTTTTATTTTGAAGCCAATCTTCCTGCCTGCTATTACGATCGTCATTTGATAAACCGGCATGGTAATGATTTGCAGAAATACCATTTAGTTTTAAAAGCTCTGCAATTTCCTTAGTTCTTTTACGGCTTTTGCAATAAACGATACCACTTCCGGGTATCTTTTTTAGAATATCAATCATTTTATTTTGCCTGGAAGAAAGTTGAAATACGCTATAGGAAAGGTTTGCCCGTTCGAATGAGGTATGGAACTTTTTGTAACCTTTAGTAAAGGAGAGTTTGTCGCAAATATCTTCCTGCACTTCTGCTGTCGCAGAAGCCGTGAGCGCTAGAATCGGAATGTTGTTCAACTGCTCCCGAATCGAGGCTATTCGTAAATATGGTGGCCGGAAATCATATCCCCATTGGGACACACAATGTGCTTCATCAACAGCCAGGAGATTAATTTTCATCTCGGGTAAATACTCAAGGAATAAGTCTGTCTCCAGCCGTTCCGGAGATACGTATAAAAATTTGAAGTTTCCATAAGCAGCATTTCTTAAGGTGCTTTTTACAGCCTGGTAGTTCATGCCTGAGTATATGGATAAAGCCGGTATTCCTTTGTTTTTCAAATTGGCAACCTGGTCTTTCATTAATGCAATAAGAGGACTTACCACCAGGCAAATTCCTTCTGTGGCCATGGCGGGAACCTGGAAACAAATAGATTTACCTCCGCCAGTAGGCATCAGTGCAAGGGTATCATGACTTTCCATAATGGAAGCAATGATTTCTTCCTGCATTGGCCTAAACTTGTCATAACCCCAATACTTCCTTAAAGCTTCTGCGGGAGTATGCGTGTATTTCGTTATATCGTCAGCCTTAAGCCCCATATTTATTTTGATATTCTTAATTTTCCTATTGATATAAAAGTAAAGAGGAATTCAATAAGGAAAATGACTAAATATTTTTTGAAGATCATAAAATGCAGCTTCAGGTTTTAGAAAAATAATTAGTTACGGCAAGCATTCTTTACATGCATTATTTTTACCCAAACATGCATTGTATGGAAATTGATTTTACACTTGATAGGATTGATGAGGCTGCGAAGCAATTTCTCAGTTATAGTTTAGGTAATAGAATATTTACATTTTCAGGTGATCTTGGCGCGGGGAAAACTACATTTATAGATTCTGTGTGTAAAGAAATGGGCGTTATTGAAAAAGTGACCAGTCCTACCTATTCAATCATACACGAATATCTGGCAAGGGATAAAAAAATAATTTATCACATGGATTTTTACAGGCTCAGAAATACTCAGGAAGCAATAGATGCCGGAGTGGAAGATTGCATTTTGAGTGATGAATTTTGTATGATTGAATGGCCCTCCAAAGCCGCAGATATTCTGCCGGAAGATATTGTTAAATCTGAAATTTTTTCCCTCAGCGAAACCCGGCGAAAATTGGTTGTTGAACTTCCCTAAGAAAAATTTATTTTTATAAAACTGTTCACTGCAACATTATAATATGGCAACCTCCAAACCTTTTGTTTCTCCCTCTTTTACATACGAGACCATGGAAGAAACGCTTGACGTAAAACCAAGAGGTGTAGAATTATTAATAGGTATTCCCCGCGAAACACATTTCCAGGAAAATCGAATTGCACTCACCCCTGAAGCCGTGAAAGTGCTTACAGCAAATGGCCACAGGGTTACTATGGAAACTAAAGCCGGCGAAGGTTCCAGCTATTCTGATACGGATTATAGCGAGGCAGGTGCGAAAATTGTACCCAGCAAAAAGCAAGTGTTTGAGTGCGATATCCTGGTAAAAAGTGCACCGGTTGGCGAGGATGAATTGAATCTCTTGAAATTAAACCAATTCATTATTTCTCCCATACATCTCTCGGCCATGAAGCAAGAGATACTTGAGAAAATGATGAGTAAAAGAATAACTGCTCTCAGTTTTGAGAATTTAAAAGATGATAGCGGCCACAATCCTATTGTACGCAGTATGAGCGAGATTGCCGGAAGCGCAGTTATGCTTATTGCAGGCCAGTATCTAAGTAATGCGAACAACGGAAAAGGAGTACTGGTGGGCGGTATTTCGGGAATCCCACCGACTAAAGTAATAATAATAGGTGCAGGAATTGTAGGTGAACAAGCTGCACGTACCGCTCTTGCTATGGGTGCAAGCGTAAAAGTGTTTGATAATAGTATCTACAGGCTGAAGAGATTGCAAAATAATATAGGTGTGCGATTATACACTTCTGTTATAGAGCCCGGCATATTATCAAAACAGTTAAAAACATGTGATGTTGCGGTAGGCGCTTTGTCATCGTATGGTGGCCGCACGCCTCTTGTAGTCACTGAAGAAATGGTAAGCAGGATGCGCCCCGGTACCGTAATTGTTGATGTATGTATTGACCATGGTGGTTGTTTTGAAACATCTTCCATTACTTCGCACAAGGACCCTGTTTTCAAGAAATACGATGTAATTCATTATTGCGTCCCCAACATTCCAAGTGGTTTTGCAAGAACAGCTTCCCAGGCAATAAGCAATGTGTTAATGCCATTAATGCTTGAAATGGCTGATGATGGTGGATTTGAAAATCTTGTTTGGCACAAACTAAATATCCGCAGCGGTATCTATTTATTTAAGGGATCTCTTACCAACTTTTTCCTCAGCGAACGTTTTGATTTGAAGTTTACCGATTTGAATTTACTTATCGCCAGCCGGCGATGAACCAGGTGAGTATACTGTTTAATTGTTATTCGGTTTATAGTTCATCATATCAATTATTTCTTCGCAAAAGGAATATTCCTTTTTATCGTTACTGCTTACGATCACCAGCCTCTTTTCGCAATAATTTTCTATTAAAAAATTGTAAAGCGAGATGCCTTCCTCGTCGAGATTGGTTGCAGGTTCATCAAGCATTATCACAGATACATTGCTAAAGATTGCCTGTGCAAGTTTTACTCTTTGCTTCATTCCACTGCTGAAATTCCTGATTTGCTTATGTGCAGATTTTTCCAATCTCAATAAAATGATAATCTGCCTGGTATCCATTTTTGAAACCCAGCCCTTCATTTTATTATGAAAATTGAAAAATTCTGTGAGTGTCATTTCCTCGATAAGATCGAGGTAAGGTGCGCAAAAGGAAAGACTTTTATAAACTGCTTCAGGCGAAATTTGCTGGTTAGGCCCAGAGTAAATAATGTTTCCTTCATTATATAACGAAGAACCCGAAATTACCTGTAATAATGTGGATTTACCGGAACCGTTTGGGCCTGTGATAGCGTAGCGTTTATGAATATTGAAACTAAAAGTGAGGTTACGGAAAATCCATTCCCTGTTATAGCGTTTACCTACATTAGTAAGGTCAATCTTCATCAGTAGTACCTTTAGCGGCGGCCTTTAATATGCCACGCTTACTTTCTTTAATGAACTTAATTATCTCGTTTCTTTCATCGGTTTCCGGAAGTTCATTTTCAATAAAAGCCGTCGCCTGCGTTATGTTTAAACCACGCGTATAGATAGTGCGATAGATTTCAAGAATGCCGTTTATTTTTTCTGATGAGAACCCTCTTCTTTGCAGTCCTACTGAGTTTACTCCAACATAGCTCAAGGGATGACGGCCCGCTTTTATGAATGGAGGAATATCTTTAATGATTTCAGTGCCTCCGGCGATATAGCTATGTGCGCCTATTTTGGCGAATTGTATTGCTGCGGCCATGCCACCGAGCGTGGCGTATTCACCCACTTCCACGTGGCCGGCAAGTTGAACATTATTCGCAATAACGGCATTGTTTCCTACAATGCAGTCGTGTGCAATGTGGCAGTAAGCCATCAAAAGACAATTATTGCCCACTACAGTTTTCCATTTATCTTTTGTGCCCCGGTTAACGGTAACGAATTCGCGAATAGTCGTATTATCACCTATTTCAACAAAAGTTTCTTCTCCTTCAAATTTTAAATCCTGGGGAATGGCGCCAATTACTGCCCCAGGGAAAATGCGGCACGACTTCCCAATAATTGAATTCCTCATTATTACAGTATGAGACATAATGTGCGAACCATCGCCTATTACTACACCTTCTTCAATAACTGCAAATGCATCAACGGTTACATTATTTCCTAATCGTGCATCTTTATGAATATTTGCTAAGGGGTTAATCATTATTATTCTTTAGGTCGTTTTACGATTTGTGCAATGAGAATTGCTTCAGTAACTACTTTATCGCCTACATATACTGTTCCCTTCATTTCACATATTCCCCTTCGGATGGGATGTAATAATTCCATTTTTAAAATGAGGGTATCTCCCGGAACTACTTTTTGCTTGAATTTACAATTATCGATTTTTAGAAAATAGGTATCATATTTATCGGGCGAGTTCCTGGGTATTGCGATAAATCCACCGGCCTGGGCAAGAGCTTCTGCGAGCAGAACGCCGGGCATTACTGAGTTTCCAGGGAAATGCCCCTGGAAAAAAGGTTCATTATAGGTAACATTTTTTATAGCAACCACGTGTGTATCGCTCAACTCAATAATTTTATCTACCATCAAAAAAGGGTACCGGTGTGGCAACGTTCTTTCTATCGCCTGTATGTCCAGCAAAGGCGGCACATTTGGGTCATATTGCGGAATGTCCTGCCGGTGTTTATACTTCTTTATATGCTCCTTTATTTTTTTAGCAAATTTTACATTGGAAGAATGGCCCGGCCTGTTGGCTATAATATGGGCTTTGAACGGATAGCCCACCAGGGCAAGGTCACCGACAACATCAAGAAGTTTATGTCTAGCAGGCTCGTTAGGAAACCTTAGTGTGAGGTTATTCAAAATACCCCCCTCACTTACTTTTACGTCTTCTTTATGAAATATTTTGGATATGCGTTCTACCTGGTCCGCCGTTACAGGCTTGTCTACTACCACGATTGCATTATTGATGTCGCCGCCTTTAATAAGATGATTGGCAATAAGTATTTCGAGTTCATGAAAAAAACAAAAGGTGCGGCTTGGTGCTATCTCGTCCTTAAAATCTTCTATATTACGCATATCGGCATGTTGGGTGCCGAGTATAGGGGAATTAAAATCAATGAGTGTATTGATCCGGTAGTCATTATATGGTAAAGCAACCATCTCCACCTTCTTCTCATTATCTACAAAGGTTATATTGTGTTGAATGTTGTAGTATATCTTCCTCGCATTCTGTTTTTCCACTCCCACTTTACCCAGGTGCTCAATAAACTGTTGGGAACTTCCATCCAGGATCGGCACTTCTTCTCCGTTAATTTCGATTAGAGCATTATCTATTTGCATTCCCATTAAGGCCGCCATAAGGTGCTCGATAGTACCTACCCTTGCACCGTTAGCCTCAATGGTAGTGCTGCGATTGGTTTCAATCACATTATCCACATCAGCTTTTACAATGGGCTTCCCTGGTAAATCTGTTCGTTGAAAATTAATGCCCGTATGAGGATCGGCTGGTTTTACGTGCATAGTAACTGATTGCCCGGTATGAATTCCCGCACCTGATATCGTTACTTCCTGCCTTAAGGTATGCTGATAAAACTCCTCTTTAGAATTCTTTGCCTCCATGAATACGAAAGTATGAAAACTATTGCTTTTAAATATTGCATTCGGTACGCATAATTTTCAGTCCAAATTTTTAGCGATCTATCCTGCTACCTTTTCATTGATAAGGCGTTCAATTATTTGTTCAAGCTCTGTAATTCTTTTTTCAAGCTCCGGAAGGTTGCGGCTTAATATCTGGCTGCGCAGCGCGTGGGAATATTCGAATGCAGGAGAACCTGTAACAGCGGTATTGGGTGTTTTAATAGATTTGCTTACGCCGCTTTGTGCGTTTATTTTACTTCCGTCTGCAATCTGTAAATGGCCAACGATTCCGGCCTGGCCGCCTATCATAACGTTGCTGCCAATCTTCGTGCTCCCGCTTATGCCTGATTGAGCTGCTATCACCGTGTTATTTCCTACCTCCACGTTATGGGCAATCTGTATAAGATTATCGAGCTTTGCTCCGGATTTAATTAGTGTAGATCCGATTGTAGCCCGATCAATAGTAGCATTAGCGCCAATCTCCACGTTATCTTCAACAACTACATTTCCAATTTGCGGGACTTTTTTAAAACTGCCATCCGTTTGCGGGGCAAATCCAAATCCATCGGCTCCTATCACAGCGCCTGAGTGAACTGTAACGTTCTTGCCTATATTACAATCATGATGAATTTTTACACCTGGAAAAAGAATGGTGTTATCATCTATTGTTACATTATTACCGATATATACTTGCGGGAATAATTTTACATTATTACCTATGGTTACATTATCACCTATATAAGTAAACGCTCCTATAAAAAGATTCTCCCCCATTCTTGCCGTTGCTGAAATATATACCGGTTGTTGAACACCGACCCAATTTGCTGTTTCCATTTTATCATGGACACTTAGTATAATAGCAAATGCGGAATAGGCGTCAGGAACACGTATCAGCGTTGCATCCACTTTTTTCTCAACAGGTTGGGTATTATTCACAATAATAACAGAAGCCTTTGTAGAGTATAAAAAATCTTCGTATTTGGGATTGGCTAAAAACGCAAGTTGGCCTTGTTCTGCTCCTTCAAGTTTACCAAAGGATGAAACACTAATATCAGGATCTCCTTCTATCTGACCATTTATAAGGGCTGCTATTTCCGCTGCGGTGAACTGCATTTTCTTATTTAAGTATATTCAGTCAAAACATTAATTTATAATCTAAACTAAATCAATGCCTGTATTTGGAAAACAAATGTAAAATTTTTTTACGGTGCCAAGTAAAGTTTGATTTATAAGAGCATTATCCACTTCAGATATATCCTTTATTTGTCCATCTTTAAAAATAATTCTGATGTGTTCTTCATCCGTGTTATATGTATTGTTAACTGCCTGCCCGGTAAAAACAAAATACCTGGCCTCTTCTTTACTTATATTAAAATACTTCATGGCCCTTTCTCTTTTTTCGTCTATCACAGATTCATCAAATTTTTGACCTGAATATTTTACTTTAAGTAATTTTCTGTTTATGATATCATTACAAAGTATAGATAAAATTTTATCCTTATGATTCGTCCAGCTTTTAATTGCGGCCATTACATCGTAATCATCAAGCATGCAAAAATCATCTAAATGCACGCTTATCCCTTTATCTAAATAAGCTTCGTCCAAAAATATATTTAGAACTGCCGAAGGCGCCAATGCTTTTACCTCTCTTGCTCTTTGAATAATATTTACAAGCATTTTTTCCGCACACAATACGGTTTTGTGAAGATATACCTGCAAATACATAAACCTCCGCGAAACCAAAAATTTCTCAATTGAATAAATTCCTTTTTCTTCAATCATCAATTCACCATTTTGGATCGTAAGCATTTTTATGATGCGGTCATAGCCTATTACGCCCTCGCTCACACCTGTAAAAAAACTATCACGTATCAGGTAATCCATCCTGTCAACATCGAGCTGGCCACTTAGCAACTGGTGCAGAAATTTTTTTGGATATACATCAGTGAATATGTCAATAGCCATTTGCACCTTTCCATTCAATTCATCATTCATTTTTTTCATGAGAAGAATGGAAATCTCTTCATGGCTTGCATCTTCAATCAAAATATGTTCCAAAGCATGTGAATAAGGGCCATGCCCAATATCATGTAGCAGAATTGCAATTTTCGCAGCCTGCTCTTCTTCTGCGGAGATAGAGAATCCCTTACATTTTAATTCGTGGAGCGCATTGCACATTAAATGATAGGCGCCTAAAGAATGATGAAGCCTTGAATGTACGGCACCGGGATAAACCAATTGGGCCATTGCCATCTGGTGAATGCGACGCAAACGCTGGTAATATGGATGTGATATTATTTTATATACAAGCTCATCATCAATTGTTATAAAACCATATACAGCATCGTTAATAATTTTTCTTTGGGGCATTTATTTAAAATTGTTAAAATGATCTTGTATTCCCGCAAAGGTAATTTTTGGGAAGGGAATAAATTACATTTGTAAGAATGCCTAAAGAGAAGTAAAAGTTCACTTCCTGTCACAGCAAATTGTTTATCATCTCCGTTTTTCGGTTAAAAAAATTAAGAATGAACGCAGCAAAAATTTTATGGGTTGACGATGAAATGGAAAGCCTGAAGTCTCAGATAATGTTTTTAGAAAATAAGGGATACGAGGTAAAATCACTTAGCAATGGCTTTGATGCTGTGGACTATGTAAAAGATAACATTGTGGATGTAGTATTGCTCGATGAGAGTATGCCGGGTATTACGGGACTAGAAACTTTGCAAAAAATAAAAGAAATAAATACGGGAGTTCCTATAGTGTTGATCACTAAAAATGAGACCGAGAATTTGATGGACGAAGCTATAGGCTCTCAAATAACTGATTACCTTATAAAGCCCGTGAATCCCAACCAGGTTTGGCTTTCGTTAAAAAAGATTATTGACAACAGAAGACTGGTTGCTGAGAAAACAACTTCGACATACCAGCAGCAGTTCCGGGATCTTTTTATGGCTTTGAATAATAGTCCTGATCATAACGAGTGGATGGATATTTATAAAAAACTTGTGTATTGGGAACTTGAAATGAAAAAAAGTGATAGCCCTGAAATGCAGGAAGTTTTTCAATCCCAAAAGAGTGAAGCCAATACAGAATTTTTTAAATTCATTTCTAAAAATTATTCTAGCTGGGTTACAAATCCTGCGGCCGAGGCGCCCATCATGAGTCACACTTTAATGAAATTTAAAGTATTCCCACATGTTGAAAAAGGTACGCCTACATTTTTTATTTTGATTGATAATTTAAGATTTGATCAATGGAAGGCCATTCAGCCTCTCTTTGCTGAAAATTTTCGCATTCATGAAGAGGACACCTTTTATTCAATACTTCCTACTGCAACACAGTATAGCCGCAACGCTATTTTCGCAGGAATGCTTCCCATTGATATTGAGAAAAGGTTCCCGGTAGAATGGAAAAATGATGATGAAGATGGCGGGAAAAATTTATTTGAAGAAGAATTTTTTAAGGCACAATTGAAGAAGCTGCGAAAAGATGATCTCAAATATTCTTATACCAAAATTACAAACCATCATGATGCACAAAAGCTGGTAGACAACATACATAATTTTATGAGCAATGACATAAATGTGATCGTTTATAATTTTGTTGATATGCTAAGCCATGCACGCACAGAGATGGAAGTACTTAAGGAACTTGCTGCAGATGAAGTAAGCTACAGAAGCATTACCGCATCATGGTTTGAGCATTCTCCGCTGCACCAGGCTTTGAAAAAAATTGCCGATAAAAAGATAAATCTTATCGTTGCAACAGATCACGGCAGCGTTCGCGTGAACACACCGCATAAAGTAGTTGGAGATAAACAAACTACAGCCAACCTTCGTTATAAGCATGGGCGTAATCTTAATTATGATCCAAAGGAAGTGTTAGCATTTCGTGATCCCCGCCAGGCAGGCTTACCGGTTCCAAATGTGAACTCTTCATTTATTTTTGCACGGCAGGATGGTTATTTATGTTATCCGAATAACTATAACCATTTTGCTAATTATTACCGCAATACGTTTCAACATGGTGGTGTAAGCCTTGAGGAAATGATTATTCCCGTCATTCGGATGAGCAGCAAAACTGCTACCTGATTTTTTTCACCGGATACTGTAAATTTGCTTATTAATATTCTTAAATCCCGAGGGGGTTAATTCATCGCATGAAATACAATCCGGCTACTTTAAAGAAATTGGAAAATATACTTGACGAATGTGGATATATCGTAAGGTATGAACGAGGCTCTTTTCAAAGCGGCTATTGTATACTGGAAGAAAAAAAAGTAGTTGTGCTCAATAAATTTTTAACTACGGAAGGGAGGATAAATACATTGATGGATCTTATTCCGCTGGTTAACATTAATTACGAAATGCTCACAACCGAATCACAGAAAATGTATGATGAGATGATTACGCAAAATGAATCGGTTAATAAATAAGTAAAAACCTTCCATGCAAGTCCATATTTTTTTTAGCTTTGACCGGTGAGCTATCCCTCTTTAAGTGTTACTTTTCTCGGCACAGGCACCAGTGGAGGTGTTCCTATGATTGCCTGCGATTGCCACGTTTGCACTTCAGAAGATCCAAAGGATAAACGGTTAAGAAGCAGCATATTGGTAGAAAGCGCTGCAACGACATTGGTTGTAGATACAACTCCTGATTTTCGCACGCAAATGTTGAGGGAGCATGTGAATAAGCTCGACGCCGTAATTTATACCCATTTACATAAAGATCATATTGCAGGGCTTGATGATATTAAGGCATACAATTTTTTTCAAAAGAAGCCTATGGATATTTATGCAAATGAACTTACCCAGGCTGCATTGAAAAAAGAATTTTCCTACATATTCGCTGATAAAAAATATCCGGGTGTTCCCAGTGTTAACGTCCACACGATTACCGATGAAATATTTTTAGTGGGTGATATTCCCGTTCAACCTATATTGGTTTATCATTTGCACATGCCCGTTCTTGGCTTTCGCTTCGGAAAATTTACCTATATAACAGATGCAAATAGAATCGACGATAGTGAAAAAGATAAGATTCGGGGTTCAGACACGCTAGTAATAAATGCACTTCGCAAAACAGAACACATATCTCATTTCTCCCTGGAAGAAGCAGTTGCACTTATCCAGGAGTTAGGCATACCACATGGATACATTACTCATGTAAGCCACCAGCTTGGCACACATGAAGAGATAAATGGCGAACTACCGGCAAACATTCGACTTGCCTGGGATGGACTAAAGCTGAATTTTTAAAAAATTATTCCGCAAAAGGTTTCACTGTTATCTCATTTTAGGTAACGAGATAATTCAATTAATTGATTATTTTACCGTAAAGAAACTAAATGTGGAGAGATTTTATTAAAGACTATTTTTCTTTTACTGCCAAAGAAAGAAAAGGAGTTATCATAATTGTTGTGATAATATTATTGATCCTTTTTGCTCCGCTATTATTCTCTTACTTACACAAAAATATTCCGGTTGATCATAAAGAATTTGAAAAGGAAATCGCACAATTAAAAATTTTGAAGAACGATTCCACACGCAATAAAAACTTTAATAAAAATTACGAGAATGAATATGTAAATGACTATTCATTACCCGCTGGGAAAAAACTCCCGGCGATCCCTGCCGAAGTTTTTTATTTTGATCCAAATACAGCCACTGCTGATGACTGGCAGAAATTAGGCTTAAGAGATAAAACAATAAAGACGATTCAAAATTATATCTCAAAAGGTGGTAAATTTTACAAACCAGAAGACATTAGTAAAATCTGGGGACTGAGTCCGTCGGTTGCAAAGCGACTAATTCCTTATGTGAAAATAAAGACAGCAGCAAAAGAATATCCGTCGTTTGAAAAAAAGGAATATTCCAAAACTACCTCGCCCTACACTCCAAAAATAGTTCAGCCAATTGATATAAATGAAGCGGATACAAGCGCCTTCATAAGTTTGCGGGGTATAGGCAGTAAGCTATCTCAAAGAATTGTTTCCTTTCGGGATAAATTAGGTGGATTCTATTCCATTGACCAGGTGGGTGAAACCTACATGCTTCCTGATTCAACATTCCAAAGCATAAAACGCTTTCTTTCACTCGGCACCACCCCAGTTAAAAAAATTAATATAAATGCTGCCTCCATTGATGAAATGAAAACCCATCCCTACTTAAGGTATAATTTAGCAAATGCCATATTTCAATATCGCCAGCAGCATGGTAATTTTAGTTCTGTGGCAGGAATAAAAAAGATCATGATTGTTTCTGATGAAATCTTTGTGAAATTATCCCCATATCTCTCTGTTGAGTGATTTCAAATAAAATGTTAAGAAGCAATACCCTTAAACTAACGATCGTTAGTATTTGTTTAATTCAGACTAACTTGCAATACTAAATTTAATAAATGGATTTCAGGAATAGTGAACTTACGGAGCAGGTAGCCCACACAGCGAGAGATTTTGCGCAGCAATATATAAAACCACATTTAATGGAGTGGGACGAAAGCCAGGAGTTTCCCCTGCATATTTTTAAAGAATTAGGAAAACTTGGTATGATGGGAGTTCTTGTTCCTCAGGAATATGGTGGTACCGGATTAGGTTATCCTGAGTATAGCGCCATCATACAGGAAATTGCGAAAGTCTGCGGATCAATCGGGCTTTCCGTTGCAGCACATAATTCTTTGTGTACAGGCCATATCCTTTCGTTTGCAAATGAGGAACAGAAAAAAGAATATTTGCCAAAATTGGCTACTGCAGAGTATCTCGGTGCCTGGGGACTCACAGAACCAAGCACAGGCAGTGATGCCGGTAATATGAAATGCACCGCCCAAAAAGAAGGAGATGACTGGATAATCAACGGCACTAAAAACTGGATAACGCATGGCAAGAGTGGTAATGTTGCTGTGGTGATTTGCAGAACTGGTGAGCCACACACAAGAGACAATTCAACTTCGTTTATTATTCCCCGTGGTACACCTGGTTTTTCGGGTGGAAAAAAAGAAAATAAGCTTGGCATGCGTGCCAGTGAAACAGCAGAAATGATCTTTGATAACTGCCGCATTCCTGACTCTGCCCGCATCGGAGAAGTTGGGGACGGTTTTAAACAAGCGATGGCGGTTCTCGATGGCGGGCGTATTTCAATAGCCGCATTAGGGCTTGGCATTGCAAAAGGTGCTTATGAAGCTTCCTTGCAGTATGCAAAAGAAAGGTACCAGTTCGGGAAGCCTATCGCCGAATTCCAGGGTATTTCCTTTAAGCTTGCAGATATGGCAACAGAAATTATGGCCGCAGAACTTCTAATAAGCAGCGCTTGTGATTTAAAGATGCGGGGCGAGAATATTACAAAAGAATCTGCAATGGCTAAATATTATTCCAGCGAAATCGCGGTGAAAATTTCGACCGATGCTGTGCAGATATTTGGCGGCTATGGCTATACGAAAGATTATCCTGTGGAAAAGTTTTATCGTGATAGTAAATTATGTACCATTGGTGAGGGTACTAGCGAGATACAAAAACTCGTGATTGCCAGGGAAGTGCTGAAGTAGCTTCACATAAAGAATAGAACTAAATCTTTTTATTCTCTCCAAACAGGCCGCTCAATTTATCTTTTGCAAACCCTTCTATTTTTTCGCCTGTAGCCCCAGGTATGAAATCTGATATTTTGTCAAGAAAATCTCCTCCGTCATGCACAGTTCTGGCTGTTGTAGCCTGAACATCCGCTGGTGTCGTACCAGGAGCAGAAGGAGTGGTGCCCGATTGAAAAAGATTGTCTATTGCCCCGCTTACCATTGGAAATTTTTCTTTTATAAATCCTGTTATGGTGTTTAAGATGCCATGGGATTGCTCCGGGGTCAATCCATGCACGCTCTGCAATTTTTTTATTAATTCTTCCATGATCGGTTATTTAAAATTTGTAAATATTAGTACGCAAAATAAATCATTTATCGATAAACAATTGCCTGGGATAAATGTTTATGGGAGATAAAAAAATATAAAAATTCCATACTATTCTTTTTCTTTGATGCTTCCATACTATAAAATTTTTTATATGAAAACATATTTTATCATCCAAATCCGCTTTATTTTTAAGTTTTTGTTTCTCACTGCTTTTGTTGCCTTTTACCAGATTGCTAATGCACAAGATCCGACAGTGAAAGATCTAAAGGATAATGCAACAAAGGAGATAAAAAAGGAAAATACAGATAGTAGTAAAACATGGCACACTGGTGGGGTTTTTAACCTCAATATTGGGCAGGGTAGCCAAAGCAACTGGAGTGCAGGGGGTGATGATTTTTCTTTTACCCTTAATTCATACTTCGGCGTTTTCGCCTTTTACAAGAAAGAGAAGATAAGCTGGGATAATACACTGGATCTTAATTTTGGATATCTTAATACAACTAGCCTCGGCAGTAGAAAAAATGATGACCGCATCGATGTACTATCAAAATTAGGGTATGCATTGAATCCCAAGCTAGACCTGACGGCGCTATTTAATGTCCGCACTCAATTTGCAAAAGGATATAACTATACAGGCTCAAATACGAAAGAATTGTTATCAAATTTTTTTGCGCCTGGTTACGTTTTATTAAGCCTTGGATTGAACTATAAACCTGCAGAAGGGTTATCAATTTTTGTGTCACCTCTCACATCCCGATGGACGATAGTTAATGATGATAGTCTATCAGCAAAGGGCGCGTATGGAGTAACTCCTGGTAAAAAGGTAAAAAATGAAATAGGAGCATTTGCAAGTATCAAGTACTTAAAAAATCTAAATAAAAGTATAAGCTATAATGGGCGACTTGATCTGTTTTCAAATTATCAGCACAATCCCCAAAATGTAGATGTGCTAATGAACAATCTATTTACAGCGAAACTTTCCAAAGTTCTTGCCGCAAGCCTTGAACTCGATCTTATCTACGATGACGATATTAAACTTTTTGGGCCTAATAATGATTCACCGGCATGGCAATTAAAATCTTTGATTGGAGTTGGGCTTACGGTGAAGTTTTAAAAGCATACCGTCCCCGGTCCGGTGGTAAAACTTAGGCCTGTAGCGATGAATTATGAAGGTTATTTTTTGTTTGTTAGAAAAAGGGGGAATTGCATTTTTATTCCACCGTCAAAGAAAACGTGATCATTTTTGAATTGATCTTATCAATCACATTAGAGTAACGTAAGTCAGGGTCACGGCTGTGAAGATTAGAGAGCCCACTGCTAAGTTTTATTTCAGGAGAAAGCACGAAGTATGGAAAATATATATGGAAGCCCATTCCTACTTCAACACTTATATCAGAACTTTTCAACTTGACAAGATCTTCCGCCTTTCTTGCACCTGCATTGCTCGCCAGGTCATAGTCAAATTTGCCACCGGCGATCGTATATACTTTGAAGTTTTTTATGCGATCGCTGCTGAACTTTATATGAACCGGGAAGCTCAGTGTAATAGACTGAACTTTCTTGGAAACCATCGTATCCGGTGTATAATTCTCAGTGTATAAAAATTCCTTTTCTGAAAAGGTTAGATCGAGCGGATGCAAGCGAAGGTCGAAGTGATCGCTCATACGAATATTCACTAACCATGCGAGATTTATTCCCGCACTGTTAATGCTCTCAACATCCATAATAGTATCCCGTTGCAAAAACTCAGGATGATGGGTAAATGAAAAGTGAGATTTATTATAGCCCAGGTTTATACCAAAATGATAGGGTTTATCATCATGGTCTTCCTGGTTTATTACATTATCCAACTGCGCCATAGACGCTGTAGAACAAAACACAAATGACAGTACCAGTAAAATTATTTTTCGCCGCAATAAATAGTGCATATTCCTAAACTCAATGTTTTGTAGAAAGCGTGTCTATATCCTAGTTGGTTTAAAAGGTGAGTGAATGTTTTCTTTTCCGGAAAACGTTGAACAGAGTTATTTAAATATTTATATGCGTCATTATTTTTTGAGATTAATCTTCCAACGACCGGGGTTACAAACTTCATATAAAAATTATACAAGTGTTTTACTACGAGTAATGATGGTTTTGAACATTCCAGCACTATCAATTTTCCACCCGGTTTCAGTACCCTGTATATTTCCGATAAGCCTTGCTCCAGGTCCTGAAAGTTTCTTACTCCAAAAGCTACAGTTACAGCATCAAACGAGTTATCGTCGTAAAAAATTGCCTCACTATCGCCATTTAACAGCTCAATTTTATCCTGAAGTTTTAATTTTTCTAATTTTTTTCTGCCCACTTCGAGCATTCCTTCACTTATATCAATCCCCGTAATTTTTTCAGGATGCAACATTTCATAACTGGTAATTGCAAAATCACCGGTTCCTGTTGCGACATCCAGAATATTTTTCGGTTGCGAGGAAATGAGCTGTTTTATCGCTTTTTTACGCCATCCTCTATCAATACCAGCACTTAAAAAACGATTGAGAAAGTCATAACGAAAAGCAATTTTATCAAACATATTCTCCACCTGCTTTTTCTTACTATCGGTGGAATGTTTGAATGGAACTACCGTATCATGACTATATGTGTTCATTGGCTCAAAGATAGTT
>JBBSBD010000009.1:0-51869 GCA_038251675.1 Chitinophagales bacterium | reverse complement strand
GCTCATACACATTTCCATATTACATCTACAAACCATTTATTTTTATCAAAAAAATGGGCAACCGGTATAAAGCCTGAATGTACGGCTATCTCGTCGGTTTGTTCGACAGTGTATTTTTGAGAAATCTCCATAAATATGGTTTCCTCTTTAGCAAAAGAGAGCTTTTCGCCCTCACCTATATGTACATCCTGTTTCGTCATGGATACAAGGTAACTCTTACACGCTCCACTTAGAGGATCGTAACTTGCGTAGTGATCAAAGGAATTCAGGTTAAAATCGCCGCCAAGCTCATTATTGATCCGTCGCAACAGGTTAAGGTTAAATTCCTTCGTATATCCGCCACTGTCATTATAAGCAGCAAGTATTTGCTTTGGATTTTTCTTAAGATCTATCCCAATAAGTACCATATCACCAGGCGTCAAATGGCTCCTCAATTCTTTACAAAAAACAGGAACGTCCTGCAGAGAAAGATTTCCAATATTTGAACCCAGAAATAGTACCAGTTTTATTTTATGTGAAATGCTTTTTGCGGATCTCAGCATTTCGAGATACTCTCCATTTAGTCCATGTATATTTAAATGAGGAACCTGCACGGGAAGCTTGCGCTGAAGCAGGTTGATAATATTATTGGAAATATCTACTGGAAAATAAGTAGAGATCGCTTTTTTATTAACCAGTTCTTTTAAAAGATAAATAGATTTCATCGCATCACCTGCACCCAATTCCACCACATCAAAATCAGCATGCTGCTGAATAATAATTTCCGCCAGGGATGAAGTTTGCTCAGAGAAAATTTCGAGCTCGCAATCGGTGAGATAATATTCTTCGCAATTCATAATTGCCTGGAATAATTCATCACCTCTTTTATCATAAAAATATTTTGATTGCAAATATTTTGGCGTTGACTGCAACCCCTTCAATACATCCTCTAAAAATCGTTTCATCATGTAATTATTTCAAGCATAAATTTTATTGCACCAATCTCAAACCTGTATATTGCCAGCGCAAATGCGGATGAAAAAAATTCCTGTAAGTGATACGGCTATGGCCCGGTGAAGTAACGGCAGATGCACCTCTTAACACCTTTTGATTCACCATGAACTTTCCGTTATACTCTCCTATCGCACCGGGTGCTTTTGCAAAGCCGGGATAGGGCAGATAAGCACTTTCTGTCCATTCCCACCTGCTCCCCCACTCAAATTTTTGTGCAGCAATTTCCCATTCAAATTCAGTCGGCAGCCTCATTCCTTTCCACGATGCAAAAGCCGCGGCTTCGTAAAAACTGATGTGGCACAATTCATCCGATGGATTTAGCCGCTTTAATCCTTCATAAGTATATTGATACCATTCTCCGTTGATAAAGTGCCAATACAAAGGGGCTGTAATATCATTAGTTTTCACCCAATCCCATCCTTCGGCATGCCAGTAATTAAAATCCCTGTATCCGCCAGCATCCATAAACTCAAGAAATGCTCCATTGGTAACAAGGCGATTTGAAATGGCTAAATCATTAATAAAAACTCTATGCCTGCTTAGTTCATTATCGAAACAAAATTCGTCACCATGGTAACCTACTTCATAAATTCCCTCTTCGATTTGTATAAAATTACTTTCAATATTTTCACTCTTAAAATCTCCTCCTCTCGCCGGGCTTTTGTAAGCGGGGAACAAAGGATTGTTTCCTAAAATATATTTTATATCCGTCCACAAAAGTTCCTGGTGCTGCTGTTCATGATTCAAACCAAGAGTCACCAGTTCATGCAATTTTTTCGATATATTTTTTGACAAAAAAACCTCCATAGCACTGTCAACATGTTTCCGAAATTTATAAACGTCTTCAACAGCAGGCCTGCTAAGATTTCCACGATCGGTACGGATAACCCTCGCCCCAACTGTTTCGTAATAGCTGTTAAAAACATAATTGTATTCGGGATCGTACTCAACATAATTTCTTACGTTTGGTTTAAGAACAAATGTTTCAAAGAACCAGGTTGTATGCCCGATGTGCCATTTGGGTGGGCTCACATCAACGATGGGCTGCACCACATAGTCTTCAGTTTTCAAAGGAGCGCAGATCTCCCCGGTGTATTTTCTTACCTCAATATATTTTTCCAATAATTCCATAATCATCTTTTAGGCACTTCTTTTCTCTCATTCTTTTCCAAGAGAGAACCGTTGGCGAGGTAATTTTTTAGATCACTTATCGTCTTTATATGCAACCGCTTAGATTGCTCCCGCCGCATCATTAAAGCATACGCGTTATTAAAGCCTATGGGCTGCAACCATTTTAAATGATACTGCTTGTCAAATTCCCCCTGAACATAATCATACACTCTATCTTTATTACCGCTTAATGAAGAAACAGTCGAATCGCTTGCTTTTAAAATGACCAGCAATCCCGTGCCTGTATATTCAGGATACATATCGATCTGGTTGTTAACCAGTGCATCAAAGCAAATTTTTGTTCCTCCCAACCCGGTTTTGGTTTCCACCTGCAACTCAGTATTTCCTTTAATCAATATTGAATACATAGCAGTAAGAATATATTGTTCACCAAATATCTTCGACCCAAGTCTTACAATACCGGAATCGCCATTTTTAGGTTCCTTATACAAACTTTGTTCCATCAAAAAATCTTTAGCCACTTTTTCAGGGCTTTGCTTTAAATAATCTACGCGATAATTCAGTTCCGTCATTATAGAATCATTAATATGGCCTGCTAACTTGTTAAGAACGCCTTTGAGATAAGGATATCTTTTCAGCGTTTCTTCACGAATTACGGGAGCGGCATAATACGGAGGAAAAATTCCCTTATCATCCTGTAAAGCCACGAGATCAAATGCCTTCAGCCTGCCGTCAGTACTGTATCCGCTTATTACATCCAATTGCTTTTCATAAGCAGCCTTATACATAACCGCATCACTTATAACAACCGTTCTTATATTTAGTTTATACGTTTCCTTAAGCCCGAGATAACCATCTTTCCGCCCCATAAATTCGGGTGTAAAACCTGCCAGCATTTTACTGCCATAAAGATTGGGAAGGAGGTAAAACGATGATAATATCATAAGTGAAAGCGGCAAAAGCCATAACCCGGTCCTTATTTTTTTAAGATTGATTTTCTGCACTTTTGACAAAATGAAATCAAACAAGATTGCGAGCAAAGCTGCCGGTATGGCACCTGCAAGAATCATATTTGTGTTATTAAGCGCTATACCGCCAAAAATGAATTCGCCAAGCCCACCTGCGGCAATATATGCTGCAAGGGTTGCTACGCCTACATTTATCACAGTAGCCGTACGTATACCAGCCAATATAACAGGAAGGGCTAATGGCAATTCTACTTTTGTAAGTATTTGTTTTCCACTCATGCCCATTCCCTTTGCCGCATCACTGACCGCTGTATCAACACCGGTAATGCCGGTAAATGTATTTCTTACAATTGGCAGTAAGGCATATAGAAATAAAGCGACAATGGCAGGCTTTGGGCCGATGCCTAATAATGGAATCATAAACCCAAGCAGTGCAATGCTTGGAATTGTTTGTAATATTCCCGTGAAGCCTAAAACCGGCGCAGCAAATTTTTTTCTTTTGGCGATAAAAATCCCCAATGGCAATCCAATTACCACCGCAATGAGTAACGAAATAAACGTAAGGCCGATATGGGCAAGCACCTGGTCGAAGATCTTACCCGACTGCTGGCGCATGAAATCAATTAAAGACTGGCCCGATTCATTCATTTGTTTTCCTTTAATGCACTAAGTGCGGTGAACAACGAATTGTAACCTGCCCGCCTTACTTCGCCAGTCGCAGCATTGCGGACGGCGATATCACTATTTTTTTGATTTGATAGAATGTCAAGGGCTTCCCAAAGTGTTTTATTTTCACCCACCTCGGTTAAAATTTCACTATCCATATTGTTGATGAAAAGGTGTGGCCAAATATCTTTTAGTAATACCGCATGCAACTCAAGTTGCATTTGTTGTGCTTCAAAAAACGCGGACACGAATTCATTCGCCGGCCTGAATAACAAATCGACAGGCGTTCCTGCCTGTACAATTTTTCCTTTGTCCATGAGTAAAATTTTATCCCCCATATCAAATGCTTCCCTTATGTCGTGTGTTACCATCACAATAGTTTTCTTTTGAAGTACTTCCAACTGGGAAAATTCTTTGGTAATGTTGCCGCGGGTTACGGCATCAAGAGCGCCAAATGGCTCATCCATAAGTAACACAGGAGGATCAGCAGCAAGCGCCCTCGCCAATCCCACTCTTTGCTGCTGGCCGCCACTAAGTTGGCCCGGGTAAAGAGATGCATAATCAGCGGGAAGATTCAACTGCTCTAATAATTCTGAAACCCTGCCGGCGATTTTATTTTTGGGCCATTGTAAAAGATTGGGAACAACAGCGATGTTTTCGGCAATGGTATAGTGAGGGAACAGCCCATTGTGTTGCAGTACATAACCAATATTCCGGCGAAGGCTTTCCGGGGCAACATCTCTAATATTTTTGCCTTCAATAAAAATCGAACCGCTGGAAATTTCCACAAGCCGGTTGATCATCCTGAGGGTAGTTGTTTTGCCACAACCGCTGGTGCCAAGAAGCACAACATTTTCAGCTTCGCCTACCTCAAATGAAATGCCGTCAACGGCTTTTGTTTTGCCAAAATATTTTACTACCCTGTCAACCTTTATCATCATTCATTTTTATGTAAAACAGATTCATGATAAGACGAGTTCAAAATTAATTCAATGCGCCGCGTTTTGAGGAAATAAAAAATAGGAAATTTTGAAAGGCCGGGAACCTAAAGTGTGAAAAGGACCATCGTACATCAGAGATCGTATATCGGACAGGGCTTTATGCTGTTGGGATATTTACTTCCGTCAGCCCGGTACCGCTGCTAAATTTATAATTAAAAGTTCATTGTTTTTACTAAAGTTCAAGATGTTTGCCCTGCTGAAACTGACGCTTGGCTTTGCTTTTAGCTGATGTTTGTTGGTCAAGCCCTAATAGTATAAAACTCCACGTTACCGGTTCGTTGTTCTTGTCTGCACCACTTTCAAATAGTTTTTTTCCCAATACTTTTTTATGAAATCCCACTTGTCGCCAAACTCCGGAATGTTCTTTTGATAGGGAAGTTTCGCTATCAATTTTTCTTTGTCTTCCGCATTTTCGATTATTTTATAAATTTCAATTACTTGTGGTTCTTCTTTGATGCCTGCGTCACACCCCTTACCATAAATTTGTCCGATGTGAATGGTTTTAAAGTTAGTTATAAAAAATAGATCGCTAACCCAATTCATGTCAGCACAACCTGCTCTGTGATATGAAAAATAATATTTGGGATTTGTCTTTAATTGTTGTGAGGCAGGAAACCGGTCAAACCCTTTAACGAACTTGAATACATTCTTTGTTTTATCAAAGAGATATAAGTCATAGGTAAAATTATTTCCCATGTAGGTCAACATTATGTCTTTATTGCCGTCTTTGTCAAAGTCAGGAAATTTAAGATTGGAAAGCCCACCTGCATCAAGTGTATCAACCTTAATAACTTTTGAGTTCCGATAAATTGTCAATGTAACCTGGTCAGAATTTATTTCTCTTATCTGAATATTAAAAGCTTGTTTGTTGATTACAAAGTTTGTGTCAGAATTATGTTCTTGACCAAACAGAATTGTTGAATTTAAAACCATTAGTACTAAGAGATAATTTTTCATTTACTGTTTGTGACCGCAGAGTGCTTTTACAATGACCGCTAACTTACATTTATTTAACTATTCTCCCATACTCTCGATATCATTCGTTTTACTGCTGTAAGCAATCCGCTTATTTATTTCCAGGATTTCACCAGGTGTAAAATACCGCCATTTTCCAGTCTTGAGATTACCTAATTTGATATACATTATGCGGACTCTTTGTAGAGAGGTCACTTTATAATCAAGTGCAGCACACATTCTGCGAATCTGCCGGTTAAGTCCCTGGGTAAGGATAATCGTAAATCTTTTTTCGGCATCCTGCTTTATAAAACACTTATTAGTAACAGTTCCCAATATTCTTACACCATTACCCATCTTATGTATAAAATCTTTGGTGATTATTTTGTCGGTGGTTACTACATACTCTTTTTCATGCCCGTTTCCTGCACGAAGAATTTTATTAACGATATCACCATCATTGGTAAGAAAAATTAGTCCTTCAGAAAGTTTATCGAGCCTGCCAATTGGGAAGATGCGGGCTTTAAAATTTATGAAATCAATGATATTTGTTTTGTCTTTAAGATCAGTGGTGCAGGTAATTCCTTTAGGCTTATTAAGCATAATATAAACCGGCGCCATCTTCCTCTTTAATGCTTCACCGTCAATAAATACTTTGTCGTTTTCTGTTACGCGATTGCCTTTTTTTGCGTCTTTCCCATTTATGCTTACCCGGCCTTCCTCAATATATTTATCCGCCTCCCTGCGGCTGCAAAAGCCGGTATCGCTAATATATTTGTTCAGGCTAATATCCATAATAAGAAAAGCAAAGTAAAAAAATATTCCCGGGAACTATTTTTAGAATTGTCAAAGTAGTAATAGAAGTGAGCAAAGGCAATCAGAGCCTGAATGAAAAACCTAAAAAGTAACTTTTTGGCGATGTATTTTTCAGGCCGTAATAAATGCCTATGTCCATATTTATATTATCCCTAACAGCATAAATCAAACCGCCATCGGCAAAATATTCATACTCTTTAATTTCACCTTCCCTTGTAACGACACCTTCTGCAAAAAAATCAAATTTTTTAGACAACGGATGAGAAGCGGTGGCGGAAAATAATAAATTGATATGATGGCCTTTGCCTGTAGCATTGCTTATGAGGTCTGTTTCCACCTGCGCACCAAAGCCCCAATTACATTGCAACGAAAGCGCAAAGGGAACCGTTATTCCTCCGGAAAATTTTTCAGAAGCTACTGCAGGAACGTTAACAAATGGCAAAATTGCCAAAGCGGTCTTGCCACTATTATTGCCCCAGATATTTTGCTTTGCCCTAATGGTGAGGCCTCCAAATCCTGATTGCCTATCGGTAAGTGTGCCATCCTTAATTTTTGAAGTAAATAATGTGGCGGCCACCACTTGCAAATCCGTTGACGGTGTAATACCCAACTTAAGATTGACCACATTGAAAGAATTTTTAATGGTCTTTAATTCCCCGACAGTGGCTCTTTCCGTTTTAAAAACATCAGCCTCAAACTGAAAATGACCGGCATCAACCGTGTAGGCGCTTTCTGTTACATCAGGGCGATCCATCGAGAATTCCCTCATTAGCTTTTTTGAGGTGGGACGAAAAAGATCATCATCCAGGCGGGAGGTATCTCGCTTTTGCGCAAAGCCTGGGGCTATGAATGCGTAAGAAAACAAGAGGAAAATATATTTCACAAGTATTAATTGACGACTAACACCGGGATTTTTATTTTATGTCTTAAAGCCTCCACAGTGCTTCCAAAGGCCAGGTCTTTAAAACCTTTATGCCCGTGTGCCCCCATAACCAGTAAATCAATATTTTCGCGATCAATTATTTTGGAGACCTCAACAGCAGGATTTCCAAAGCCCATCTGCGTGCCGGCTTTATATCCTAATTCCTCTACTTTTTCCTTGTATTGCACCAGGTTGCTTTTGTCAAGTTGCGTTTCATGATCTAATGCATTTTTCCCAAGATATCGGGCCGCAGCACTCTCCACAACGTGTATGAAGGTATATGTCGCCTGTTTCCCGCCGATCATCAACGCGTTTTGCACGATCTTTTGATCATTGCCGGAAAAATCGATTGCAATACCAATGTGTTTATAGTTTATAGACTCTCCTACTGTAATACGCTCCGCGGGGCCATGGGGAAGTTGTTGTCTTTCTTTGAGCCCTTTTGATAAATAAGGATGAATAAAAACATATAACAGTAATGCGAGACTCGCCAGTGCAATTGGTATTACAATAGTATATACCAGGATTTTATTTCCACCGGCAGACTCAATCCAGCCATTGATTTGCTGAATAACAAGTTGCATATTTAAGTAGACAATGATGGCGGCGCTTATCCACGCTAAAATTTTGACCCAGGTTTTAATGGCAAATTCCTTCATCAATTTCTTATCGGAATTAAAATGAATAAGCGGAATAACGGCGAAGCCTAACTGAAGGCTTAATACAACCTGGCTCAGCACGAGTAATTTTCCAAGCGCTTCGGAACCAAAATAGAAAATGGTGAATAATGCCGGAAGAATAGCGAGCAACCTGGTTATTAATCTCCTCAGCCATGGCTGTATCCTGATATTTAAATGCCCTTCCATAACAATTTGCCCGGCTAATGTCCCGGTTATTGTAGAACTCTGTCCTGCTGCAATTAAAGCAATGGCGAAAAACATGGGTGCGGCCTTTCCAAACAATTTTTCGAGCAATACAGAGGCATCCTGAATTTCGGCAACATTAAAATATCCATTAACATAAAACGCAGCGGCGGCTAAAATTAAAATAGCGGCATTAACAAGAAAGGCAAGATTAAGAGCAATAGTTGTATCAAATAAATTAAATTTAATTGCCTTCTTCATTCCACTATGTGACCGTTCAAATTTCCTCGTTTGTACCAGTGAAGAATGCAGATACAAATTATGCGGCATCACGGTAGCTCCTATAATTCCTATCGCGATATACAAACCTTCTCCGCTTAATTGCGATGGAACAAATCCTTTCACTACATCACCATAAACGGGTGAAACAATAAACATTTCCACCAAAAAGGAAAAACCAATAATTAAAACGAGTGTGATAATAAAAGCCTCCAACACCCGCATTCCCCGGTTGAGCAAAAGAAGTAACAGCAAAGTATCTAAAGCAGTAAAGCAAATGCCCCAAACAAGAGGAAGGCCGAAAAGTAAGTTCAGCCCAATAGCCATACCCACAATTTCTGCAAGGTCGCAGGCAGCTATCGCAATCTCTGCAAGTATGTATAAAGGTATATTTGCCCATGCCGGATAAGCATTTTTTGACGCCTGGGCAAGGTCCAGGCCTCTTACTATGCCCAACCTGGCGCTTAACGATTGCAAAAGGATGGCAATGAGATTAGACATTAAGAGCACCCAAATAAGGTTGTAGCCAAATGCGGAACCGCCGGCGATATCTGTAGCCCAATTGCCCGGATCCATATAGCCCACGCTTACGAGGTATGCGGGCCCAAGGAAGGCCAGAACCTGCCGCCAGCCTTTCTTTTCTGTTATGACCGATGAATGGACTTCGTTTAAGGAATGCGTGTCAACATGCTTTACAATGCTCATAGTAAAATTGATTTCTGTCTTCGTTATGTCATCTCCTGGCGCCGAAAATCCTTATAAACCCTAAGGTAGTATTGGTAGCAAAAGTATAAAGTTAGATTGATCTAACAAATTATTTTTATTTGATATAACATTTTATTCGTACATATCTAATTATTATTAGCTTTGCTTCATGAATTCACTCACAGAAGAGAATTACCTAAAAGCTTTGTTTAACATAGCCAATGAAAGCGGCGAGGTAAATGTTGCAGAATTATCCAAGAGTCTTGAGATAAAAATGCCCACAGTGACCAGTATGATGAAAAAGCTGGGAGAAAAAAAACTGGTTCATTATGAAAGTTACAAGCCTTTGCGCCTTACGGAAAAAGGGAAGAAAGAAGCCGGTCTGATCATACGAAAACATCGCCTCACCGAAATGTTCCTGGTTGACAAAATGAAGATGGGTTGGGAAGATGTTCACGATATAGCAGAACAAATAGAACATATACAATCCGCGGCATTTTTTGAAAAGATGGATGAAATGCTTGGCTATCCAAAAATTGATCCGCATGGTTCTCCGATACCTGATAAAAATGGAAAAGTAGTTTGGAAAGATTATAGTAAGCTAAGCGATTGCGAGGTTGGCGAAACGGTTAAGCTGGCTGCCGTAATAAATACTTCTTCCGAGTTTCTCAAATTTTTAAATGCACGTGAAATGCGGTTGGGGCTTAAAATCAAGATTAAGGCCATAGAACCATTCGACAAGTCTGTAATTATTAGTTATGGTAAAAGACAGGCGGAATCATTGAGTAATATAGTGTGCGAAAGATTGCTTGTAGAAAAGGAAGGATAGTCAATATATTGCGGGGTACTTATACTTCTCATAGCTCAAGTCTGAATGTAAGCGCTCACTACGATGCGTTAAAAATTCATACCAATTTAATTTGTGCCATTTTTTACCCCTAATTCAATCCTGCGCAGAAATGCGTAAATTTTTGTTATTCGAATTATTTTACCAAAACTTGTTGTTGGTAAGTATCTTGTCGTGCCACTAACTGGATGATAAATTCAAATATTAAAAAATGTTTTTTATAGTTTCTAAACTGATCACCTTTCTGCTTTCGCCAATATTTTGGGTAGTGTTGTTTTTAGCTATAGGCTATTTCACTAAGAGGAAAAACCTGAAAAAGATCTCTTATGGTATTTCCCTTGCAACCTTTCTCTTGTTCTCTAATCCTTTTTTGCTTGACAGGTTCGCGAGGTGGTGGGATGCAAAAGAAACAACATTGCCTCCCGGCGGCAAATATAGCTGCGCAATTGTGCTGGGTGGTTTTGTGTCTGAAGATTATCACGGCCATGGTTATTTCAACTCTACATCCGACCGGTTCATACAACTTATCAAATTGAAAGCAGAAGGCAAAGTCTCGCATCTTCTTATTTCTGGTGGCAATGCAAAATTATTACCTACCGATTTCAGGGAAAGCGATTGGGTGGCCACACAGCTTAAAGATTTTAATATTCCGGACAGTGATATTATTATCGAAAACCGTTCAAGAAATTCTTATGAAAATGCCCTGTTCTCGAAGAAATTATTAGACAGCGCCCACTTAAGCCCACCCTTCATCCTTGTCACTTCTGCTTATCACATGCGGAGAGCTTTGGCCACCTACAAAAAAATGGGTGTTGATGTAATACCTTATCCATGCAATTATATTGCGGGCAAAGGAAGAACTGAAATAGAAGATTTCATCCCCTCGTTATCTGCGTTGGGAACCTGGTATTATTATATTAAGGAATTAGTTGGGTATGCTGTTTATAGTTTTAAAAAGAAGTGATCCCATTTTTAAGCTATTAATTCACAATTCAGTACTGTCAATGTCACTGGTAAAAATAACTCCCACTTTAAAAACAAGTGTGTGGCAAAATTTTTGCTAATGATACCCTGCCTATAATTAAACTCCTGAACCAAAATTATTTTATGAAAAATCCAAAACCTTCTGCACGGATGCTTTTGGCATTCTTACTAATCACTTTAAACTTTTGTTCTGTTGCTCAGCCATCAACCTGGCAGCCGCGTGGAGTAGGCGGTGGCGGAAGCTTATTTTACCCAACCATTAATCCTGCAAATGATAATGAATTTTATATCGCCTGCGATATGAGTGAGCTTTTCCATAGCACAGATTTTGGAAATACCTATTCGCAGGTTCCTTTTACAAAACTGCAAATAGGCAATATTTCCACTTACGAATTCACTAACAACAATAGCGTGGCTTATTGTATTGCAAACGACGGCAATATCAATTATGCAGTAAGAACCATGGATGGAGGAAATACATGGAACGCATTGCCCGGAAATCCTTTGAGCGGCGAAGATGTTTATGCATTAAAAGCAGATTATTCAAATCCAAATCGCGTGGTAATAGATTATTATGGCTCGCTGTATATATCCAATGACTATGGAGTAAATTTTACATTAATAAAGACGGCGGCTAACAGTGGCGCCGGCATTACGCTTGCGGGCATTTTTTTTGATAGCAACAATATTTATATTGGAACAAATGAAGGCATTTTGTTTTCATCTAATGGAGGCACTTCATTTTCTAAATTGAGTACTTCCGGTATGCCTGCTGGCGAAAATATCTTTTCATTCGCCGGGGCAAAAGTTGGATCCGTTACCCGCTTCTTTTGCATTACCGCAGATGCAACTGATGTTTACAACGGAATTTTCCCCTGGGACTATTATGGTTTTGCAAAAGGTGTTTATACATTGGATGCAGGCCCTAACGTATGGGCTGCAAAAATGAATGGTATCAATATAACTAATGATTTTGTGATGTACGCAGGTATGGCGGTCAATGATATTAATACAGTCTATCTCGGCGGCAGCGATGCAACTACTGGCGGCAACTGTGTTATAAAAACTATCAATGCCGGAAGCAACTGGAACAAAGTTTTTTTAACTGGAAGCAATCAAAACATAAGCACAGGATGGTCGGGGCAAGGTGGCGACAGGAGTTGGGGCTTTGGCGAAACATGCTTTGGTATTACGGTTGCTCCTAATAATGCTAACAAAGTTTTGTTTGGAGATTTTGGTTTTGTGCATAAAACAAGTGATGGCGGCGCCAACTGGGAACAGGCTTATGTAAATATAAATGATGAGCATCCGGCAGGCGCTGCCACTCCGCAAAAAAAATATTACCATAGCGTTGGGCTTGAAAATACTTCTGCATGGCAGGTACATTGGCAGGATGCGAATAATATGTTTGCAGGATTTTCTGATATTAATGGAATCAGAAGTACGGATGCAGGTGTAACATGGAGTTTTGATTATACCGGAAATACGGTGAACAGTATGTATCGTATTGCAAAACACACAACCAACAATACCATGTTCGCAGCGAATTCAGGTATTCATGATATGTATCAAAGCACCCGCCTGCAGGATAACATTCTTGATGCGAATGATGCCGGTGGCAGAATTATTTACTCAACTAATAACGGCGCGGCCTGGCAGTTGCTTCACCAGTTTAACCATCCTGTGTTTTGGCTTGCCACCGATCCCAATAATTCAAATCGTATGTACGCCAGCGTAATAAATTATGGGGGCGGAACCGGGCAGGGCGGAATATGGATCACAAATGATTTGAATAATCTTGGCAGTTCAATATGGACGAAGCTTTCCAATCCGCCGCGTACAGAAAGCCACCCTGCAAGTATTGTTGTTTTGAATGATGGAAAGATGGTTTGTACTTTTTCAGGGCGAAGAAATTCCAGTGGCACTTTCACCGCCAGTTCGGGAGTATTTATTTACGATCCTGTAGCAAATTCATGGACAGATGTTTCTCATGCGGATATGCAGTATTGGACAAAAGATATAATAATTGACCAATCCGACCCTGCACAAAATACATGGTATGTGTGTGTATTTAGCGGTTGGGGTGGTGCTCCGAATGGCAAAGGTGGCCTATTCAAAACGACGAATAGGGGTACATCGTGGACAAAGCTTACAGGTACACAATTCGACAGGGTTACTTCTATTACTTTTAATCCATCAATACCTTCCCAGGCATATCTCACTACGGAAACCCAGGGATTATGGATCAGTAATAATATGGATGTCGCTACTCCTTCGTGGGCATTGGTGAACAGTTATCCTTTCCGGCAGCCGGAGAGAGTTTTTTTTAATCCATATAACCTCACCGAAGTTTGGGTAAGCAGTTTTGGAAACGGTTTAAAGATGGGAATACAATCCGGAACCTTGCCGGTAAAATTAATCTCGTTTTCAGCAACAAGAAAAAACGGAATCGCAGCATTGAATTGGAGTACAGCTAATGAAGACCGGACCGATCAATTTGAAATAGAAAGAAGTACCAATGGAATAAATTTTACGAAAGCGGGCACAGAAGCTGGAAAGGGAAATTCATTTAACCAATATAGTTATAGTGATAATTTTTACGTGCCATTGGTATATTACCGGATTAAAATTGTTGGCGGCGGCGGCACCTCTTACAGCAATATCATTGCATTGAAAGAGCATAATGATTTTGTGAATGATGTACAACTATTGAAGAACCCGGTAACAGATGTAATAAAGATTCAGGCCGTTGTGCAAGATGCAGGAGTAATTCACATCGTGCTTTCTGACCTTACAGGCAAAAGCTATTTAAGCAGCGGGTTAATTGTAAATTCCGGAATCAATCAATTTAATATTCCTGTTCCGCAAATCTGTGCAAAAGGAATTTATATTTTGAAAGTCGAAGGACAAAGTATAAAGAAAAATTTACGGGTCATGGTGGGCAAATGAGATTTACCATGAGCTGATATTACCAGATAAAAGATAAATTTACTCTAATGCCATGTCAAGTGTATTGTGTCGTAAACAATTTACCACAAAGCCACAAAAGACACTAAGAATATTGCCTGGTGATCTTCGTGTCTTTGTGGGATATGCGTCAATTTAAAGTTAACTTATCCCTAAAGCCTTGGAGCAACCGGCTTATATGGCTTCTCGAAAGTATTTGCTCCGCGAACTTTAAGCTTACGCCGGTAAACTTTATCAACTGCCGTAACATAAATGGTGTCAAAATCCTTTCCACCAAAGCAAACATTAGATGCCTGGCCTGAAGGAATTGGGATGATTGCATTAACCCGGCCTGTTTGATCAAGAATCTGAATGCCCAGGCGTGAAGCAACATACACTCTTCCAGCGGTATCACATCTTACACCATCAGGCCATGCGTTTTCCTGGTCATCCGGAACATGTAACCATCCATAGCGTTGTTTAAAAGCAAGTGTTCCATCTGGTTGAACCTGGTAAACCCACACCCAATGAGTGGCGGATTCTGTAACATATAACTGGGTTTGATCCGGCGAAAGGGTTACGCCATTGGCAAATTTTATCCCTTCATCCACGACCAGCTTTTCACCACCAGGACGCACCAAAAGTATTTTAGAAGGTTTTTGGGTTCCATCAGGCTCGGTAACGTAAATATTTCCATTGTTGGCGACCACAAGGTCATTGCCTGCAATACTATCTGCGACTACCGCTTCTTTTTCTTCCGCATCATAGGAAAGTATTTGCTTTGTTCCGCCTGCGGCAACGTATCTTTTACCATCAGGGCCAAACGAAGTTCCACTGGCTCTTTTTGCATCCAGCTTTAATGCAACCAGCTTTCCATTAATATCTACTTTGTAGGTTTTAGAAGTTGGTATATCCTGGTAAAAAACTTCACCGGCCGAATTGGTTGCTGTGCCTTCTGTAAATTTATATCCATCACCTACCAATTGCCATTCTTCTCCGGGAATTAAAATATCACTTAGAAATTGGTTTTTTGAATTACCCGCCTTTACAGGTTGAGGCCAGTCTTTCCAAAGCCATCTCATTGCCTGGGGGAATAATGAGGTGCCTTGCTTTCCATTATGTTGCCCTTCGCCCCACACATGCTGCACCTCGTATCCTGAAAAAGTGAGTGCCCGCTCCATCGTTTCATTGGCTTTCCACCAGTCGCCTGCATAAATATTAAGATCATTAGAGCCGTCCTGTAAAAATATTCTTATAGGCTTCGGCTCGTATTTTCTTATAAGCGTAGGATAGCGCTCGGCACCCCGCAAACCAATGTAGGTGCCAATTGCCGAGAAAACTCTTGAAAAATCATTTGGTCGTTCCCATGCAGCAGTGAACGCACATACGGCGCCGCTGCTCGATCCGCCGATAGCATGGTCATTTCCGTTCCGGGAAATATGAATTGGCCTGCCATCACTTGTTTTTTGTTTTTCTACCACCGGTAAAATTTCATTCAGAATAAAACGGACATACGCGTCGCCAAGTCCGTCATACTCAAAACTGCGGTTATAACGGTCGAGAGCAGGCGTTAAACTTTTTGCTTTCACAACTCCCGGTGTCACAAAAACGCCGATGGTCACTGGCATTTCTTTGGAATAGATGAGGTTATCAAAAACTGTTGGCGCATTCCACTGGATACCATCCTGGTTTACATAAAGGCAGGCAGGTTTATCAGGAGTGTATTGAGCAGGAACATACACCCAATAGTTGCGGGTAGTGCCCGGGAAAATTTTAGAAGTATCGAAAGTAAATTTCAGTACTTCACCTTTAGGCACATCTTTATGCTCAACAGAAGCGCTGTCGATAGAATAATTTTCCGAAACCTGGGCTGTTGACGACAAATGAAATACAAGCAAAGCGATGGACAGTAATAGTTTCATGGAAGTTTTGGTTTTTTTGTGGTGCTCAATTTAATGCTTTCAATTCATCTTTCTCACCAAACGGCACAAAAAATTCGTTGATCAATGCGGCTTAGATAAAAGCATTCCCCCGGGAATAAACTTTGTCACCTAAAGGCTATAGAAATTCATTTCTAATTATTATCGAAAGTTTCTAAAACATTTTTTGCCTTTGTTAAAACCATGTTAACCGAACTTTCGTAAATCTCATACACTTATATCGTTATAATACTTATCCGCTTCCTGTATAACACCACCGCCCTTAACACCTGCTGATAATGGATTGCTTGTCCACATTCGCAGTTACGTTTACCCGCCACCTCATATCTGCTTCAAGAAATGATAATCCTGTTTCCAATGAGTAATTATTACACATGATTTCTTAACACTAAAATTAAAAAAAATGAAAAAAAGCTTTACGCTTAGTAAGCTGAAAGTATTTGTGGCAGTGGCCGCAGTAACTGCGATTTCGGCTGTACTAATGTCCTCAAGTCACCGTGAGGCGCCTATGATCTCTAATGATCCACTGGCGGACAACACCGATCTGTATGCTTTCAGAAGCCCGGCAGACCCTAACAAAGTTGTAATTATTGCCAACTACATTCCGGGACAATTGCCCAATGGCGGCCCGAATTATTACTCCTTCGGAGAAAATGTACGTTATGAAATTCATATCGACAATGATGTAGCAACTAATGGTGATGACATCGTTTATCGTTTTACTTTTTACAAGGAAAACCAGGACCCTACAACATTTTTCAACATCAGGCTTGGTAAAGAAAATTTAAAAACACGCTACTCTCTCGAAAGAAGCGTTGATGGTGGCAAAAGTTTTAGGGAAATAGTTTCCCGCCAGCAAGGAATTGTTCCTGCATATAATATCGGGCCACGCTCTATCAGCTCGCCTGTAGGTTTAAATGCTCCTGATTACAATTCGCTTATCACAAAATCAATTGTTACTTCAAGAACCGGGGAAAAAGTATTTGCGGGTACAGCAGATGATCCTTTCTTCGTTGACCTTGGTGGTATCTTTGATTTGGGTAATGCGCCACGCCAGGGACCAAGCCGCTCCGAAGATGCTTTGAAATGTAAAAATGTTTCAACCCTTGCATTAGAAATTGACATCAGAACTTTATCTAAAATTCACAAATCGGTTAACGATGCGAAAAACATCCTTGACCCTAATTATGTAATTGGTGTTTGGGCATCTGCCAGCCGTCAAAAGATCAGGACGTTGAATGGTGATGGTACTGAATCTAATATGGGTCCATGGGTACAAGTTTCAAGACTGGGAATGCCCCTTACTAACGAAGCTGTTATTCCAATTGGATACAAAGATTACTGGAACAGCTTAACTCCTTACCAGGATCTTTCTAAACTAAGCACTTTTGGAAAATTCTTTTACAATCCTGAACTGGCTCTTTACATGGATGATGACCAGTTTGGCGGCGCAGTTCCTGCATTTGCTTCATTGAGAATTCAAAAGAAATCTTTGGGAGCGTTCAACTTTAGCAATGGGAATGATGGCTTGTACAGGCTGAAAGGCAACGCTGCATTAGATGGCACGGCGTTGAGCGAAGCTGCATTCGGCGGTTTATTATTACCTGCTGAAAAGTCACCAAGGTCTGTTGATCTTTGGCCAATCTTCCACACCGGTGTTCCTAACCTGAAGCCTTATCAACTGGCAACTGGAAAAATGGGTAATCCACTTGCAGATGGTAAACCATTTATGAATAACTTTTTACCAAATGGTGGCGATATGTTGCGCCTGAATATGGCTGTTCCTGTTACTGATCGTAACTCTGCTGACTTTAGCTCAGAAGGTTTAGTTCAGGCTGCAGTTTTAGGTTTAACTGATCCAAGATATAACGGCGACGCAAACCTGCAATTTATCCCTAATATGGATGGCTTCCCTAACGGAAGAAGGCTCGAAGATGACGTAACCCGCATTGAATTACAAGCAGTGGGTGGCGTAGTTTTAGCAGCTATAGGCCTTTGGTATGATGATTACGTAGCAGGCGGTAGTCCCGTAACTCCAAACCTTGTAAGCGTTTTAACTTACAGCACCGGGGTAAATGCTAACGATACCTCGTTTAAAACTACTTTCCCCTTCGTACAAACACCATGGTCAGGAGATCACAATTGTGATTGCGCTACACCAACATCAGCACCTTCAGTTAACATGAAAACTAATGGTCCCGCAACTTCAGAGCCTCTTGGTCTTGCTTCGCCAGGTATTGAAATCGCAACTTCACCCAACCCAATAAACACCACAGGAGGCAATACATTACGGTATCATGTAGAGGCTCCTTCCGTAGTGAAGATTATGCTGTATGATGCTTCAGGTAAGCCATTGAAAGTGTTGGTAAATAAAAAAGTTGAAGCCGGCACCTATACAACTCAATGGAATGCAAATGGAATGGCCAAAGGTTCTTATTTCATTTCGGGAAATAAAGACGGTGGCACCAGGCAAACAATAACAGTAGTAAAAGAATAATCTAAATCAATTAATACAATAAGCCCGCAGCGAAAATTGCGGGCTTATTTTCCAAAGCTTTTCTCCCTTACAACATTACATTATGAAAAAGAAATTTATCTACATTTTATTAATTGCATTTTTCTTCTCTATATCTGCGTTTGTAGTAATTCGTTATAGCATCAACCAGGTAAAACTAAAAAATGCAACTTATCCTCTTATTGAAAGAAAAGATACAAAGGGCGCCGCCGCTGAATGGTTGCAGACGAAAGAAGCCGCAGAAAAACTTATTAATACAGTACACAGTAATCCAAAAGATATAAAAGCTGCCATAGCACTATCCAGTCTCTACATACAGGAAGCCCGAATTACCGGTAACTATATATATTATGATGCAGCCGCTATGAAGTATATTAACAGTGTTCTTGAAGATCAACCTGAAAATTTTGAAGCGCTAACATTAAAAGCTTTGCTCTATATGTCGCAGCATCATTTTGCTGATGGGCTTAGTATTGCTGAAAAAGCTCAAAAAATAAATCCTTACAATGCATTAATATATGGAATGCTCGTAGATGGAAATGTTGAGATGGGCAATTATAAAGCAGCCGTTGAGAATTCAGATAAGATGGTTTCCATCCGCCCGGATATTCGTTCATACGCCCGCATTTCATATCTGCGCGAGATTCATGGCGATTACCCCGGTGCAATACAAGCAATGAAACTTGCAGTAGAGTCAGGTGGCGCAGGCGATGAGCCTACCGAATGGACAAGAATACAACTGGCACGTTTATACGAAAATATGGGCGATTTAAAAAGCGCGGAGATGCATTATATGATCGCACTGCAGGAGCGTCCGGATTATCCTTATGCAACAGCCGGGCTCGGCCATATTGCCATGCTGAACAACGATTTACCAAAAGCGATTTCATATTATGAGCAGGCATCGGCGGCAGTAGATGACTATGCAATTAAAGAACAATTGTCGCAACTGTATCGCATGAATGGCAATAAAGAAAAAGCAAACAGCCTTTTAAAAAATATTATTGATGGAATGAACAATGACGGCAAAAAAGGAGAACAGGATGAGAGCATTGGCCACTATGCTGACAGGGAACTTGCCTATGCCTACCTTTTGCAAAACGACCCAGAAAATGCATTAAAGCATGCATTAATTGAATATAACAGGAGGCCGGAAAATATAGATGTAAACCAAACCGTAGGCTGGGTATATTATAAAAGCGGCGATGCCCAAAAAGCGGCTAATTACATGGAAATGGCATTAAAAACAAATTGTCAAAATCCTACTTTACTTTGCCAGGCAGGACTTGTTTATGCAAAGAGCGGCAACCATGCAAAAGCAATGACTCTTTTGGATGCAGGTTTAAAAAATAATCCCGGAATAGATCCGGGCTTAAAATCGGAAAGCGAACTCTCGCTAAAAGGACTATAGAATAATGGAATTAAAATCTAAAAATAATTACAGAATTATTGCAGGGCTTATTTTGCTGATGTTGCCCTTTACATCGCTTGGACATACTATAAATTACGATCTCGAAAAAGCGCCTGCCGGCGATGTAGTATGGTATTATCTAAAATTGGGTATTAGCCACATTGTTCCTTACGGGCTTGACCACATTTTATTTGTGGTAAGCCTGTGCCTTTTGAATACTAAATTCAAAACGATCTTATGGCAGGCCACTGCTTTTACTGTTGCCCATACGATAACGCTTGCGCTGAGCATGAAAGGAATTATAAAAATGCCGATAGATATTGTTGAACCTTTAATTGCATTGTCAATTGCATTTGTAGCCATTGAAAATATTTTGCTGAGCGAATTAAAAGCATGGAGAGTAGCAATCATTTTTATGTTTGGCCTCGTTCATGGAATGGGTTTTGCCAGCGCCCTTAATGAAATAGGTCTGCCGAGAAATAAGTTTTTCACGTCAATTTTTTCATTCAATGTAGGCGTGGAACTTGGACAAATAAGTGTAATAATTCTTGTGTTTCTTCTTCTCATTTTACCCTTTGGAAAAAAGGCATGGTATAAACAGGTTATTGTTTATCCTTTATCAGCAATCATTGCGTTAGTAGCATTGTTCTGGACATTTCAGAGAATATTTAAATTCTAAGAATAGTAAACTCTACGCTTTTTTATTAACTGAATTCACAAAGTCTTCAACACTCATTGCATCTTTTAATTCAAAATTGCCAATGCGGGTGCGGCATAAACTGCTTAAATAACCGCCACAGCTAAGCGCTTCGCCAAAATCATTTGCCAGGCTGCGTATGTAAGTTCCGGTAGTGCAGGTGACTCTAAAAAATATTTCAGGCATTTCTATCTGTGTAATTTCAAATTTACTTATAGAGATTTTTCTTGGCTCTAGTATAACATCCACTCCCTTACGTGCAAGCAGGTAAACAGGTTTTCCTTTTTGTTTTATCGCTGAATGTATCGGTGGAACCTGCATAATCTCACCGGTAAATTTTTTAGTTGTTTCGTAAATTGATTTGTCAGTAATGCCATCCAGTGATTTAAAATTTCCCGGCTCACTTTCCAAATCGTAAGTTGGAGTTGTGGCGCCCAGGGTTATTGAGCCTATATATTCTTTTTCCTGCGCCATATATTCATTGATCTTCTTGGTAAACTTTCCGGTGCACACAATTAATAGTCCTGTTGCAAGTGGATCAAGTGTTCCCGCATGCCCCACTTTTTTTATTTTAATTGTATTACGAATCTTTCTCACAACATCAAAAGATGTCCATTCCAATGGCTTATTTATGAGTAAAACTCTTCCCTCTTCAAATGTATTATTAGTCATTAAAAAAATTAAATTGCTTGCCTTGTTTTTAATTCGAGGTACTTATTAATGGTAGCGACGGTAAGCTTCTCCGGAGAACTTAGCAATGATAAAATCCCATATTTTGAAAGCTCCTTTGCAATAAGCCTTTTTTCAAAAGCAAATTTTTCAGCAATGGTCTTAATATAAACTTCTTCAATATTGGTTGCACTTGAGTTTACAAGCTTGGTCAATTCAGTATTCTCAAAAAACACTACAAGCAAAAGATGATGATTTGCAAGCGAGCGTAAATAATCCAGTTGCCTGTTCAAACCTGATAAGGATTCAAAATTTGTAAAAAGTATCAGCAGGCTCCTATGCTTAATACGATTGCGAATTTGCATGTATAACATTTCGAAATCGCTTTCAAGAAAATCCGTTGATTGGTTATATAATAACTGTAATATATTTTCTTTTTGAACCGGCTTGCGGTCTGCGGCGAGAACTGAACCAATGGTATTTGAAAAAGTGATTACTCCTACCCTGTCTTGTTTTTTCAGGCAAACGTTGCTCAGTACAAGGCAGCTATTTATCGCATGATCTAGTAAGGTCAGTCCGCCAAATGGCATCTTCATAAGGCGACCTTTGTCAATAATACAATACACCTGCTGAGACCTTTCATCCATAAAATTATTTATCATCAGGCTACCTCTTCTTGCAGACGCTTTCCAGTTAAGTGTACGTATATCATCACCGGTAACGTATTCTTTGATTTGCTCAAACTCCATGCTCTGGCCTATTTTACGCATTCGGCTGCTTCCGCTTTCATGTTGTATTGTAGCGTTGGAAAGCAATTCGTATTTATGCAACTGCATAAAAGAGGGATACACATGAATGGTTTCATGCGCATCGATTGTTATTCGCCGGCTGAGAAATTTTAATGGCGATGACACAAATAAATGAATATCTCCAAAATGATATTCTCCTCTTTGCAATGGCCTTAGAAACCATTGTATTTTCTTTTGCTGTCGCGCCTTTAGGAATAAGAATCTTTGCCAGTTTCTTACCTGGAACTGCGGAGGTAATTCATCAATTATTTTTACGGTAATGGGAAAAGAAAAATCATTTTTTACAATAAGCTCAATTTTATTTTCATCGCCGTTACTTAGCCGCCCGGATGTATTTCTTCTTGCCGATGCGGCCTTTTTTGAAAAAAATAAAAAACCATAATCAACCAGGCACAGCATAAAAAAAACAAAAAAACATAAAATAGCTATTAAGTTAAGGGCAGTAATATAAAATGCAATTACGAAAAGGATTACGCATGCCAATATGGATGCGTAAAAACGAATTGTAAGAAACAGGTCGCCAATATATTTTTTTAGAGCAGACAATATTCTGGAATTAATCTTTGCTTTATTATTTTAGGATGTAAACTCTTACCTGGGCACCTCAATACTGCTAATTATGTTTTGAATAAGTTCATCAGGTGTAATGCCCTCCATTTCCTTTTCAGGTGTTAAAATAATTCTGTGCCTCATTACCGGCGCGGCCATTTCAACCACATCCTCCGGCTTTACAAAATCTCTTCCTTTTATGGCGGCGTTGGCTTTTGCCGCTCTCAGGATGGCAAGCGAAGCACGTGGCGATGCGCCCAGGAATAAAGAAGGGTTATTCCTGGTTTCATTCACAATTTTCGCAATAAACTCAACCAGCTTCGGATCAATAAGTATTTCATGTATCAGTTGCCGGTAGTGCAATATATCGCCCGGAGAAATAATCTTTCTTACATCCCCAAGTAACGAATTTTGAGCAAGTGATTGCTGGTTTAAAAGTATATGTATCTCCTCTTCAAGGGTTGGATACTTTACGCTTATTTTAAATAAGAACCTGTCAAGTTGTGCCTCCGGAAGCCTATATGTTCCTTCCTGCTCAATAGGATTTTGCGTAGCCAGCACAATAAATGGAAACTGCATAATGTGCGTGGTTCCATCAATAGTAACCTGCCGTTCTTCCATTACTTCAAATAATGCGGCCTGCGTTTTTGCCGGAGCACGGTTTATTTCATCTATCAAAATAATATTACTAAAAATTGGCCCTTTTTTGAATTGAAACTCTGCTTCGCTGGGATTAAAAACTGAAGTGCCGAGAACATCACTTGGCATTAGATCCGGTGTAAACTGTATCCGGGAAAAATCAGCATTGATGATCTTTGCCATCAACTTGGCCGTGAGGGTTTTTGCAACCCCGGGAACTCCTTCAATCAAAATATGTCCATCACACAGCAAGCCAATCATAAGCATGTCCACCATTTCATGCTGGCCAACAATTACTTTACCGATCTCCTTTCTTATATCAGCAACAGCATTGTTTAACGGGCTCAGGTCAATCCTCTGTTCAAATAGGTTCTCTTCCATCAGGTTTTTAGTTTTGTAAAGTTTTCTATTTCTGTATTTAATTTCAGCAATAACGCATCATCTATTTCTTCTTCTGAATGAATTTGTTGGATAAGTGAAAATAACTCCCGTGTTTTTTCTTTGGGAAAACCACTTTTACCGGAAAGTGAATTCATAAAATCATCATTAATATTTGCGGTACTTATGAAATATTTATTCCGAATATGCTCATAAAAATAAGTGATCATCTTGTCTGCGATATGCCTGTTATTTTTTTTCTGAAGATATAATCTGCCAACAGTTTCGGTAAAAGTAACGGTTGTGTTCACATTAGGCTTCACAACCGGTATGATTCTTTGCTTCCTCTTTATGTTGAAGAGGATAAACAAAAACAATCCCACTATGGCGATCCAGAATGCCCATAACAAAGGGGGATGTTGTTTAATAACATTTAACGAGGAAAAATTATCATCCGCAGCGCCCTTATTATTATTTCTACGCCGTGATGATCCTGAATTTTTATAATATTCATCCCAGTAAATATTTTTAGGATCGGGGCGCAGGTAGGAAATCACATTTTCGAAATATTTATAATTGTCTTTTGTAAGCAAAAAATAGTTTCCAAAAATGCGTGGCGCTACATGAAGATAAATTCGTCCTTTCCCGGAAAATAAAACAATGTAATCGGGCTCATTGATTTCATTGGTGCCCAAAACTCTTGTGAATGCAGTATCATATTCCGACAGCGCGTTTAAGAAAGGATAGTAATAATAACCATAGGAGGGCGCATTAAAATCGTGGCCGAAGTACATGTTTACATGGGTTTCATGCATATTGCCTTTTAGTTCTTCGGTAATCTCACCCTGCCTTTGTGTATTACAATTTATATTTTCAAGCAGCTTGTTGTCGATGTAATCTGCAGAAATAAAAAGATCGTTGCCCGCTCTTACATAATCTAAAAAGGCTTTTATCTCAGAATAATTTAAAACGAGATTTTTAGTAATAAGAAAATAAAGCGAATATTTTTTATCGGTCGAATAAGATTTTATGTTTTGCCACACATCATCAAATGGTTCTGTAATATCTTCCACATACCGGTCGCCAAACAGATGCTTGAACTGGTTATAGGCCACAAAAGTGCCGAATGGTTGTTTATCGCTTTTACGGTAATTTTCATTCAGGGGCGGCAGCACACGCTTACCCGAATTTCCGCAACCAATACAGGCGACTGAAAAGATGATAAAAAAAATTCTGTATATAAAAGATATTTTCAAAAAGGTTATACTTGTTTGTTGAATGAAAAGAATTGCTCTTTCAACTTCCGGTAGCGTTCGTTGTTTATTTCGAACTTTCCGTACCATACGTATTCATAATTAAGTGTAAGTGAAGCAAACTCCTGCCTGTAACTTTTGTTCGATAATTCCTTCACATAGCTGTAATTCGTTTTGTCAGGTGAATATAGAATCAAATCCTTGTCAGCAAGCTTTTTAAGCGTTTGCAAATACAAATACCTTGTGGACAAGTTGTAATCACTTTTTGATTCTGCATCGCTAATGAGATTGTCATACTCCGAATATTCATTTAGTCCTTCAGGTTCACTCTCCGTTTGCGGATCAGCAATCTTTGTATTTCTCTTTGAAAAAATCCCATTTGTGAGAAATAATTTATAAATGATAAAGCAAATAAAAAAAATAGCAACTCCCCAGAAAAATATTTGCAGCGGAAAGCTATTAAGGAAATTATTTCCTTCTGAAGAAGCAGTTGAACTTCTCTTTTTCCCTGAGTTACCAACACTCACGGTATCCATTCTAAGCCCTTTTTCTTTTTTCAAAAGGCTGTCGAGATAAGCTATATAGGCAAAGTCGCGGCTTCCTTTCCATCTTTGCAAAGAGTCATCCCTGATATCAAAAGCTGTTTTGACAATCGAAGTATCTTCAGGAATTTCAGACAAATTACTTGATGAATCTTCATATTCAGGACTGTAAGCAGTATCTGTTTGTAAATCCGAAGAATCCTGCGCAAAGGAATGGCTGTAAAAGATTAATGAGCAAACAGCAATTATTAAAAATCTTTGGGCTCTACAATTCATAAACGGTTCCGTTCTTTATAATTTTTCCATCTGCAAGCACTACGCCTTTCCTGTGAAGACTAACAGGATATAATACAAAATACCATAAAATAAAAAAGAATGAACCGCTGAGAATAATAACGCTCACAGGTACGGGAAGCCCAAGATCGTGAGAATCTCTTTGAAACGTGTTGCTCATAAGGTGTGTAACATAGCTTTCAAAAAAAGCCGCTACAATAAAGAGAGGAACCAGGCTTACACAAATTTTCATTGCGTCTTTGGCGGACTTTAAGAAAGAATGCCTTCTTGTATATGTGCCGGGGAAAAGCCAGCCAAAGCCAAGTATGAGTCCTGCGCAGCTTGCTACTACAATCGAGGAAATTTCGATAGTACCATGAATCCAAATTACCATAACAGATTGCCAGCCGAGGCCCTGTGAAAAAAATAAATATTGAAAGCAGCCCAGCATAATTCCGTTCGTCCACATTAAAAGTATGGTACCAATGCCAAACAGGACTCCAAATACAACCGCTTTAAAGGCCACACTTATATTGTTATATGCGATACGAACCAGCATGGAAAATTGGTTGTCATCTTTATAAACCCCGAACGGGTCTCCTTTGCGAATACGCGAAATGGTATCGTCATAATACCCGGGCTGCACTTTGTGGTTAAAAAAATCCGGTGCATAATTAGGGTCGGTTGTGGAAGAAATAACACCTATGGCTACAAAGGAAACAAATAGTATAAAAGTGAATAAAAAAACTTTGTGGTAACGGCGAAAAAGTAAGGGAAGTTCATACTTCCAGAAAAGCCATATCCTCGAATATTTTTGTTTTTTATTTTGATAAATACTTTGATAAATACCTGCAGCGATACCGTTGATCCACCTGGTCACTTTGCTCTGGGGATAAAAAGTCTTTGCGTAAGAAAGATCGTCCAGCAAGGTTACAAACCTGTCGGCCATTTCATCAGGGTCGTTTGTTTTTTCATGCTGATACTGATTCCATTTATCAACATTTTTTTTAATAAACCTCGCTTCACGCATTGCATAAAATTAGGGAAAAACCTATCCCAAACACTATGGGACCAACCGGATTAAAAAAATTTATCACATTATGTTTTAAAAATAATAATTTGCCTTATGCCCGTTATCCAGATAGCTACCCCTTTTAATATTGACCTGGAGTTTGAAATCGCAGAATTTCATAAACGGCTTTTTGCTTATCTCATTGATTTTACGCTGCTAATATTATTCTTTGTCAGCATGAAATATTTTTACTATGGGGGATTTAATATAGTAAGTGACTCTGAACTCAGAAGCCATGTGGGAATTGATATTCTTACTATCTCACTTCCTATGCTTCTGTATTCGCTGGTGTGCGAAGTGCTCATGCATGGCCAAACGATCGGAAAAAAATTATTGAACATAAGAGTGATAAGCCTCGACGGCGGCGAACCACAGCTAAGCCAATACATCGTGCGATGGATGTTTAAAGCTTACGAATGGCCTTTTTTTTTCGGATATACCATTCTTACACGCGAAAGCCTCATTGTATATATTCTTGTCACGGGTTTCTTTGGGATTATTGTAGTAATTATTATTGCCATTGCAAAAAAAAATCAGCGGCTTGGCGACCTGGCAGCTAATACAGTAGTCGTAAATACAAAATCGGTTTTCACCGTAAATGATACGGTATTTATGGACATACAACCCGAAAATTATGTGGTAAAATTTCCCGAGGTTTTAAAACTCAGTGACCGCGACATCAATACTATAAAAAATGTGATAAGCCTTTTTTACAAAAATCACAATACTCAAACCTGTGTACGGGTGGCGTACAAGGTGCAGGAAGTATTAAAAATAAGTACCGATTTATACGCAATTGATTTTCTTGAAAAACTCCTGGCGGATTATAACTATCTCGCTACTAAGTAACGGAAATACTTAACTATCTAATCGCAGCGGTCAAAATGCTTACTATTATTATAAGCGCATACAGGGAAAGAATAATAATTGTAAACACACCATAAAATTTAAACATCGATTTAAGATTCATCAGCGATTCATCAAAATTCTCCTGGCTTACTGCTTTTACAGCAGATTGCATTTTTACAGAAAATTTATAAAGATAAAAGCACGGGAAAAACATCATCAACGCTAAAAATAAATACACAATGGTCATTCCTACTTTCACTCCCGAACTCATGGAAGTTGACATTGAATTATATGGCGGTATTTGAGTAAACAGTGCTGGTATAAAAAAAGCTAATAAGGACATAAATCCGCAGAGAATAAAGCCCATTATTGCCAGGAACTTCCCCCATCGTGCAGATTCTGTCAAGTAACTCAGCCCGCCTGGGGAAACCTGGAGATCATTGTTTAGTAAATCCTGATTTATCATACCGTTGATTTTAGTTTTGGTTGTGATTTTGTGTTTACTGCTGTTTATTTAAGAAGGCAATAAAATGATTTCACTAAACTAAATCAACGTAAGCTTCCGGCAAAAATAATAAGGTAAAAAATCCGCGGGAAATGATATAAAGTAAGAGCAGGCTACCTTGAAGGAACATTAAACTAATAGGCTCTTGCAAATAAGACCCTTTCCTTACTCGGAGCTCCCGTAAGTATACATTTGCCCTCTTCCTGCAAATTATTTAGAGGAATGCAACGTATGGTCGCTTTGCCCTTTTCTTTAATCTTATCCTCCGTTTCGGCAGTACCATCCCAGTGAGCAGACACGAATCCTCCCTGCTCATCAAGAATTTTTACAAATTCTTCCCATGTATCTGCCTTTCTAATATTGTTGTCGCGGAAAACTTTTGCTTTATTAAAAATGCTTGCCTGTATATCGTTTAGCAATAGTGAAACGGTGCTTGCCAATCCATCCATGGATATGGATTTTTTTTCTTTGGTATCCCTGCGTGCAATCTCCACTACATTATTTTGTAAATCTCTAGCGCCGATTGCGATTCGCAAAGGCACGCCCTTTAGTTCATACTCGGCAAACTTCCAGCCGGTGCGACGGCTATCATCATCGTCATATTTCACTCTTATTCCTAAGGCTTTAAAATCTTCCATAAACAAGTTCACTTTTTCATCCACCATTTGCTTTTGCTCATCAGTTTTATAAACCGGAACAATCACCACTTGTATTGGTGCAATTTTCGGAGGGAGTATGAGGCCGTCATCATCACTATGCGCCATTATCAATGCCCCTATTAACCGGGTGCTTACGCCCCAGCTTGTTGCCCATACATAATCAAGCTTGTTTTCTTTATCGGTGAATTGTACATCAAATGCCTTAGCGAAATTTTGTCCCAGGAAGTGCGAAGTGCCTGCCTGTAATGCTTTACCATCCTGCATAAGTGCTTCAATACAATAGGTATCTACCGCACCTGCAAAGCGTTCATTTATACTCTTAATGCCTTTTATCACGGGAACAGCCATCCATTCTTCAGCAAATTCTGCGTAGATATCAAGTATCCTTAAGGTTTCTTCTATGGCTTCCTGTGAGTTTGAATGCGCTGTGTGGCCTTCCTGCCATAAAAACTCGGTAGTGCGCAGGAAAAGCCTTGTGCGCATTTCCCACCGCACAACATTCGCCCATTGATTTATGAGCAAAGGAAGATCACGATAAGATTGAATCCATGTTTTATAGGTATTCCAAATAATCGTTTCCGATGTGGGCCTCACAATTAGTTCCTCTTCCAGTTTAGCTGAAGGGTCTACAACAATCCCTCCGCCATCGGGGTCATTCATAAGCCGGTAATGAGTCACAACAGCACACTCTTTGGCAAAGCCTGCAACATGGGAAGCTTCTTTACTCAGAAAACTTTTTGGGATAAATAAGGGGAAATAGGCGTTCTGATGGCCGGTCTCTTTAAATCTTTTGTCGATCTGGTCACGCATGTTTTCCCACAATGCAAAACCGTAGGGCTTTATCACCATGCAACCTCTTACTGCACTGTAATCGGCCAGGCCTGCTTTTATAACAATATCATTATACCATTGAGAATAGTCGCTTTCCCTGCTCGTAATTTCTTTACTCATTTAATTCTTTATATCTTTTTTAATAATTCATTTTCTATTATCGAACGTGGTCATTTTTTTTAAGATCATCAATATGGGGGAATTTATTTAGAAAAGTTAGCCAGAATTCCAGGGATAATACGTATCGTTTTTGCCGCGAAAAATCTGTTGAAATTCTGATGTTTATTTGCAAAACAAAATGGCACTTCTTCTTGGCTATATTTTAACACCCCCGGAGTTTTTTAAACGTTAGATAACTGTTCTTTTTGATTAAATTTACACAGCGCTCCGCGCAAAAGTAATAACTTCAATTTTAATTTCTTATAAACTTAAAGCCATGAAAACAAAACTTTTACTTCTCCTGGGTTTAATAGTTATATTGGGCAGTTGCAGTTCTGCCTATCGTACCGGTCAAACTCCAGACGATGTCTATTATTCACCGGCTCCTGCGCAAGATGTTTACGTAACTTCGAACAGCCAGGATGAAAAAGACAGCTATGCTTATAACAATTCAGATTATAATAGCGAGGACATGCAAATAAGGCGAGGCATCCGAGATCCGAGATATCGCAGTAATGTAAATATTGATTTTGGTTATGGTTACCAGGATTATGGATATTATAATCCTTATGCTTACAACACATACGGTTCTTACAATCACTATGGATATGGGTATAACAGTCTTTATTATAATCCATATAATAATTACAGCAGCAATTTTTATGTTTCACCTTATTATGATTACTACTATTATCCGCAAGTATATGTCTATCCAGGCTCGGGGGCAGTCAGTCGCACAATCGCTCCCCGTAGGTACAATCTTGGGGCTTATACAAATAATACAAACACATCGATTTCAAATAATGGTTATAGGCCGGCGATTACTACTCCTTCAACATCAGCGCCCATAAGAACAATTTCTACTACGCCTTCAAACGGCGGTGTAACCACTCCGGTTGCCCGTAGTTCAAGAAATGGAGTTGGAAATTTTATAAGGCGGGTATTTACTCCTGAGAATAATAGTAATACCAATAACAATAACAACAATAACCGGGTTTACAGGAGTGAAAACAATAACACCAATAATAATTATAACAATTCAAATTCAAGCCCAACAAGGACTACGCAATCCAGTTCATCAAGCAGCAGCAGTAGCAGTTCTTCTTCGGGAAGTAGCAGTGCGCCGGTGAGAACATTTAGAAAATAACCGGTTTAAATATATTAGTTGCTCTCAAAATTCTTAGTTAGGGAAAATAACTGTCTGTACCATACAGGGCTCTTTCCAACATTACAAAAATCTTGTAACATGAAATCATTATACCTCATAGCAATCAGTATGCTTGCTATTCTAAATACTTACGCCCAGGAGCCGGCTGATGCCCTGCGTTACTCATGGCTTACTCAAGGTGGAACCGCACGCAACCAGGCAATCGGAGGCGCCGGCGCATCACTGGGGGGCGAATTTTCATCTCTTTTTATCAATCCGGCCGGGCTGGGATTTTATAAAACAAATGATTTTGCCCTTACACCTTCTTATGCTCTTAAAAATTATAAGACTTCCTACAGAAGTGGCAATGCAAAAAGTAACGAAACAGATTTTAATCTTGCGGCCAGTGGCTTTTTATTTTCGGCGCCATCAGATGCGAAAGCGGTGAAAAGTGTAACGTTTGCCATTGGAATAAATAAAGCGGCTGATTTCAGCGGCCACGTTTATTATAAGGGTCAAAACAACACCTCAAGCTATTCAGAAAAATACCTTGAAGAACTGGTGAATGATAATGTAACCGACCCCAATAGTGCGGCCAGGGACTATCCCTATGGATCAAGTCTTGCTTTCAATACTTATTTGATCGATACAGTCCAGGCGGCCGACGGTACCGTCGCGGGATATAGAAGTGTTGCTAATCCATCGTTTGGGCTATTACAGGAAAACACGATAAATACTTCAGGGGGCATTACGGATCTTGCCCTTGGTACGGGCGTCAACCTGAAAGAAAAATGGTTCTTTGGCGCCACGGTCACCTTTCCTTTTTTAAATTATAACCGCGACGCGAGTTATAAAGAAAGTGATCTTTCAGGGGACGCCAATAATAATTTTAATTATTTTGAATCGAATGAAACATTGCGAACCAAAGGGGTTGGTATCAATGCCAAGCTGGGCGTAATTTACAAACCCGTAGAATACGTAAGGTTGGGGCTTGCAGTGCACACACCTACATTCTACCAACTAACTGATACCTATAGTGCCGAGGTTATAACAGATCTCGAGGGTTATGGCGGTGCAGGTATAAAGCACCAAAGCTCAATTGATGTGAGCGGCTCTCAACTTGAATCTAAATACAACCTCGTTACTCCCTTAAAAATTATGGCAAGCGCTTCTTATGTTTTTCGGGAAGTTGAAGATGTACAGAAACAAAAAGGATTTGTAACTGCAGATGTTGAATACATTAATTATAAAGGGTCTTCGTTTTCAGCGGTTGATAATACGGACGGAAGCGGCGCCAAAGAATACTACAGCTCTTTGAACAAAACAATTGACAATCTTTATAAGGGCGCGATAAATGTAAGGCTCGGTGGAGAGGTAAAATTTAATACTATCATGTTCAGGCTCGGTGGCGCTTACTACGGAAATCCTTATAAAAATGAAAAGGCTGATATGGTAAAAGTGAGTGGTGGCCTTGGTTATAGAAACAAAGGTGTTTTTATTGACCTTACTTACGTTTATTCAATTAATAAGGATATTCATTACCCGTATCGTCTGCAGGACAAAGCAAATGTTCCCGCATTTATTAAAAATAATGCAGGGAATATTGTTGCGACAATTGGCTTTAAAATATAGACGCTGCGATCTGCTAAAGGGAATTTAAATTATATCTGCCAGGCATCAAGAGCTTTCTTAAAATGAAGAATTTTTTGAATTTACTTTCCCGGTATGATGATTAGGGAGACGGTGTTCCTTTTAGCTTTGAAGAGGATGGCCTTTAAACCAGGTAATTTGCCTTTTTGCGAAATGCCTGGTATTTTTTTTAATTTCATCAATTGCTTCCGGTAAAGAAATTTTTCCTTCCATAAAATCAAACAATTCTCTGTAGCCCACTGTTTTCAAAGCATTCAATTGCCTGTATGGGAACAATGATTCCGCTTCTTTTAATAAACCATCATTCATCATTTCATCTACACGGTTATTTATCCTTCTGTACAAATCGTCCCTTGGGATTTCAAGGCTTATTTTTTTAATATTAAAATCCCTTTCAACTTTCTTGCCCGATTGAAAATCGAGAACTGATTTTCCTGTAGATAGTTTTACTTCGAGTGCCCTAAGCATTCTTTGAGGATTTTCTATCTCTCCCGAAGCAAAATAGGCGGAATCATTTTCTTTCACTTTTTTGGAAAGCCAGGGCATACCGTGTTCTTTATAAGCCGCATTAATATCATTCCTTATTGATTCATTTACGGCTGGTACGTCATCGAGCCCTTCGCAGAATGCCTTAATGTAGAGACCGGTACCCCCGACCATAATAGCAATATCGTGTGATTCAAAAATCTTTTGAACTGATTTCAATGCATACTCTTCGAATACTTTTACGTTAACCTCGTCGTGTATGGAATGTGAGTTTATGAAATAATGATGAACACTTTTCAGTTGGGAAAGGCTGGGTTTGGCTACGCCAATATTCAATTCTATAAAACACTGTCGGCTGTCAGCCGAGATAATTTCGGTGTTGTATTTTTCAGCAAGTTCAATTGCGTGAGAAGTCTTACCAACAGCCGTTGCGCCTGATATAATAATGCAGGTTTTATTTTTCATGTAATCTTAACAGAAGGGATGAAGGAGCGGGGAAGAATATCTTTTCTGCAAGCTATTATGACTTCCGGGGAAACAGCGTATTTTTCAGAGAGCAGTATCATCTGCATCAGCATCCGCATCGGTGTCTTCTTCTGGCCCGGTTTCCGCATCAGGGTCACCTTCTTCATTAAAACCGTCTGGAAGTACGAGACTGTTAATATCGTATTTCTCTTCTATTTCAGCCAGCTTTTCATTAATAAGGCCTTTTGTTCCATACTGGCTTGGCCCAATACCTTCGTTGCGAATGCACATCGGATATGTAAGCCTCCGGTCTTCTTCCTTATTCACATTGATCAGTTCTACCTTAAATGTCCAGTTTTTATGAAAATCATAAACGTAGATAAATTTTTGATTGGGGTCACGTATTTGCGAGCCTACAAGGGCATCATGCATGAGGAGTGGCTCAGCCTTATACTCTTTATCATACTTCTCCAATGTAATTTCCTTGCCACGCTGCCAGTTATCGTTGCTGCGATAAAATGTTGCACTGTGCTTGTTATCAAACTCAAAACATTTCAGGATGGCTTTGTGAAGATCAAAAAAAGTTTGTGTATGTTTAATCACAAAGTCACGGTACACGCTTTCATCATCTTCCCAGTAAACTCTGAATTTTAAAATTGGCATAATTACGAAATTAAGGTTTACTCATCAATTATCTATTCAAAAAATGAATGGTAAAAACTTTTAATTTTTATTTTTTTTTTGTAATGCCCAGTTCAATTGCCTTTTCAACCATGAAGTCGAAAGCAGCATCGTAATCGTTAGGTATTATCCCGTCAAGCATTGCTTCACGAACTGCATTCTTTATATCGCCTACGATTTTTGAAGGTGAAAGGTTGAACTCCTTCATGATAATTTCACCCGTTATAGGTGGCTGCCAGTTCCGTACCCGGTCGGTTTCTTCTACTTCTTTAAGTCGTTGGGAAACAAGATCAAAATTGGATAAAAACCGTTGAACTTTCTGTTTGTTTTTAGATGTAATATCTGCTTTACATAGGGTCATCAGGTCGTCTATATCATTACCGGCATCAAATAGCAGTCTGCGAATAGCCGAATCTGTTATGTTTTCTTTAGTGAGGCTTATAGGCCTTAAATGAAGCTCAACCATTTTTTTTACATATTTCATTTTTTCATTTAGCGGCAACTTTAGCTGCGCAAATATTTTTGGTACCATACGGCCACCTACTACTTCATGCCCATGAAACGTCCATCCATGCCCTTCCTCGAACCGTTTGGTAACAGGTTTTGCGATGTCATGCAGGATGGCAGCCCATCTAAGCCATAGATCATTGGTATTTTGTGAAATATTATCAAGCACTTGCAGGGTGTGGTAAAAGTTATCTTTATGTCCTTTTCCATCAATATACTCCGCACCGGCAAGGGCTACCATTTGCGGACAAATAATTTCCAGTAGTCCGCTTTTATATAAGAGATCAAAACCTGTTGAAGGCTTTTTACTCAAAATAATTTTATTCAGTTCGTCGGTGATACGCTCGGCGCTTACAATTTTTATTCTGTGTGCATTTCGTTTTATTGCTTCGAATGTTTCCGGAAAAATGGTAAAATTTAATTGTGAAGCGAACCTCACTGCCCGCATCATTCTCAAGGGATCATCAGAAAAAGTGGCATCTGGCGGAAGCGGCGTTTTCAAAATCTTCTTCTCTATATCTGTTATGCCCCCTAAGGGGTCAAGGATTTCCCCAAAACCGTTTTTATTAAGGCTTACTGCAATGGTGTTTATTGTAAAATCTCTTCGCATCCGGTCTTCATCTAACGTTCCTGCCTGTACTTCGGGCTTACGACTATTATGATTGTAACTCTCCGAACGGGCGCCTACGAATTCAACTTCAAAGAGAGTTTCATCGTTTTCCGAATCCAATTTTATCTGGGCAGTGCCAAAAGTTTTAAAAATATTTACCCTGGGGTTAGGATTAAATTTTTGCGCAGTTTTTTGCGCAAGTTTTATTCCATCACCTACACACACGATATCGGCATCTTTCGTGGGTCGGCCCAAAATTTTATCTCTTACAAAACCGCCGATTACGTACACGGGTACAGAAAGTTCTTCCGCTGCTTCGGAAATCTTTTTGAACACAACAAGCTCTTCATTTTTATAAAAAATATCCATGCGGCAAAAGTAAATGATAAACCTACCCTACCCAAGTTGGGGGTGATATGGGAATAGCAGAAAAATTTTAACTCATGTTTTAATGGCACTAATGTTGACCTATATAGCTATTCATTCAAAACTTCGTTTCTTTGGAAGAAGTATTGACAGATTGACAAGAGAAAAAATATGAAGAGAGATTATTATTTGGGCAACCCGGAAGATGAAATGGAATTTATGCCCATAATTCCTTTGAACGAAGATGGCAACGAAAATAATGATGATCAACCGATTCCGGAGGAAATAGGGCTTCTCCCGCTGCGAAATACGGTACTGTTTCCTGGAGTTGTTATACCAATAACGGTTGGCAGGGATAAAAGTATTAAAGCCGTTACTGATGCTTATAAGGCTGACAAATTGATAGGCGTTGTGTCACAGAAAGATAGCCTGGTAGAAGAACCTGTTGTAAGTGACCTTGTAGGCATAGGAACCGTCGCAAAGATCATTAAGCTTATTAAAATGCCTGATGGTGGCACCACTGTGATCATCCAGGGGAGAAAGCGCTTTAAGATTGACGAGATCACCTCCGATGATCCTTACTTCAAAGCCAAAATCACTGTGCTCACAGAGGAAGAATTAAAAGACGATAACGACTTTGATGCTATGGTGTCGTCCATCAAAGAACTTGCAGGACAGATAATTCAGTTGTCTCCCAACCTGCCATCAGAAGCAGCAATCATTTTAAGAAATATTGAAAATCCTTCCTTCTTAATTCATTTCGTAAGCAGTAATCTCAACAGCACTTTGGTTGAAAAGCAGAAGCTCCTTGAAATACACCATATAAAAGCCAGGGCAGAAGTACTCCTTAATTTATTACAAACCGAATTGCAGTATGCAGAGCTAAAAAATAAAGTAACTAATAAAACCCGCGCTGAGCTGGATAAACAACAGAAAGATTATTTTCTGCAGCAACAGCTTAAAGCCATTAAGGAAGAATTGGGTGGCGATAATGTGGCTGAAGTCTTAGAAATGCAAAAAAAGGCTGAAGGAAAAAAATGGCCTCAGGCGGCGAAAGATATGTTTAATAAAGGTGTAGAGAAACTGGAGAGAATGCATCCGTCTACGCCTGACTATTCGGTTGTTTATAATCATCTTGACCTGATGCTTGACCTGCCGTGGGAAGATTACACCAAAGATCAGTATGATTTTAAAAAGGCGAAAAAGATTTTGGATCATGATCACTACGGAATGGAAAAAATTAAGCAAAGGATACTTGAATACCTAGCCGTGCTTAAATTGAAAGGCGATATGAAAAGCCCTATTCTATGCTTTGTAGGGCCGCCCGGTATTGGGAAGACTTCATTGGGAAAAAGCATTGCCAACGCCATCAACCGTAAATATGTAAGGGTAAGCCTGGGAGGCTTGCATGATGAAAGTGAAATACGTGGCCATCGTAAAACCTATATTGGAGCAATGCCGGGAAGGATTCTTCAATCTATAAGAAAGGTAAAATCCTCTAATCCTGTAATGATATTAGACGAGATTGATAAAGTGGGGGCTGATTTTCGAGGTGACCCATCTTCCGCGCTACTCGAGGTACTTGATCCGGAGCAGAATAATAATTTTTACGATAATTATCTCGAATCGGAATATGATTTGAGTAAAGTATTATTTATTGCAACTGCAAATAATTTGCAAAACATTCAGCCGGCATTACGCGACAGGCTTGAGATAATTGACCTAAGCGGCTATGCTATTGAAGAAAAAATAGAGATTGCGAAACGACACCTATTGCCCAAACAAAAAGAAGCACATGGATTAAAAAATGTTTCTTTTAAAATGAGTGATGCTGTTTTGGAAAAAATAATTGCCGATTTTACGAGGGAAAGCGGTGTCCGCGAGCTTGACAGGCAATTGGCTTCCATTATGCGTAACCTTGCCCGTACCTATGCTGAAAAAGGAACTCTCAAACCTACCGTAAGCATTAAAGATGTTGAAAGAATATTGGGACGTTCAAGATATAATAATGAAATGTATAAGACGGCTAATATGGCCGGAGTGGCGGTAGGGCTTGCCTGGACGTATGTAGGTGGTGATATTTTATTCATAGAAACTACCACAAGTGATAATGGAAAAGGCGAGTTGAAGCTGACTGGCAACCTTGGAAATGTAATGAAAGAAAGCGCATCTACGGCAATGACTTACCTGCAGGCAAATGCAAAAAAATATGGAATTGACCCCGAACTATTTTCAAAGAAAAATGTGCACATTCACATACCAGAGGGCGCGGTGCCTAAGGATGGCCCCAGTGCGGGTATTACATTAATGACGGCATTAGCCTCGTCATTCACGGGCAGGAAGGTAAAACCCTATCTTGCGATGACCGGTGAGATTACTCTAAGAGGACAGGTGCTGCCTGTTGGTGGTATCAAAGAAAAGGTACTTGCGGCCAAACGTTCAGGATTAAGAGAACTAATAATGTCGGTGCAGAATGAGAAAGATGTAAATGAAATAAACCCCAATTTCATAAAAGGCATCAAGGTAAACTATGTAAAAACAATGCAGCAGGTGCTGGATTTGGCTTTGTCCTAAATAATTTTTAAAAAAAAGAAAACCATTAGCCTGGTTTCTGCGTTTATATAATTGTAAACAAAATCAACACGAGTTTTTCATGTTGGTTGTTTTAAGGGTTAAAGAGATTCCCTCCCGATTCCTCGGGAGGGAATATTTTTTTAGGATGTTGCGTAAACGAACCATCTGAAAGAAATACTCCTAAGATTATGAATTTTCCTACTATTTAGCCGGCTGTCTTAGATCAAATATAGTTTCTGCTAATCTCGCCTTATTTCTATTCGCACAATTTATTCTTTTATTCCTTGCGGAGTCTTTAAAAGCAATAAAAGGTAATGCCGATGGAAATTAGGCCGAAAGGCACATATACAGTATGCATGAATACTTGCTACTTTATCTCGAGAGAAAGAAGGCAATCGTTTTCAATGTAGGCTTCCAGTAAATCACCCACCATACATTCGCCTACGCCAGCAGGAGTCCCTGTAAAAATGAGATCGCCAATATTGAGGGAAAAATAATTTGAGATATTTGAGATGATTTTATCAATTGAAAAGATCATTGCGTCAGAATTTCCCTTCTGCACAATTTCTTTATTTTTTGCAAAAGAAAAATTGATACTTTTCTTGGGTTGCCCGGGCGCAATATCAATTAATTTACCAACTGCTGCGGAGTTATCAAAAGATTTTGCTTTCTCCCAGGGAAGCCCCTTTTCTTTCAGCGCATTTTGAATGTCCCTTGCTGTGAAGTCAATACCAACTGTAATACCATTGTAGTAATTAGGAGCATGCTTTTCCTGTATGTATTTTCCATTCTTACTAATGCGAACCACAAGTTCACACTCATAATTTAATTCATTGGTAAATTCGGGATAATAGAAAGGAGTATGATTTTGCACAAGCGCACTCTTGGGCTTCATGAAAATAATTGGCTCATCAGGTATTTCATTACCCAATTCTTTAGCATGATCTGCGTAGTTCCTTCCGATACAAAATATTTTCATATTTAAGCAGCTTTTATTAGGGTTTCAAGAGTTGGTAGGCGAAAATATAGAAAACAAATTAAAAAAATAAATTTAACTAAGCTACTGGTTAACGCTAAACGTCAGATTGTTCATTAAACTCATAGTCCTATCAATTCCTATAGTCGCAAAATTTTCTATCAACTCAATACTTTTTTCAATTTTTAATTTTACCAAAGGTAGTTCTTCGGCAGTCCATTGATTTAACACAAAATCCACCTGGCTGCCTTTCGGAAAATTATTCCCGATTCCAAACCGGAGCCTTGGATAAGCGTCGGTGCCGAGCACATTTTGGATATCTTTCAATCCATTATGACCGGCAGCGCTACCGCCTTTCCGAAGCCGTAATTTATTTAAGGGTAAAGCGAGTTCATCGACAATAGTCAGTGAATTCTCAATATTGATTTTTCCCTTTTCCTGCCAATATTTAAAAGATCTCCCGCTTAGGTTCATGAAGGTTGTCGGCTTAATGCAGACAAATAGTTCGCCCTTCCATTTTACTTCTGCAACCTCAGCTAATCTCCCGGAAGCAAAGGTGCCACCATGCTTTAAAGCAAATGCGTTTACAACGTCGTACCCGATGTTGTGCCTTGTATGAGCATACTCATTTCCCGGGTTACCAAGGCCTGCGATTAAATACTTCGACATAAAACGAAGATAGGGTGTAAAAATTGTCGGGCTTTCCGTTAGCCTGATTTCGTATGGCGTTTTGCAAAAATTATTTTAGGAACCACAATATTGAAATCACCATTTATTTAAAACATAATTTGTAAATCCTATCCCTGATCAAGATACTGCTGCAATTCAGCATCGGTTTTAATGAGAACATCACGAACCTTACTTCCCTGGTTTGGCCCCACAACACCGGCTGCTTCCAATTGATCCATCAGTCTCCCCGCCCGGTTATATCCCAGTTTCATTCTGCGCTGGAGCAAAGAGGTGCTGCCGCTTTGGCTTACCACAATGAGCTTAGCGGCATCTTCAAAAAGAGGATCCCTGTCTGTGGCATCAAAGTCCTTATTTTCAAACTCCTTTTCGTCTACATATTCCGGTAACATGAATGCCTGGGCATATCCCTGTTGCTCTCCAATAAAATCAGTAACCTTGTCAACCTCTGGCGTATCAACGAAAGCGCATTGCAGTCGTGTAAGTTCTCCATTGTAGCTTATAAGCATATCACCCTTGCCGATTAATTGTTCAGCGCCACCAATGTCGAGAATTGTGCGACTATCTATTTTACTGCTTACCTTAAATGCGATGCGGGCAGGAAAATTCGCTTTAATGGTACCGGTAATAATATTTACGGAGGGCCGTTGTGTCGCGATAATGAGATGGATACCTACAGCGCGTGCAAGTTGCGCCAATCGGGCAATAGGCATTTCTACCTCTTTGCCTGCTGTCATAATAAGGTCGGCAAATTCATCTATAACCAAAACAATAAATGGCAAATACTGGTGCCCTTTTTCAGGATTTAATTTCCGATTTACAAACTTTTCATTATACTCTTTTATGTTACGGGTACCTGCTTCTTTAAGAAGGTCATAGCGATTATCCATTTCGATACAAAGAGCATTCAGCGTATGAATTACTTTTTTAGTGTCGGTAATAATCGCGTCTTCCTCACCCGGAAGTTTTGCCAAAAAATGCTTTTCAATACTTGTATAAATACTAAGCTCTACCTTCTTAGGATCTATTAATACAAACTTTAATTGCGAAGGATGCTTTTTGTATAAAAGAGAGACCAGTATCGCATTTAATCCGACAGACTTACCCTGGCCGGTAGCGCCCGCCATTAGCAAATGTGGCATAGAAGTAAGGTCAACAATGAAGTTTTCATTGTCAATTTTTTTCCCGATAGCTATAGGTAAAGAAAAATTGTTGTTCTGAAATTTTTCAGAGTTCAATAAAGTCTTCATGCTTACCACGGTCTTTTTTACATTCGGAACTTCAATACCGATTGTGCCTTTTCCAGGTATAGGCGCAATAATACGAATGCCAAGCGCAGCAAGACTTAGCGCAATATCATCTTCCAGGTTTTTTATGCGGGAAATTCTCACACCGGGTGCTGGAACTATCTCATACAAGGTAACTGTTGGGCCAACCGTTGCCGATATTTTTTGAATTTCAATGTCGTAATTCTTGAGCGTATTAATGATCTGGTTCTTATTTGTTTCCAGTTCTGTAACATCCTGGATTATTTTTTCACTGCCATGTGCTTCGAGCAAGTCTAATTGTGGAAATTTATAATTCCTAAGATCAAGAATGGGATCGTAAGGTTGCTGCGTTTTAGCTTTTGCCACAACGGGGATATCTTCTTCGTCAACTTTTTCCGGGGTAGTTTTTACTTCAAGCGTGAGGTTATTCGCTGCCATCTGCTCTGCTGCAGGAAATACTATCCGATCAGGAAGTTTAGGTTTCCGCTCTTTAATTTCTTCCTCTTTTTCAAAAATTTTAAAATCCTCGTTTGTCGCAGGTTCGTCGTTAATTGGACTATTTGTCAATGGAAGAAAGTCTGAATTAGAATAAACGGCTTTTTCAGGCGTCATTCCATTTTCAGAGTCTTGAACCGTATCGTCATCCGCAAAAGGCAGATCGGACGATGTTTTTTTCCTGAACTGAAAAGACGGATTAAATCTCCAGATTATATAACTGAACAAAGCAGTCAATAAAAACGCGCCGGTACCGACCCGCCCTATCAATTGCTGAAGCCAGTCGCTCGCCATGTCGCCAGCCGCACCGCCCCATGGAAAAGGATGGCCGCTCATCAAAAATGATGCGGATATGCTTATCACAAGAAGGCCAATGATAACATAACGCACGTTCCGCGTTATGGAAAATATTTTTCTCGGGGAAAATAAATTCACTCCTACCACAAGAAAAAATGTGCAAAAGAGGTAAGATGCAATGCCAAAACCTGATCGGAAAAACAGGTCGGAGAAATAAGCACCTGCTGCACCCAAAAGATTTGCCATTGGCTCTGCATGACTGGGCAATAAAATTTTCGCACCCTTAAAAACCTTCGACTGATCTTCCTGCCAGGTAAACAAATATGAAGTGAAAGCAACAAAAAGCAAAAATGAAATCAAAATCAGTATAGTTCCTGCTATCTTATGAGAACGATCATCTTTAAGTAATTTTTTTACCTCGACCTTTTCAACAGGATCAGGCTTCATTTTAGAAGCATTCACTTTTTTATTCTTTGTATTTTTCTTTGTAGTAGCCATTAACTGCAAATATAAATAATTGCGAAAACGCAAGAGTTGTTAACTTATACAACTATGTGAAGATTTACTGAAATTGTATAAGACTTTTCCGACGAATAAATGATTTCCGAATGCCTCTGAATTTGGCTTATGAATGCTAACTGGTCTTTTTAAAAATTCCAAAAAACAAAAACAGCCAGCCAGCAATGAAACAGAGACCGCCAATCGGCGTGATAGCACCAACCCAATCGTAGCCGGGTTTTACAGCGGCCTTTATAAAAGTGAGTATGTAGAGTGAACCACTGAATAATATAATTCCTGCGATGAATAATTTCCCTGACCACTTTATAAATTTATTTTCAAATTCTTTATATAGAATGCCGCAGGATAGTAATGCAAATGCATGATAGAATTGGTAGCGAACGCCCGTTTCAAAAATACTCACCGCATAATCTGAAACACTTTCTTTAAGCGCATGTGCTGCAAAAGCGCCGAGAGCCACGGAAAGAGCCCCAATAAAAGTCGCAGTTTTTAAAAAGCCTTTATGCATATTTTATATAAGTTAAATTCAACCTTTCTGAGCATTTTTTTGATCAGGCGAAATAAAAGAAGAAAGAGAATTTTCATCCAATTCGTCAACATTTAATATATGGTTCGCCTGTGAATAATAAGGCTCTCTCTCCAATAATTTATGTTGGATAAAAGAAAGCAATTCTGATAGGTTCACATTTTTAATAACAGGTCTATGCTCTGTTTCATTTGTTAATTGTCGCACAATACGTTCAGGAGATGCTTTTAAATAGAAAACCATGCCCTCGTTTTTCATCCATTCCATATTATCAAAAAAACAGGGGGCACCGCCTCCGGAGGCAAGGAGGAAATTCTTTTTCTTTTCAAATTTTCTCAGGTGATACCTTTCAAGTTCCCGAAATTTTTCTTCTCCTTTCTTTTCAAAAATGCGGGCGATTGTCATCCGAAAAGCCTTTTCAATTTTTGTATCAAGATCAAAAAATGGAATGCCGCCTTTATCTGCCCATATACGACCCCAATGCGATTTGCCACTACCCATAAATCCAACGAGAAAAATTTTAACAGGCAAGCGCACTACTTTATTTCTGCCCTTACTTTTTGGTAATTTAGCTTCCTTCTCTCCTTTCTTTTTCGTCACAATAAATATTTTTTTCCGGAAATGTTGACTTGGATTAGGCCATTTATTAAAAGCTATTTAAAGGCATTCAAACCGGTTACATCCATTCCGGTTATAAGCAAATGAACGTCGTGAGTGCCTTCATAAGTTATGACACTTTCAATATTCATCATGTGTCGCATTACAGGGTATTCTCCGGTGATGCCCATTCCACCCAGCATTTGCCTTGCCTCACGGGTAATGTTAGCCGCTGTTTCGCATGAGTTTCGTTTAGCCATACTTACCTGTTGGGGAGTTGCCTTTCCTTCATTCATTAAAACACCGAGCCGCCAATTTAATAATTGTGCCTTTGTAATTTCAGTTATCATTTCAGCTAGTTTTTTTTGCTGCAACTGGAACCCACCAATTGGCCTGTCAAACTGTATTCTCTCTTTAGAATAACGCAAGGCCGTATCATAGCAATCCATAGCCGCGCCAATAGTTCCCCAAGCAATCCCATAGCGTGCTTTTGTAAGGCAACTTAACGGCCCTTTCAACCCTTTAATATTTGGTAAAATATTTTCTTTTGGAACTTTTACATTGTCAAATACTAATTCGCCAGTAGCGCTGGCACGCAGACTCCATTTGCTGTGGGTCGTAGGCCTTGTAAAACCTTCCATTCCTCGTTCCACAATTAATCCATGTATTTCGTTTTTTTCATCTTTTGCCCATACAACAGCAACCTGTGAAAATGGTGCATTGCTGATCCACATCTTACTTCCATTTAAAATCACATTGTCACCATCTTCTTTAAAGTTACTTAGCATACCACTTGGGTCACTGCCGTGATCAGGTTCAGTAAGGCCAAAACAACCAAGCCACTCACCACTTGCAAGTTTTGGCAGAAATTTTTTCCGCTGATCTTCGCTTCCATAAGCATATATCGGGAACATAACCAACGAGCCTTGTACACTGGCTGTAGATCTCACACCACTATCACCTCTTTCAAGTTCCTGCATCATAAGGCCATAGGAAATATAATCAAGCCCACCACCGCCATATTCCTGTGGAATGGTAGGGCCAAAACACCCAAGATCGCCGAGTTGCTTTACAATCTGATCTGGAAACTCGGCCCTTTGGGCATAATCTTCTATGATGGGAGAAATTTCTTTTTTTACATAATTCCTCACGCTTTCCCTGATTAGTTTATGCTCTTCCGTGAGCAATTCATCTACATTAAAATAATCCGGTGACTGAAAAAGATCCTGTGACATTTATACTTTAGTTGAATAAGTAATTGGGATAATTCGTGTAATTCGTGATCAAAAATTCGTGTATTAATCTTCAAAGGTAAGCCATCATTTCTGTTTGATATTCGTGTGCAACAATCCTTGCTTCCGCCGCAAAATTTTCATCTTTTCCTGCATAGATAATCGCCCGTGATGCATTTACCAAAAGCCCGCAATCGTTATTGAGGCCATGTTTTGAAACTTCTTCAAGGCTACCACCTTGTGCTCCAACGCCGGGTATCAATAAAAAATTATCGGGAATTATTTTTCTGATGGATGATAAATCAGAGGCTTTTGTAGCCCCGACCACAAACATGAGATTTTCTTTACTGCCCCACTTGCTAACTTTTTTTATAACCTCTTCATACAAATAATTTTCACCTGTTTTTAATTGTTCAAAATCTTCGCTGCCTTTATTACTTGTAAGCCCCAATACTATCGTCCATTTATTTTCATACTCCAGGAAAGGCTGTATGCTATCCGCTCCCATGTAAGGCGCAACAGTGATGGCATCAAAATTTAAAACATCAAAAAATGCTTTTGCATACTGTGCCGAGGTATTTCCAATATCGCCCCGTTTTGCATCCGCTATTTTAAAGTGGCTAGATGGAATATAATTTACCGTTCGCTCCATAGCTTCCCAGCCTTTTACACCATTGGCTTCATAAAAAGCGGTGTTTATTTTATAAGCAATACAAATGTCTTTAGTTGCATCAATGATTTGTTTGTTAAACTGGAAAACCGCATTAGGGACGGATTTAAGATGTTCCGGAATCTTATCAATGCTTGTATCAAGTCCTACACACAAGTAAGATTTATTTTGTTTAATTGAGTTGATGAGTTGTTGTCTTGTCATGATAATTCTACACTTAAAATCTCTTTTCCATTTCTTTAGCAATCAAATGAGAATCTTCATCCGCACGTTCATTAAGATGTTTTACGATGCTTTCGCGAGTTGCAGATTCATGGTTTTGGCTCAGCTTGAACACATTTCCTATCTCTGAAACTTCTATCGTAAATCCAATGATCGCTTTCACTAAACGGTCAATATATTCGGCAGATAAATTTCGAAAAGCAGCTTCGCTTTCGGTCCCTTCATATTTATCTGTGATAGATTCAATTATTTTTTTTGTTCCATCCTCATCCGTAAATTTTATTTTCCCCTTAGCATGTACATCAATATAATTCCATGTAGAGGCTACTTCTTTTTTCTGGTACCATGAGGCACTTACATAGCAATGTGGCCCATTAAAGATCACAAGGACATTTTCATTTTGCAAAAAAGCTTTATGATGATCCGTACTTTTCATCATGTGGCCGGTGAGGAATATTTGGTCGCCTTCCTTTTTTATATCTATTGGCACATGTGTAGCCACCGGAAAATTGCCATCGTAACCTGTAATAATTGCGAATGAATTTTTATTCATGAAGTCAAAGATTGCATCTTCGTCTTCTTCAGTAAAGTGCGGAAGTTTATACATTAATGCTTTTAAAAGGCTTTAAAATTTGTATTCATTATTGAAGTATTTCTTTGATCACGTTTCCAAATGTATAAACATCTTCAAAAGTATTATAAAGAGGTGCAGGTGCCACACGAATTACATTTGGCTCTCTCCAATCTACAATCACGCTATTTTTTTTCAATGATTCGAAAATTTCTTTTCCTTTTTCTAACATTAAAAGCGATACCTGGCAACCATGTTCGTTTTCATTTCGCGACGTAATTATCTCGATCATCTTTTTGGATGATGATGCATTTATTTCATCCAAAATAAATAACAAATAAGCGCTCAACTTTTTTTGTTTTAGCAAAATATTTTCAAAACCTGCTTCTTCAAAAATATCCAAAGAAGCTCTATGTGCGGACATATTAAGCAAAGGCGGCGTGCTAAGCTGCCATCCTTCCGCTGTAGGAATGGGTTCGAATTCTTTTTCCATTTTAAAACGCTTCTCTTTATTGGTGCCGCACCAGCCGGCAAGACGCAACAGCGATTTATCAGCAATATGACGCTGATGAATAAATGCACCTGCTACAGAGCCTGGCCCGGAATTCAAATATTTATACGAGCACCAGCAGGCAAAATCTACTCCCCAATCGTGCAATTTGAGCTCCACATTTCCTACAGCATGAGCAAGATCAAATCCGCAGTAAGCGTCGGCTTTGTGGGTTGCAACTGTTATAGATTCCATATCGAAAACCTGTCCTGTATAATAATTTACGCCCCCAATTATTACAATGGCCAGCTCGTTACGATGTTCTTTAATGGAACTAATAATATCTTCATTTCTTATAGTGTATTCCCCGTCACGCGGCTGTATTTCAATAATCACTTTCCCCGGCTCGAGGCCTGCAAGCAGCACTTGCGACTCCAATGCATATTGATCAGAAGGAAAAGCTTTCGCTTCGCAAATGATTTTATATCGTTCATTAGTCGGCCGGTAGAACGTAGTAAGTAATAAGTGCAGGTTAACGGTCAACTGGTTCATTACGGTTATTTCCTCTTCCAGTGCTCCTAAGATTGGAGCAAGCTTTTCCGGAAACATTTCATGATATTTTATCCACGGGTTTCTTCCATGAAAATGTCCTTCAACTCCATAGTTAGCCCAATCTTCCAAATCATTTAAAACATATTCCTGCGCTGTCTTTGGCTGAAGGCCTAAAGAATTGCCGGTAAAGTAAATGCTTTCCTTTCCATGAATAATAGGCATGTAGAACTGATCGCGAAAGTTCTTTAGCGGATCGTCAAAGTCCATCTGTTTTGCAAACTCCAGGCTATTTTCAAAATGGTACATGATTTTATTTTCCTTTTTAACACTTATAGTTGTCATTTGTTTACCATGTTTATCTCCCACAAGGGCACGAAGAACACAAAGAGAAACTCCAGTGACTCCGGTGCTTTTATGTGGTAAATTAAAGGTAATCATTCATCAAAAAATTATATTTTATTCTTTTTTAAAGTAATTGATTTTAATACCATTAGTTTGCCTGCTGAAAATTATTATTTGAGATGGATCATTATTTTACAATCGACACCGAAGGTTTGGCTGAATATAAAGACCGCGGAAGTAAATTTCTCGCCTATGCTTACCCGCTGAAGAGTGCGGAAGAATTTAAAAAATATCTGCAGGCTCTAAAAAAAGAACATCCCAAAGCAGTTCACTATTGCTTCGCTTACAGAATGGGATTTGACGGAAACAATCACAGATCAAGCGATGACGGAGAGCCTGCGGGAACTGCGGGAAAGCAAATTCTTGGGCAGATAGATTCTAAAAATCTTACCAATATCCTTGTAGTTGTAGTAAGGTATTTCGGGGGGACATTACTTGGAGTGCCAGGTTTAATTGCTGCCTATAAAACGGCAGCATCATTGGTTTTACAATGCACTACCATTGTTCAAAAAGCTGTTGAGATAAATTATGCTTTGCAGTTTGACTATACAGCAATGAACGATGTGATGCTCATTTTAAAACAATACAATTGCACGATTTATAAAAATGAAACACAACTATTTTGCAATGTAAAAACAGGGATTCCACGGAACAGGCTAACGGAAGTATTAGCCGCGTTAAGCAACCTGCAAAATGTAGAGTTACAAAAAATCAATTGATTACCATCCGCCGGATAAATATTTTGAGTTTTATTTTTTTGCGAAGCGTGAACTAACTTGTAAGTTTTTGCTTCCCGAATTATATTTATAAAATCCTTCGCCACTTTTAACGCCGAGGAAACCCGCAGTTACCATATTGTTTAACAACGGGCAAGGTGCATATTTTGGGTTACCAAAACCGTCATGCAAAACCTTTAAAATCGAAACGCACACATCAAGGCCGATAAAATCTGCAAGCTGCAAAGGCCCCATAGGATGTGCCATGCCCATTTTCATCACAGTATCTATTTCTTCAACACCGGCAATACCTTCATAGAGACTGTAAACAGCTTCATTGATCATCGGCATTAAAATACGGTTCGCAATAAACCCCGGATAATCATTTACCTCACAAGGCACCTTACCAAGTTGCTTCGCCAACTTAAATATTTGACTAGTGACTTCTTTTGAAGTGGCGTATCCATTTATGATCTCCACCAACTTCATTACAGGAACAGGGTTCATGAAATGCATACCGATTACCTGTTCAGGGCGTTTTGTTACGGACGCAATTTTTGTAATTGAAATAGAAGAAGTATTACTTGCAAGGATCGCCATTGCCGGGGCACATTCATCAATCTGTTTAAATATTTTCAATTTCAAATCAAGGTTTTCCGTTGCCGCTTCCACGACTAAATCTGATTGCTTCACACCGGCTTCAAGTGAAGTGAGGGCCGTTATTTTACCGAGAGCAGCGACTTTGCTTTCTGCAGTAATAATATTTTTAGAAACCTGCCGGTCGAGATTTTTATCTATTTGTGAAAGCGCTTTATCAAGTTGTTGTTGGGAAACATCAATAAGATTTACGGCGAATCCATTTTGCGCAAATACATGTGCAATACCATTACCCATTGTACCAGCTCCTATTACCGCTACATTTTTAATCATCTGAATCCTGGTTTAAATTTTCAACGTTAACATTTCTTTCAAATTTAGTATTTAAACTTTCGGCAAAAGCTTTTATCAAAAAGAAAAATCACAAATATGAAAATGCGTATTTATCAATTAAGCATTGTTGTTGCAACTCTTTTATTTATTGCCGGATGCGGCCCATCTGCAGTGGTAGTTCGCACTCGTCCTGCGCCTCCTATTTATACACGTACTATTGCTCCCGGTCCTAATTATATATGGATCGATGGAGAATGGCTTCATAGAGGCAGGCATTATACTTACCGCAAAGGTTATTGGGCTCCGCCGCGTGCAAGATACCATCAATACATGGGAGGCCATTGGCAACAGACACGTAGCGGATGGTATTGGGTTCCCGGTCATTGGAATTAATACCTAAAAAAAAGTTTGGCAATCTTTAACAAAAATATTTAGGGTGCAGATAATGAAAGTTGTCTTCACATTAAATACTCGTTGGCATCAATATTGTTTACACATTAAATCCCCGTTATTATGAAAAAAATTATTTTCACCCTTTCCTGTTTTATTTCACTAAGCGCATTTTCACAAAGGAAGTTCGACCGCAATTCAGATCATGAAAATTTTTTCAGGATAGGAGCAAAGGCAGGCGTAAATATTAATAAGATAAATGGCCAGGCATATAAAGATGGCTTTAATTACAACTATCTATTAGGCGGCTTTATGCAATTTAATTTTTCAAGAACTTTTGGCCTGCAACCGGAAATAAATTTTGTACAATCGTCATCACAGTTTTCAAATGATGCTTCGGATGTTTATGATGATATATTCAGGAATGGCACCCAGCGAAAAGCTAAACTCAATTACCTAAAAGTTCCGGTGCTCCTGAATGTTAACATTGGTCCAAGTAAAAGAGTAAAATTACAACTGGGGCCACAGTACGGTGGTGTGCTTAATGAAACCGTTGATAGTTTAAGAAATAACGGAAATATTTTTAAGAAAGCAGATTGGGCTGCAGTCGGTGGTTTATGGATACAGATTCCTTTCGTAAATCTTGGCGCCCGCTATGAGGTTGGCCTTCGGAATCTAAACGACATAGATAATCAACAAAAATGGAAAAGCCAGGCCTTCACCATTTTTGCCGGATTCACTTTCTAACTCAACATACATCAGTTTTTATTTTTCGCCCCGTTGATTTAGCGGGGCATTTTTTTGTACATTCATCAACTGACAGAATTTTTATGGAGAAAATAGCTATTGAAAATTTGTTGCTTATAGACATCGAAACAGTGTCGGGTATGGAGCATTTTCAACACTTAAGTAATGAATGGCAGGAACTATGGACAGAAAAAATTTTAAAAAGCCTTCCGCCAAATACTACGGCAGAAGACTATTATCCAATGCGTGCGGCCATACTTGCTGAATTTGCAAAAGTGGTTTGTATAAGCACCGGCTATTTTAAAAAAGAAAATAACAACTGGCAGCTTCGAATAAAATCATTTTATTCAGAGAACGAAAAAGAAGTTCTTGATGATTTCATAAAAGCCCTTAAGCAGTTGTATTCAAAAAATTCCAAATGGATTTTTACCGGGCATAACATTAAGGAATTTGATATTCCCTTTTTATCCAGGAGAATGCTGGTGAATAATATCCCCATACCCTCCTTTATTGATTTTCAAAATATGAAACCCTGGGATACACCTGTGTTAGACACACTACATCTGTGGCGCTTTGGAGATTATAAACATTATACTTCCCTGAAATTACTTGCAGCCACTCTTGGGGTGCCTTCTCCAAAAGATGATATTGATGGAAGCAAAGTAGGCGAGGTTTTCTGGACTGAGAAAAACCTGGAACGCATTGCATTGTATTGTGGCAAGGATGTTGCAACAGTAGCGAATGTGATACTAAGATTTAAAAGTTTGCCCTTGCTTACGGAAGAGCAAATAATCTTTGTACCGCAGTAGCGGCTCCCACTGTCGCTTTTGTTAACCATTAAAATTAAATTATGAAAACATTTAGTTTCATCGCATTCTGTCTTTTTATTTCCACTGTCATTACAAGTTGTGCTGACAATGACAATCGTTTCATTGATCTCGAAACAGGCAAACATATCGATGTAATAAAAGATTTAACAAACGGATATATGGTAAATGCAGATACCAAAGAGCCTGTAATTATTTATGTTGATACTGAAACAAAAGACACCATTTATGGAAAAACGGGGGAAGTAATCAACGATCATGTTATAAAAACTGAGGAAGGAAAATATAAATATGTTTCAACCGATGTTAACCCCCGAGATACCCACGCACATCAAAACTGATTTATTTAATGTATAGAAAAGATTTATTCGGGTAACACTCCCCGGCTGTTAGCATGTTTCCAATGGTGAGGTAAGAGTTCATGTATTCTATTGATGGGCCAGT
>JBBSBD010000008.1:0-53620 GCA_038251675.1 Chitinophagales bacterium | reverse complement strand
TACATGGGTTTCGGTGAGGATCTGAAAGCCGACTTAGAAAAAAATATGAATGAAGGAAAAAATGAATTTCAGTTATTCTATAATGCTGAGATAAATAAAAAACCTTTCGAAGCAACCTTGAATTTCAGGAAGTCAGATTCTACAGACATGTACTTTTTTAATAATTACCATGCTACATTGGAAAAAAATAATGGTGAAAAGGTAGATCGTACTTTCTTTCTTAATAAAGGCAAAGGGGCTACTTCAAAGGAAGCTTTCAACTTATTAGAGGGAAGGGCAGTGCACAAAGACCTTGTTACAAAAGAGGGTGCGCCTTATAAAGCATGGACGCAACTCGATTTTGAGAATAAAGACAAGTACAACAATTTCGAGGTGAAGCAATTTCATGAAAATTATGGATTCGATCTCCGGGAAGCTGTTGGAAAATTCCCTATAACCGAACTGAATGACACTCAAAAAGAAAATCAACTAATGCAATCTTTAAAGAAGGGAAATATTCAATCTGTCACAATGGAAAACAATGGTGAAAGTCATAAAATGTTTATTGAACCTGACCCGCAATATAAGAAAGTGAATTTGTATGATTCCAATATGAAATTAGTTTCAAAAGAAGCAATCAGCCAATACCAATCTGTTAACCAAAATGAAAACAAGGCAACCAAAGAAGACCTTGGAAATGATAAAAAAAAAGAATTGAAAAAGGAAATTAAGCCAGGGAAAGGTAAAGTGGCAAATAAAACAAAAAGCCTGCTGCCTAAAAAAAGGGAAAGTGCTAAAAAAGGCCTGGGGGTTTCATTGTAAGCCCCCGACCACTTTTTGATTCTTAAAAGTGCTATTATGAATATCAAAAATATTGCTGATCTGGCTAAGCAATTACAAAGCTTGGGTTTTGACAACATTGGTTATTCACTACTAAAACGCACCTGTTTTAAGCCTGGTCGTTTTTCTCTTATGCATACAATTGAAAAAGGGAATGACAGGATAACTTTTCAGGTATATTTTGATAAAGATGATGCTGAAGATAGGTATCTCTTAAAGTGGTATGATGCTATTCTTTTAAAAGGAATTATATTTCCTGATAACATTATCAACTGTATTAACCCCGCCTATTTAGCAGAACAAATGGAATCGATAGACTGGAAGAAGGCTTTCCAAATAAATGAAAGTAAGTCGTGGAATATTGAAGACCCCGCAAGTTGGGAAACAGAACAAAAGATCGAAACAATTATAGCAAACTTAAATTCCATTGGTATAACACAGGAAGGCAATGCATTTGCTGTCATTTTAAAGAATAAATATTGGGTAGATATTCCGTTTCCGGAGTTGGTTAGCAACATTCGTTCAATAAAAACTAAATCACAAGTAAGCCAACGATTTTATTTCTTCGAAGGACAGCCAGGTATTTCCATAGACGAAGCCCACCGGTACCTTCAAAACAAATGGATGGAGAAATCTATTCAAATAAAAAGAAAGCAGAAGGAAGAAAAGGAGACAGATAAAAATGGAAGCGAAAACTCTCTACCTGGAGGTGATCTTTCGAAAAAACGAGATAGCAGGCGCAAATTGCCTAAAAGTAAAACGACGCATAAATAAAGCTCTATGGCACTCTTCTCACCATTGACAGAATTTTATAAAGCAATAGCAGAAGATCAAAGAATAGGTTCAACACATATTAGTTTGTACATGGCTTTACTGCAACAATGGAATATTAATGACGGGAAAAATCCGGTGTTAATATATAGACCAGCTATTATGAAAGCTGCGAAAATAAGTTCAAGGCATACTTATAATAAATGTATAAATAGCCTGCACGAGTATGGGTATATTATTTATGAAGCGTCATTGAATCCAGTAGTGCATAGTAAAGCCTATCTGAATATTTGATACAATTATTTCAATGAAAATGTGAGTTATGGAAAAGTCAAGCACGCCAATTTTATTTCCTTATGAACAGGAAGAATTTTGGAATCGGATAAGAAATATAGTAAAAGAAGAAATTGCCTCATTAAAGGATGATAGAAGAAATGTAATATCATCTACCCCTGGATTAACATACAAACCTTTGTATAAAATCACCGAAGTCTGCGACATTTTCGAAGTTTCAAGACCAACTATATATGAATGGATAAAACATGGCAAGTTAAAACCAATCAAAGTTCGTTCACGTCTCTATTTTCTTTGGAATGATATTCAAGAAATGATTCATTCATAATCTAATCTTAAAGAACATTCGTACTCACAATTGACATTCTGAAATTAAAAATACTCACCTTAAACTATAAATATTAATGCATAACTACATTTGATGGGGTCAGGCGAAATTTCAAGATTCTATTTTCATGGATTTGGCATTAATTTTTAAATCAACCCATCTTCCGATATTCAATAAATCGTACTTATGCAGATTATTTTTTATAAATCGGCTATACAATTTATTTATTACACATGTTTTTGGACATATAGTTTCGTTGTTAACGGTATTCGGAAATACTACTTTATCTTGCATTAAGCTATTCCCAGCTCACCTCTATCTATCCATATTTTTTTTATTTTTTCTGCTGCTTCTTCGGGAGAGATTTTGATGTATTTATAAAAATCTTTAAGGCTTTTATGACCACTTATTTTCATTATCAATTCAACTGGAGTGCCAGCTAAAAATTCGTTGGTGCAAAAAGACCTCCGGCAAGTATGAGAGGTGATCCAATCGTACTTGGGTTTACAAACCACAATTTTCCTATTCCCTTTTTTGTGGGAGAATTTTATTGGTGTATTCAGGCCGGCCAATTTCCCAATAAATTTTAGCGAATCATTAAATTCTGTATTGGAAATTTTTGGAATACCATTTTTGAACTTGTTTTTCAAAATTGATTCAGCGTAACTTCTCAAAGGAATAATGACCCAATGGTTGGACTTTTCCTGTTTTTTATATAACATATTATCTCTTATATCTTCCGTACGAATTATCGAAAAGTCCGAGAACCTTAATCCGGTATAACAGCCAAGTACAAATAAATTCCGGTGTTGCTCAAGCTTCACGTTATATGATAAATCAATCTCATAAATTTTATTAATCTCTTGTATTGTTAGGTAAATAGCGTCTGCCTGTTCTTCCATTGTCTTCAACATGGAGATGTCTATATGAGGAATAATTCTACGACGCATCCGGTCATTGAGAAAAAGTCGGAGGTGTTTAATTGTTTTACCAATCGTATTGACTTTGAGACCAGTCAGATTTTTATACCGGTAAGAGACATACTCATAAGTTAGGAAGTCAACAAGGCTATCATAAAATTCATAGGTGAAGCTCTCAAAAGTTATCTTCTGACCTGTAAAAACCTCAAATGCCTGGAGATATCTTAAGGTCTCGTAAAATACATTAATAGTTGATTTTGCGACCTTTTTCCTTTTTGATTCTATATACTGCAAAAATTGTTCGTTAAAATCAGGTACACTTTCGCTACCAACACTACCGATCATATCAACATTCAAAACAGAGAGGTCAAAATCAGGTTTGAATCTTTGCCGCACAAAGACAACCGGATTGGGAACTTTAATTTCCAGGCCAAAAGAAATAATATCCTCAGCGAGCCGAATCTGTCGTTGGAGCTCTTTATTCAAATTAGAAGCTGTACCGTATTTAACTGGCAGGTCATCTAATATGCGATTAAGCTTCTTATGCCAGAAGTTTGGAGGTATTGCAATGCCAGTATTCAGGAGAGCTTTATTGTCTGCACTGAAACAATATTGAATGAAAATTAGGCTTGTGCCGTCACGCCTAATCTTGGAGGCGCTACAAATGGGTTTAATTGGTAACAACATAATTAGTCGAATTTTTAGTCGAATTAAATATTGTTACTCTTTGTAAAGTTAGAGATGAAAAAATCCAGATTTTGTTATCGACTATTAAAAAACACACTCTTATTGTTAAGTGCTGTTAAGTCAAATAAAGGTTGAAACATTAATTGATCAACCGTCCGGTCCGCAAGGTTGATCTAAGACCCGCATTAGTTTCGGGTTTTATTTTTTAGTCGAAGTACATATACATTTTTGAAAATTCAAAGATTCCACGACTTTGGGCCAATCCCTCTCTCCTAACATTAATCTTAACCAGAGAAATAATAACGCCTCTGTCTTTCCAAATTTTCCAAGTTTCAATTTTTGGCTTAGAGCTCTTTGATCTTTATGTTCCTGAATGAAACCTTATCACCATGCGCCTGTAATAAAATCGGGGAAGAAGTTGCCTGGGAAAATCCTTTAGTATCCTTGAATTTGCTTTTGGCAATCGCCTCTTTAAAAGCATTGCTGCTCCTGTCATATTCAAGTATTTTTTTATCATTTAACCAATGTTCAACATGATTTCCTTTTGCAACAATCTTAACGGTGTTCCATTCGCCTGCCGGTTTAAAGGGTTTATTTGGATCAGCCGCAATCAAATCATAAAGCGCCCCTGTCTTACGATCCCCATCAATACCAAGCTTTGCATCCGGATGCTTTGTATCGTCTATGATCTGGAATTCGCAGCCCAGAGAAGTGTTGGGCAGCAGAAAATATTTAATGCCGCTATTGCCACCTTCAGAAATTTTAAATTGAACAGAAAGTTCAAAGCTTTTAAAAGAACGCGTAGTGATAATATCGCTCCCATGCCCCTTAGATGGGTCAAATATGATATTGCCATCTTCAACATTCCATGATTTTTCCGGCAGTGTATCGCCCCTCACACTCTTCCACCCATTCAAAGTTTTTCCATCAAACAAAGATTGCCATCCGTTATTTGTTTTTTTCTGTCCGTTGGCTGCGTCATTGTTTAAGAGAATAAGAGATAAGCATAAATAAAGTATTCTTTTCATGTTTTACTTTTTATAAAAATGATGAGTATTTATAGCATCCTGATCTTAACATTCCGAAAAGCAACTTCGTGGCCATGATCCTGGAAAGCTATTTTACCACTTGGGGAAAGCATAAAATTTGGCCAGGTTTTAAACTTACTCCCGGAAACCATGTTTTTCCATTCATCCCCGCCTTGTTGTATATCCAACGTTTTCACTCCATTAAAATAAAAAGTGAGGTGTCCATCCTTTTGAATTATGCGTGCCTCGTTCCAGTCACCAACCGGCTTTGGCTTTGACAATTCGGGCGTTCCACTTAAATCGTATAACAAACCTGCAAGATGATTTCCCTTTTTATTATCGTCAGCTTTCACGTTGTCTAGTACCTGCATTTCTGCGCCGGTGTTGTAGGTATTCCGGAACTGAGGATCTTCTTTTACATCGAAAATAATACCACTGTTGCCGCCTTCGGAAATTCTCCATTCCGTAGAAAACTCATAATTTTCAAAAGAATTATCAGTTATCAGGTCACCACGGTTTTCTTTATCATCCGGAATTGGATTCATAACTAATGCACCATCCGTCACCTGCCAGTTTTTGGTAACTGAATTTTTATTATAAGTATGCCAGCCGTTAGTTGTCTTGCCATCAAATAATAATTTCCAGCCGTCGCTCTTTTCTTTTGTGGTCAGGGAATTATTTTGGGCATTTATTTTTGCAGATGAACATGCAAATAATATGCAGGTGAAAAGACAAAAAATTGAAACAGGGGTCTTAATCATAAAAATATTGTTTAGTATTTTAATAAATTAACGATAAATGTGATGAAGTTACTTCAATATTTATTTAATGCTTGTGGCGATCAGAATTTATCGACGAGTGCTGCTTTTTGATCGAACAAATATTTGTAATGTTTTTTTTAACACGAAGGACTCTCCTATCAAATTCTTTTTCTATTTCGTCATAAATTTCCAGCTAATGTTTTTGATGGTATTAGGTTTACCTGGTGCAGGTTCGGAGATTACTCCTTTTTTATTGTCAACTTTTATTTCGCGCCAGCTATAGGCTCCTTTTTCGTAATTAAAGGTCTCGCCATCATCGTCATACAACAAATATTTACCCGACTTTTCTCCATAATAACGAATTTCAACATCTACTTTTTCGCCAGCTTCTGGTGCATGTAACAATGGCGTCATCATTGGAATAATACCTCCGTCTTTTACATAAACAGGAATTTTATCAAGCCCCGGAGTCACTGTAATAACCATTCCGTCACCGGCAAATTCACCGGTGTAAAAATCATACCATCTTCCCTTTGGAAGAATAACATTTCTGGAAATTTGCCCGGTAAACATGGGAGCTACCAGCAAATATTCACCAGCCATATACTGGTCTTTTATTTCTTTTAAAGAAGCTTCCCGGTATGGATTCTTTTCAAGATTTTGTTCAGCAGTTTCCTTTTTTATTTCCATATTAAAACCCTCTTCAAGGTTCATTGCGCGGAAGGGCGGGGTTCCATAAAAATGATATTTTGCAAATTCACTGTACCAATAAGGCATCATTTGCATGCGCAATAAAGCATACTGTTTTACCTGTTCTGCGACTTCAGGAAAAGTCCATGGCTTTGTACCGCTTGACCATGCATTTATCATTGCCAAAGGCGAAAACACATTGGATTGAAAACGTCTCAACCATTCCTCCGCCGTTTCCGAAGCCCGCACTTCCGGCGTCCAGAGTACGCCTGCAAATCCACTATTGATCAAAGCCGTAATAAAGTCTTTGTGATTATAATAATCGTTGTATATCACATAAGGAAATGATGAACCTCCGCCATTATTGGCTCTCACCAGGCCAAAGGTTCTTTTGTTAAGCTGGTGAAACATCTGCGTTGAATAACGCATGATAAGTAAACCATAGGTCTGCCGCACTTGCTCCGCGGAATGCCCTGAAGGAAAAGTGGCAACATCCGGCCAAAGGTATTCATCTCCTCCATCTACTTCGTCAAACTTATATCCGCTAACGCCAATGTCTACCTGGCTTTTTTTCAGTTGTCCAAAAAAAATATTTCTTGCCTGCGGCATGGTGAGATCAGGCACAGCCCCATTCCATACTGTATGAGAACCTGTAAACGGCTTTATACTCTTATAAATTGATGATTCATGAGAAACATAAGGATTCGTCCAAAGGTTTAACCTTATGTGTTGTTGCAACATTTGCCGTACAAATTCTCCAGGTTGAGGAAAGCGGGAACTATCCCATTCAAACGTACAAGGATATGATTTACTTTGCCATCCCGGCTCAAGCCCTATAAAATCCAGCGGGTAACCCTTTTCTTCAAATTCATCAGCTTCTTTCTTCACCATACCGGCGTTGGATAAACGCTCCACACGCTGCGTAAAGCCCAACCCCCACCGCGGTGGCAAAGGCCCGCCACCATTAAATAAGTTATAACGCCGGACTGCGTCCAGCATAGTTGGCCCGGCAAATACATAGACTTCCACACCTTTTGCAGGCACTAAGATTTCAACTGCGTCAGAGTATGGGCGGGCTGTCCAGTTTTTATCAAGATTCCTGTCCTGTACCTCCGGCGGATGTTTGCTGTCTTTTTTTACAGCGCTTCCGGCATAGACCGTTATGTATCTTGCAGCATTTATAAAAACCCCATACCCATTTGAAGAAACATAGAAAGGTGTCGGGGCATGGGTACGGCCATCGTCTCTTCCGGAAAAGTGATCGGCATGTAATCGTAAAATGCGGCCACGCTGATACACAGTTTGAAAATTTAATCCGAATCCAAATAGCTGTTCCTCCTTATCAAGAGGAAAACTCAGGTAAGTTTTGCCGTCAGATATCTTCCCGGATATTTCATCTTTAGTTAACGGAAAAACTACTTTGGCCATGCCCGCAAGAGCAGGATTGTTTGGCTGCGCACCGGCAGCTTTTAAAAGATCATAATCTTCCGGTACACCGACAATGCCTTTCCAAATTCCCGGTGACACTTCTGACCAGGAAATGGCTTGTGCAAGAGTAGATTCATTATTTATAGCAAGAAAAATGAGGAGAAGCAGGTTTCTTAATTTCATTTTATGGGCATTTGATTTTAGGAGTAATTGTACATGATTATCCTATGCATGACGTAATTATTTATAATAATAATGTTTAAAAGCAATGAAAACTACAGTTGAATTCTCTGTGTCGCGCCGTTCGAAATCCTGTACAATTTTTCCTGGCCATCTTTATTTACTGTAACCAATAATTTATTTTTTCGCAATCGTGTTATCACAAGATCGAACTGGCTCTGAAAGGCATGAATGTTTCTAAGAGCCATATAGTCCCATTCCTTTGGCAACCGGGGCGTAATATCGAAAGCACGAAAGCCTATTGGACGCATACCAAAAATTCCTTCTGTATATATACGGCAATAGAGGCCGCTTTCAGCGGAAAGGTGGCGTTGGTTACCTTCCGGGTATGCTTCCACTGCATAAGGAACATGCTCACCGAGCAATCTTCTTTCAGAATAATATTTTAAAAATCGCAAGGCTTTTTCAGTTTCACCTGCAGCAAAAACACCACGCAAGCCATAGAGTGTAGAGCGATCCCAAAAGGTTTTATCACCGGCAAGAGAGGCAAGGCCATCTTCAGTCCATAACCGCGGGGAAAATAATGCTTCAATCGTTCCTTCTTTTCTGTCAAAAATATCCATGACCAGGGGTGTTGTTATCCACGCACGTAAGGTATCGTTGCCTTTATAATAGCGGTACGTTTTAAAACCTTCAACGGTTGCGCCAAAATACTTTTCGATATTGGAACCTAGTTGCTTTGCCTCCAATTCATATTCATATACCAAACTATCTGGTTCGCCTAATTGTTTCCCAAGAAGAGAGGCTGACCTCAAAGCATCATAATATAAAGAGTTTGTATTAAGGTTAGCATTGCCGGAAGGAAATCTTCCTTCGAGCTCGTCTTTATCACTCCATACTACACCTTCGTCATTTAATTTTCTTTTACAATATTCCAAACACCATTGTATTAAAGGCCATAAAACTTTGGCAGAATCAACATTGCCATAGGCCAGCGAAAATCTTCCCGCGCCATAGGCAATCATGGCCATATCACCTCTATCGCCTGCACCATGCCATGTATCATCACCTTCAGCAATTATAGAACTCGGTATAGGATCGTAAGCAGGATTCATGTAACGGGCGAATAGCCGGTAAGCATTCATTGCGGATCTATTAGCAATGGTATCTCCAAGAAATGCAAAAAAGGGATTTATGTATTCTGCCTGGTCGTTTGCCCAAATAGCAGCATAATACCGCAAGCCGCCCGGGCCGTGCATCAAGCCGCCTTTCGTATTGTAAATACTTTCTGTACCTCTTAATTTGGCAAAGGCAAACATGGTATTTAAAAGTGTATCGGGCGTTTCCAATTGCAGGAACGATTGTATTTGTGTAACACGATTCGCCCTTGCATTTTCTTCTGCTTCTACGTCTGCTTTCACGACATCTGTAGAAGCATTAGCTGCCTGGTAAGTGATTGCAAACATTGCCGAATCACCGGGAATGATTGTCTTTAACCCATCATTCACCGTAGAAATAACAAAGCTATGAACCCCACCGCTGCTGCGTTCCGGTGCAATGCGTACTTCCCGGTACATATATTCCATTTCTACATTCACTGGTTTTTTGCCTGCATTGGTAAATACCATTTTTTCAATTGCCATAGGCTTTTCAGGCGATGGGAAAAAAGTACGTTCCAACTTCAAATCCCCGTTACTCCCAATCTTACTATACACTCTCATGATGCCTTTATGCCGGATACGGATAACTCTTTCAGGCATATCCTGCGAAATGTTTGCATCATAAATGCCGGCTTTCATCAACTTGTCATTTATTAAAATCCTTGGTAATTCATCATCATTAATGTTGTACATCATAGCCGCAGTTGTACTCACAGGCAGCAACCTGAAAGTAGGAAACACCATTGTTCTTACAAAGGATGGCCTGGCATTACTATCAACAGCATATTGCATCCAGAGAGAAATTTTTTGACCACTCATTTCAATATGATCGCTATGTGGCAGGCGTCCGTCAATATTCCATTCTATTGATCCATCGGGTTCAATAGTCCACCGGTCAACTTGACGAGGCAAATTAACCTGGGCGAAAGAACAGGTATTAATAAAGACAAAAACCAGGAGAAGAAATCGTTTTTTTACCACCACTGTTTTTTTATGAATCATGAATAAATGGATGACAGATTTCCTAAAGATTTCATTATTGCCCGACTAAGACAGATAGCCTTTTTCATCACAAATCTTTTCTCACAGAATTCTTGATGAAGACATCTTTTACTCCCGCCGTTTTTGCGATGTCAATATCCTGCACATTTTTCAACATGAACAAGGATGCTCCTGCTGCTTTCTCCGCCTGCACGTCGTAAATAATTGCTCCTTTCACATCATCTAATATAAAAGGCGGCCTATGATCATCGTTCATATAACTAACTTGTACATCATGCATCTTTAGGTTTTTTACATGACGAATATAAAAGCCATAAGATGGTAACACTTTCCAGCGTTCCGGCTCGGGATAAATTTTCTCATTGTCAGGAACATCGCGATTTACCGAGTCTTTTAAACCTCCACCTTTATAATAAATTCTTATGTTGCTCAATTGCAGATCCTCTATCTCCTGACCGGGAAGCCCCACAATTAAAGCCCCCTGGGCATAATCAACATTATAAGCAACAATATTGCTTATAATAATCCTTTTGCAACTCCCGACAGGTATTGTATCAGGACCTCTCATTCTTGCACCGATACGAACAAAGATGGGCGAATTACCAATGTCGCGCATGGTAATATTTGAAATCGTTACATCTTCCAACAAAGCACCGTCAACTGTTTCGAGTGCAAGGCCGCGGCAATATTCGAACACGCAATTTGTGATAGTTATATTTTTGAAGCCACCGTTTGATTCAGTACCGAATTTAATTCTGCCCACAGGTGCATCGTTTTTTACATCTTCTCTTTTGAATGTGCCATCCAGCAAAGTTCCTTCATCATAACCGCTCACCTGGCAATTGGTGATGGTAACATTTTCTGTTGCTCTTGCGTAACCCAAACCGAAAGAACTTTTCAGGCAAATGCCATCGTCATGCGGTGAATTAACAGTGCAATTTGAAACGCGTACATTTTTGCAGCAATCAATATCAAAGCCATCCCTGTTGGTATCTACTTTTAAATTATCGATGGTAAGATTATCTACACCCGTTGCAAGAATCGCAAACCATCCGCCATGTAAAATGGAAACATCTTTAATAATCACATTCCAACATAATAAAAGACTAATCGCTTTATTGGGTTTGCCGTCTCCTTTTCTTCCACTTCTTACTAATCCTTTTCCCCAGATTTTTCCTGTACCAAGGATAGAAATATCGTGCAGGTTTTCTCCCCAGATAAAGCTGTTATGCCAGTGGCTGTGCCCATAATCCTGGTAAATATCATTTGCACTTTTCTCCGGCGCATCAAAATCACTTGAGTCTTCAGAAGCTATCAGCGTTGCTCCCTGGCTAATGAACAAACAAATATTGCTTTTAAGACGTATAGAGCCGCAGAGATAATTGCCGGCGGGGAAATAAATTGTGCCGCCGCCTGCGGCGGCGGCATCATCAATAGCTTTGTTGATTGCAGTTCCGTCAATTTTGATCCCATCACCTTTTGCACCAAAATCTTTTACGTTCAAAAAAGCGTTTTCCCTCTGTGAGCTTGCAAGAGTGGAGATTGCAATGGCTATAACAAATAGCATTAGGGATTTTAATTTCATCATTAATTTAATTTTATAAGAGGCAGTTTTGAAATTTTCATTATTATAAAACAATAAATAAAATATCCCATAACAAATACTTAATTAATCGTAGCTTCTATTTCTATTTTATCAGACGATTTTTTCAAGCCTACTTTTCAGTCATCTTCTTAATAAACTCAATTTCTTGCTGGCTAAATGGAGTACCATCTTTTCTAAAAATATCGTGAAACCATACCGCTGGTTCACTTCCGTCAGGTACCGGAGTATCCCACGCATAGATCGTATTTGTTTTTCCTGATACAAGGCCCCAGTTAATCGCCCCGATTTTATGTGCTTTTAAGATTGGAAGAATGTTTTGAAAACGACTGTTTCTTGTACGCGCCATATACTCTGTGCAAATGAGAGGACGCCCGGTTTTCAGTAAAAAAGAATCAATCCACTTTTGGTGTTCCTTTTCATCGCTATAATTATGATAAGTTATTACATCTGAATTCTCAAGCTGATAAGCATTAAGGTCTTTTAAATTTAAAGCCCAAACGCCTGCCGACAGAGGTTGATCGGGGTTTACCTGTCTCCCCCATGAAAACACTTTTTTCAACAAAGGCATACTTTTATTTTCATAGCCGGAATTACCCGGTTCGTTGTAAAGGTCCCATAATAAAATGCGCTTGTCATTTTTAAAAGCGGTGAGAACATCTTTTACATATTCTTCCAGCATAACTATAGAAGTGGAATCTGTATAAATTAGTTTTCCCGGGTCTTGTACCCAACCTGAATTGTGCGTACCGGGTTTTGGATCGGGCTGCTTACCTTCTTTATATGTATCATTCCATACATCATCAAAAAAAACAAAAACTGGTTTTATATGATGCTTGTCCGCAATCGTTAAAAAAGTATTCATTCGGTTTTTAAATCCTTCTTTATCCACCTGCCATGCAAGATGATGAAGGTAAACACGCATTGTATTCATCCCGATTCCCTCGCCATAACCTAATTCTTTATCTATTAATGCAGAATCAAAAGTTTCTGCCTGCCACATTTCTAATTGATTGATGGCATTGCTGCTTATGTAATCCGCGCCTACGGGCCAGGGCTGGTCAACATACCAGGCATTCGCTTTTTCTTTGCTCCAAACTTCCCTTTCAACTTCTGTTTTTACATCAACTGTTTTTTTATTTTCACTACTCTTATTATCATTATTGCAACTGATAAATATCGTTATTGCCAGGCAAATCTGTACTTGAAAGAAAATTCTTTTCATAATATATTTATTGTTTGTTAAGTTATTAATCTGATTCTATTTTATTATTTTTTCGCGTTTAATTCGTTTCGACTTTATCTAAAATAAGAAACCGGCTTCTTTGATATTTAAATATCAGCCTGCCTGCCTGCTAATAAAAAATTAATATTTTATCACTGGCAGACAATCTTATGATCTAATCGATTTGAGTAATTGGTAGCCTCTCCGCACCTGGATATTATCCCTCCTTTACTAAACGATTATAAAACCCACAAATCACCTAATTTTTACAAAGTAGAACGTAATTTAAAGAAACATCATTAATATTTGTTTCAATATTCCGTCAATTTGTGTCATTCTTAAATAGGTAATCCATAAACAATCAACTTACTTTTTTTTATCATAAATTCGAAACATGATTAACAGAAAAAAATTTATACAGCAAACGACGTTAGCCTTAACAGGTTCTTTAAGTATTCCTTTAATTACCAAAGCTTCAACATCTTCAGCATCCTCAAAAAATGCGTCAAAATTAAAAGTGGGAATTGCTGGTTACACATTCTTACATTTTGATGTAGAAAAATCTATTGATATGATGAAGCGGCTGGACGTCCATTATCTTTCTTTAAAAGATTTTCATTTACCCATAGACAGTGATGATGCAAAAATAAAAAGTGTGATGAGACAGTTTGAAAGTGCAAATATTAAAGTATATGCATTGGGAGTCATTTATATGAAAACAAAACAGGCTGTTGACGATGCATTTGACTATGCAAAAAAAACAGGTGTAGATATGATGGTGGGCGTGCCTACTTATGACCTGCTGGATTATACCGAAGAGAAAGTAAAATCTTCGAACATAAAAATAGCGATACACAATCATGGCCCTGAAGATGCATTATACCCCGCTCCGGAAAATGTATATGAACACATCAAAAACAGGGACAGCAGAATGGGGCTTTGCCTTGACATTGGCCATGCGACAAGGGCGGGCTCAGACCTGGAAAAAGTAATATCGAATTATGAAGCAAGACTTTTTGATATGCATATTAAAGATGTAACGGGCGCCTACAAGGATGGTAAAGCCATTGAAACCGGCCGTGGAATTATTGATTTTAAAGCGTTAATTAAAACATTAAATAAAATTGATTACAAGGGAGTCTGCAGTATCGAGTATGAAAAAGATATGACCGATCCTTTACCCGGCATAGCAGAATCTATCGGTTTTTTCAAAGGCGTAATACAAGGTGCCTGCTAATTGCAAAAAATTACTACTATTAAAATTGAACAATATTAATATAAAGTTCCTCATGAAAAGCATTGCTTGTTTTAGAATACCGGCAGCTTTAATTTGTTTTGTGTTCTCAGTAAATCTTCAAAGCTGCACAAATAATGAAAAACAAAATGGCCATCCTGATTCCCTTGCAATAAGACAAAGTGTGCCAGAATCACCTGTTTTATCTCCTGAAGAATCTCTAAAAAAAATACATCTTGAAGAGGGTTTTGAGATAAGGACCGTAGCTGCTGAGCCGCTTGTAGTCGCACCTGTAGCAATGACGTTTGACAAAACGGGACGTATTTGGGAAGTAGAAATGCAGGATTACATGCCGGATACTTTGGGCACTGGTGAAGATATGCCTGGCGGCAAAGTTGTAATTCTTACCGATACAAACGGCGACGGCGTGATGGATGAAAGAAAAGTTTTCCTGGATTCATTAGTGATGCCGCGTGCTATCTGCCTTATTGAAAATGGGCTTCTCGTTGCTGAACCGCCAAATCTTTGGTATTACGATATCGTAAACGATACACCAAAAAATAAGATACTAATAGATTCATCTTATGCAAAAGGCGGTAATACAGAGCACCAGCCTAACGGATTATTAAGGGCTTTGGACAACTGGATATACAGCGCTAAATCGGATAAACGCTACAGGAAATTGGGAAATAAATGGCTTGTAGAAAGAACACATTTTCGGGGCCAGTGGGGTATTTCCCAGGATGATTATGGCCGTTTATTTTACAACACCAATTCAGAAAATTTAATAGGAGATTATTTTAGCCCCGGACTGGGCGCAGAGAATAACAACCAACGTACCGTAGCCGGCTATGTGAAAAATATAGTGCCTGATAACAGGGTGTACCCGGTAAGACCTACTCCAGGAGTTAACCGCGGGTATATGGAAGATGTGCTGGATGACAGCCTCCGGCTGGTAGACTTTACAGCAGCATGCGGGCCGGTTATCTACCGGGGTGGTCTATTTAGTGAAGAATACGAAGGCAATGCTTTTGTAGCCGAGCCGTCGGCTAATTTAATTAAGAGAGATATTTTAGATGAGAATGGGTATATAATCACAGGAAAAGAAGCGTATCAAAAAAAAGAATTTCTTGCAAGCGAGGATGAAAGATTTCGCCCGGTAAATTTATACAATGGCCCTGACGGTGCATTATACATCGTAGATATGTATCGTGGCATTATTCAACACAAAACATATTTGACGCCTTACCTTAAAAATGAAATTAAAGAAAGAAACCTAACGAGACCGCTTAACTGCGGACGCATTTACAAGATCGTTCCTAAAACTAAGACTCCTCAAAATATTAAATTCCCCGGTGAGCCGGCCGATCTTGTGCGTTTATTGCAAAATGAAAACGGATGGGTGCGCAGTAAAGCACAACAATTATTAGTAGATGCTAAGGATAAGAAGGTGGCTCCTGCATTGCGGGAACTTTTGCTAAACAGAGAAAATCCATTGGCAGCGATTCATGCACTTTGGGTTTTAGAAGGCCTGGGCGAATTGCAACAAGATGATGTGCTTCCATTACTTCAGCAGATTAATTGCCCAATGCGCATGCAGGCGCTAAGCGTACTGCCATCCATCTTAACGAAAAAAAATTATAACCAGCTTGTCCCTTCTTTTCAAAGAATGATTAATGAAAATGACACGCTCGCCGCTCCGTATATTGCATTTTTAGTTCACTATATTCAGCCATTTGATAAAGTACTTTCGCATGAATTGCTCAAAGCGCTTACTGAAAAATATTCCAATAATACTTATGTAGCGGATGCCATAATAAGTAATCTTAAAAATGATGAAACCGCCTATCTCAAAGAGTCTTTAAGCATCAATCCCGATACAAGCCTTCTTATTAATAAACGTATAAAAAAAGTGATTGACGATATCGCTAAAGCAAAATTAAATAACGATGCAAAGAAGCTTGCTAAAGAATTTCCGAAAGGGGCTGCATTATTTCAATCCGTTTGCCAAACCTGCCATGGCGCGAATGGCGATGGGATAACCGGTTTGGCGCCTCCGCTAAATACTTCCGATTGGGTGCAGGGAGATAAAAACAAACTAATTCCTATCGTTTTATTCGGATTAACAGGCCCGGTAAAAGTCGCAGATAAGATGTATGGACCGCCCGCTATAAACGGTGATATGCCAGGCATTGGATCCAATAAGGAATATACCGATGAAGATATTGCACAGGTATTAAGCTTCATTCGAAATTCGTGGAACAACAAGGCGGAAAAAATTTCTGAGCCAGATATAAGAGAGGCCAGAAATAAATATAAAGACCGGCAGAAAAGTTTTACAATGGATGAATTAAATCAATTGAAATAATAATTCGCATCGGTGTTATGAATTTCATTTTCTATTTTTTTGAATTCTATATATTTTTTATGAGGCTCGATCTTTAAATTTCACTAACAACTATCTTCTTATACAATGACGAACAGCCAAAAGAATAATAAATAAAAATGAGACAACTACTAATTATTATTTCAACTTTACTTATAGCATTTAATTCATGTGGGCAAAATAAAGATGTTGCAACATCAGGTAATCCCGTTTTTCCCGGATGGTACGCAGATCCTGAGGCGGCTGTATTTGATAATAAGTATTGGATATACCCAACCTACTCAGCAAAATATGAGGAGCAGGTTTTCTTTGATGCATTTTCTTCGCCGGATTTAATTCACTGGACAAAGCACAATAAGATACTGGATACTTTAAATGTAAAATGGGCAAAACGTGCCGTGTGGGCGCCTGCCATTATAGAGAAGGACAAAAAATATTTTCTATTTTTTGGAGCAAACGATATTCAAAATGATCAGCAGTACGGAGGAATTGGAGTTGCGGTTGCCGATAATCCTGCAGGGCCTTTCAAAGATTATTTAGGCAAGCCATTGATAGATAAATTTCATAACGGGGCACAGCCTATAGATCAGTTTGTTTTCAAAGATAAAGATGGCAAATATTATATCATTTATGGCGGCTGGAAACATTGCAATATTGCAAGGCTGAAAGATGATTTCACGGGCTTTATTCCTTTTGAAGATGGAAGTGTTTTCAAAGAAATAACGCCGGAGAATTATGTGGAAGGCCCTATGATGTTTATACGAAATGATAAGTATTATTTGATGTGGAGTGAAGGCGGATGGGTTGGTCCAAATTATTCCGTAGCTTATGCGATAGCAGATTCTCCATTCGGGCCTTTTAAAAGGGCAGGCAAAATTTTACAACAGGATACAGCAGTGGCAACAGGAGCAGGCCACCATTCAATAATTCATAATACAAAAAATGATAGCTGGTATATTGTGTATCACCGAAGGCCGCTTGGCGAAACCGAAGCAAACCATAGGGTGACCTGCATTGACCGGATGTATTTTGATTCTAACGGAATGATTAAACCGGTAAAAATCACTTTTGAAGGTGTATCTGCAGAAAACTTGCAGTAAATTCTAATAACTTATTTTTCGGTTTATCTTCCATTTTTCCCATCTGTTTATCCTCAATTATTTCACTACCGGAAATGATGATATGCGCAATCTTGCAGCACCCATGGGTATCAGTTCGATTGTCTTTTCTTTTGTATCAACAGTCACAGGGCTTTGCGGCAGTACATCGCACAAGCCGTATTTATCGAGTTGCCATTCAGGAATAATTTTCCCTTTTGCCCTTATTTCAATTGGTACTTTATCCTGCGTAAACGGAAAATTATTCTGCGGCCATTCACGTTTGATTATTTCAAACTGATCAGCGGCAGGATTATCGGTTAAGGCTAATCCATAATTCCACATACTGGCCGGATAAATTTCATAAGAGGGCCATTTGGATTGATCAGCATCGGCCTGCCATTTTGAGTCGCCTATTGCCGAGGCTTTACTGTCCATTAATTTATAGGATTCATCAATTTTTAAGGAGAAAGTAAGCGGGCCATAATTTACACTTACACTGTTCTTACTTTTTTTCCATTCCTGCACAACCACTTTCATCGGCAGCGTTAATTCAATTACATCACCCCGGTTCCATTTATTTTGTAATCGTATGTAAGAACCTGGCGTCGCATTCACCTCAATATTTTTTCCATTGATCGCAACAGATGCATTGTCACACCATCCCGGAACACGGAGGTACAGCGGAAAATTAACGGACTTTGTGGCATTAACTTCAATTTTTATGTTCTTATCAAAAGGGTAATGCGTTGTTTGTTTTAATGTGACGATACTTCCCTCTTTATCTCCAACTTTTACCTCTGCTTCACTGCTGTTATATAAAATTGCCGCAATACCATTATCGGGCGTAGCCATCCATAAATGTTCGGCATAATATGGCCACCCCTGTGAATGATTGTGCTGGCAACAACGACTGCTAAAGGGATTCATCATCAAAAAAGGTCCCTCATTTTGAATGCCCGGTGAATGATTTCTGCTATCGCTTATAACCATGTTGGGTGCGGTTAAATAACGCAATCCCCTGAAGTCAGGCATTACTGCCGCAGGATAGGTGTTGAAAGCAACATCTTCGCAATTGTCTGCCCACATTGGATCTCCTGTAATACCCGTCAATATTTCATCAGAGGCCATCTGCTCAACCATGCCACATGTTTCTACGGCCTGTCGCGGATCATTGAAACCTTTTCTTGCATTTTCATCGGCGCCAAACATGCCACCCGGCACCTGTCCATATAAATTTCTTATCAAATAAAAATCTTCATAAGTAGCATCCAAAAAGCCCGGATCCTTAGCCTGCATGTAGTAAGTAGCAGGCTCCCTGAAACTTTGGGCGACATTAACATTGTGCCAGTTTGGTAAATTATTATCCTGCGACCAGTTTGCAGTATTTCTATGAATCTTATATCCGAGATCAAGCAGCCATTTTTCGCCAGTGTGATCATAGAGCCAATAAATGCTATACAGATTATCTCCACCACGACTATTCTCCCAATACGTTTTTAAAAGAAGGCTATCCGGCACCGTAATCTGCCATTTAAAATATTTTGACATGAAAGGAATTACCCGCGAATCGTTGCTATATTCATAATAAGATTGCAGGCACCACAGCATGATCATATTGGGCCACAGGTCAGGAATTTTTATTATTTGTTTCTGTTGGTTCGTTTCAATATCACCAGGACCAAAGAAGCCACTGTTACGCTGGCTTTGAAAAACTTTTTCTAACCATAGTTTTGTTTCATCAATAATTTTTTGATCTTTTAAAAGATAGCCGAGATCACCGTACCCCTTTAACCAGTACGGTACTTCTTCCCAACCATGATCGCCTTTTCCATTTCCACTAAACCATGCATTATTATTTTTATCAAGCCATGCACTTATTTCACCAAGCTGCCCTGTGAGGCCATCTCTTTGCAATTCCAAATATTTCAAAATCCACCCTTGGGGCTTGACAGCTCCAACAGGAATCTTTATAAAATAGAGAGGTTTTAAGGGAGGCTTGTTACCCGTGTAAAAAGAATTTGCCGAAGTTGTTAAAGGGCGTTTAATGACCGTTGCTTGTAAAGGGTTATTTTGAGCAAATGTATTTCCCATACATAGGGCAAAAAAACAAATAAAATTTATCAGGATTTTTTTCACGATAATACTTTAAGACTTTACAATTAATTATTCTCTATGCAATAATACCATTGCCTGACTGCAGCAGAAACGAGCCGCTCATATACTGGCGAACTTTAATGTTTTTGTGAAGTCATACTACCTGGTACATTATATAATTTTTCATTCGCTTGTCTCAATTTATCTATTGGCATTTTCATTACTTTTCTGTCATAAGTCATGAAGCCATTTACTTCGCCTTCCACATCGGTTGTTTGTGTGTAAACAGCAGCCGATAAACCTTGTTGAACAAGGTCTTCCAGCTTTTCCAGTAAATTATTATATCGCATAAACAAACTATCGTTACTCTTAAAGCTCTGGTAACCCCAACTTTTTTCCTGCCATGTATGGCCATCCAGCGGTAAACCGAGCCCGCCAAATTCTCCTAATACAAGCGCCTTCTTTGTACCAAAAATATCAGGCCTTGGCATAGCAGGGTCGGGATAATTGTGCAGGTCTTCAATATCACCCACCGGATAAAAGTTACCTCCACTTGCGCTGTTCACAAGCCTTGAAGGATCTTTTTGTTTCGTCCAGTTGGCAATCTCAATGGTTTTAAATTGTCCCCATGCTTCATTAAAAGGAGTCCATACAACAATCGAAGGATAATTGTATAATGCATCGATTATCGCATTCCACTCTTTGCGATAGTACCCTTCGCTTTCAGGAGTGCGCTCCCGGTCTGTAGCCCTGCCAACCACACCGGGGCGGGGTTCCCAATTGTTCCCAAGATCGCCACTTGGCATATCCTGCCACACAAGCATACCAAGCATATCGCAGTAATAGTACCAGCGTGCAGGCTCAACTTTGATATGCTTACGAATCATATTGAAGCCCATCTCTTTTGTTTTTTCTATATCAAATTTTAAAGCGTTATCTGTTGGAGCAGTATATAAGCCATCCGGCCACCATCCCTGGTCAAGGGGGCCAAACTCAAATAAAAATGCATTATTCAGCATCATCTTTTGTATTCCATTCTTATCTGGTGCGATAGAAATTTTACGCATGGCAAAATAGCTTTTTACCTCATCCACAACTTTACCTTTGCGGGTTATCGCTAATTTTAGATCATAAAGGAAAGGATGTGATGGCGACCACATTTCAGGGTTATTAATTGTAAGAGTAGCTGATGTATCTGAACCACTTTTTTCAGCTGCTTTTTCGGTTCCTTTCCATGCTGAAATACTTACCTGGTCACCGGGTTGTAAATTTTTTACAGATGTAACTACAGTAATAGATTTGTGATCAAGGTCAGGGGTTTGCTTTGTGTATACAATGTATGTTTCAGGAACTACCTCAAGCCAAACTGTTTGCCAGATACCGGTTACGGGTGTGTACCAGATGCCCCGCGGATTTATAACCTGCTTGCCATGAGGCTGTGGCCCTTCATCTGTAGGGTCCCAAACGCGTACGGATAAATGTTGTTTCGACCCTTTCTTCAACGCGTCAGTAATATCGACGGTAAAAGGATCGTATCCCCCTTCATGCGTAGCGATCTTATTGCCATTAATATAAATATCGCTTCTCCAGTCAACTGCGCCGAAATGCAGCAAGACGCTTTTGCCTTTAGTTTTAGAGGAAAGAGTTATTGTAGTCTGGTACCATAGCACACTGTCTTTACCAACCGTTTTTCCCACGCCAGATAATGCAGACTCCACTGCAAATGGAACGAGAATATTTCCCTGGAAAGTGCCGGGAATATTTTCACCACCCGACTTCGGAAGTATGGCGTATTCCCAAAGGCCGTTGAGGTTTTGCCAATTCTCTCTTTGTAATTGAGGACGCGAATATTCAGGAAGAACGTTGGCCGGGTTAACACTATCGGCCCAGGGAGTGGCAATTTTTTTTCCAGTAATTTGCCAGTTGTTTTGCCCGTAGGAATAGGACGCAGTGCACGCAATAAAACAAAAGAGATATAATTTTTTCATTTGCAATTTGATAAGTTTTACAATTAAAGTGTAGCAATCCTTGCGATAGGTATGATAACTACAAGTTCATTTTTGATCATTCTATAAAAGGGTAAAAGAGCCATCTTAAAATATCGACCTTTCTTTTAAAATTAAAACGAATTTTTTTGAAGCGGCCAAAACATCAAGCCTTTCACTCCAACTATTTTAATTCCAACCTCTGTAAATACACAATTAATATAGGTTGATAAAATGAATTAAAAAAAAACAAAGTAACTGAAGCACCTGTCAGTAGCTTTTGTTGGTAATTTAAGAAGTGATCGTATGTTGTTTTAATCACGATAAAAAATTATTCCATTGCCTTGAATCCTGAGATAGACTTGCCATCCAAAGCAAAAAAATCAAACACAATTATTTCATTCTTCCCTTTCCTTAACCATGAAGCAGGGCAATACAAACTTTGCTGTGGCCCTATTTTCCAGAAACGGCCAAGGTTTTGCCCATTAACGTAAAGAATACCTTTTGAATAATTACTCATGTCAAAATAGGTATCTCCAGTTTCGGCCAGGGTAAATTCACCTTTAAAAAAATTACAAGGTTTATCACTCTTAAATTGCAGTGCATTTAGTTTTGGCTGCAGCTGAATAAATGATTCATCCATTGGCAAAAGTCTTATTTCCCAATTCATCAATGTCATCCCGTTCAAAGTAACACGGTCTGTTATTCCCTTGCGGTCGATCATAAACTGGGCGAAATTTATATGGCCCATTCCCTCTATAACAATTTCAAGTACAGGATCGGCGACGTCCGTTTTTGGAAGCGTTACTTCCCATTTACCACCGTCACGATAAACTGTATCAATAAGTTTTTCGTTTAGGAAAATCAATGCATAATCATGCGGCTCCCAGATTTTTAGCTTGCCGCTTTTATGGCCGATTAATTTTGTTTTGTAGATAATCAATCCCTGGTTTTGTCCAAACGCTTCCATTGGTTTTGGCTGTGGAGATTTTATTACCGGCACATTGTAGTTAAAAAGATTTTGCACCTTTTTCATTTCAACAGGTGGTACTTCAATGGTTGCGATAGGTTTTGGAACATCCGGAATTTTGTACTCCACATATTTTGAGAGCAGGTTGCGAAGCATAAAATATTTCGCTGTTGGCTGCCCCTGCTCATTTATTGGTGCATCATAATCATAACTGGTAATATCCGGCTGATACTGTGTTGGAGAGAATGCATTAGCGCCGGCCGTAAACCCAAAATTTGTTCCACCATGTATTACATAAAAATTAAATGACTTTTTATTTTCTAATAAAAAGGTCACTTCTTTCTTCAAATCATTTGTATCGGGCCTTTGCCATTTTTCGCCCCAATGTGTTAACCAGCCAGGATAGGTTTCACCACTAAATGCAGGTACATTCGGATTTCTTTTTTTAGCCTGTGCGAAATCTGCAGAGTCGCTACCGCTGTCTAATCCAATAGCCGCTCCATCGATGTTACCTGCTTCAAGCATGTAAGGAGTTGCACCGTCAGAAGTATAAAAAGGAACCCTGATTCCATTCTTTAACCATAGTGATCTTAATGACTCCAAATATTCTTTATCGTTACCATAACTACCATATTCATTTTCTATCTGCACCATTAATATTGGTCCGCCATTGATGCATTGTAAGGATTTCACTTCCTGCGCCAGCCTTGTAATATATCTTGTTACGGCAGCCATATATCTTGTATCCATGCAACGGATTTTTATATCCGGGATTTTCAAAAGGTAAGAGGGCAATCCACCAAAATCCCATTCTGCACACACATACGGGCCGGGACGTAATAACACCCACATCCCTTCTTCCTGGCAGATGCGGATAAATTCAGCAACATTTTTGTTTCCTTTGGAAAAATCAAATTCCCCTTGTTTAGTTTCCTGGAAATTCCAGAAAATATAAGCCGCAATGGTATTGCAGCCCATTGCTTTTGCCATTTGAATGCGGTGCCTCCAATACTCCCGCGGTATTCTTGCAGGATGCATTTCACCGCTAATAATTTGTAACGGCTTTCCATCCAATAAGAAATCTTTTTTCCCTAAACTAAACTTGTGCTTATCCTGGCAAAACGCAGGGAAGGAAATGACTAACAGTAAAACAACGAAAAGTCTTCTCACAATCATCATCTTTTTTATTTATCATTTTTCCAATTGACTACAGTGAAAACGATTTGTGTATAATCGTCTCTTTCATATAAAACCCCGATTTCATTTTTGTTAAGATTTACAATATCCGAATATGCTGTAAAATCCTTTTTCTCATCATCCGTTGATTTATCAATGAGCATATTTTTCTTCCACGTGAATCCCTCATCAAAACTAATACGAAGCGTAAGATTATTCCGTCTTGCCGTGTCAGCAGCGTTGCAAAATGCAAGAATGTGTTTTCCTTTTTTAATTCCGATGTTTAAGATACTACCCTCACAAACCGGGTCCGGTAGATTTTTATCAAATGAAATACTCTTCCAGGTCTCGCCTCCATCATCGCTCCTGGCTACAATTCTTGCCCTGATATCTCCTTTTTGATTTCTTGCATTAAACACTAATCCATTATTTGAAATTTCTGCAACAGTTGCCTCATTGCCGCCGGGCAAATCTATTGTTTCACTCAGGTGAAATGATTTGCCATGGTCATCAGTATAATATCCATGTGCATAATAATCTTCAGACATTTTTTTTGGATCGCCCGCTGAATGGTTGGCCGCAATATAAATCCTCCCTTCGTATTTTCCCGTTGTAAACTGCAGAGCGTGACCGGGCGTATTTGCATAACTTCTCCAATCTTCAGGAAAATTATATGCGGGGTTTATTAGTGGCTGTTTAGGGCGATGAACCTGGGTCGTAATATTTACTGCTTCACTCCATGTGACCCCATTATCAACAGATGTTTTGTACCATACTTCCCGCAAGCCTTTTCCTTTTCTTACCTCGCCTTCTTGATTATTACCGGTATTATAAAAAAGAAATATTCTTCCATCTGGAAATTTCGGATCGGCTAAATCCAATACTGGTGCCGGGTTTCCTGCCTGTAAGCTATCGGCATCCACGATGGTTTGTAATGTCAGCCAGGTCTTTCCATCGTCACTGCTTCTTTTCAAAACAATGTTAATATCACCAAAATCACCACCGCCATTTACACGCCCTTCACAAAATGCTAATAGATAGTTGTTGGGCAAATGTACAATTGCAGGGATACGGTAGCTTTTGTGGCCATCAGTACCTGACACAAAAACCGGTACCTTAGTCTGCGACATTGAAAAGTAATAACTATAAACTGCAAATAGTATCAGAAGAATTTTCTTAATCATTGTGATTTTAATTTGAATAAAGATGCATAAAGTTGTTTCGCGTTTAAGAAGTTTACATCCCCGAATAGCTTACCGGCGAAATAAATAATTTTTTTTATTTTTCTTTTACCTTTATTTCAATAACCACATTGTGGCTTTAACAGCAGAATGAATTCATTCTTATTTAAGTTTTCAACATCGACATTGATTAAATATTCTATCATTAGTCCAAAATATCACCAGGACATGCTCTCCAAAATTAAACAACAAAGCAAAACTTTATTATTGAGTTTTATCTTAATCGCTTTATCGTCGAATTTATTAAACGGCCAACAAAAAAACTCAAGGGAAACACCGAAGACTCCAAACGTTGTCATCATATTCATGGACGACATGGGCTATGGCGATCCTGTTTGCTATGGTGGTGGCCCTTATCAAACTCCTAATATTGATGCCCTGGCAATGCAGGGAATGAGATTTACAGATTTTTATGCAGCGCAGGCAGTTTGCACAGCATCAAGATCGGCGTTGCTTACCGGATGTTATCCTACAAGGATTGGCATGCATGGCGCGATAGACGACAAGAGCAAAATTGCTATCAATCCTGACGAGCAAACGATCGCTGAAATATTGAAACCAGCCGGTTACAGAACAGCGATTGTGGGCAAATGGCATTTAGGCAGCAACCCTCCTTATATGCCGCTTCAAAACGGTTTTGATGAATACTTCGGCTTGCCTTATTCCAATGATATGTGGCCAATAGATTATAGTGGTAACCCCTGGAAGGATACTTCTTTCTGGAGAGCTAAATACGCACCGCTGCCCCTGTATGATGGAAACAATGTGGTCAAAATTATTAAGACCCTGGATGACCAGTCTCAACTTACAACCATGTACACGCAGAGAGCCCTGAAATTTATCAGCGAGAATAAGAACAGGCCATTCTTTTTATACCTGGCCCAGTCAATGGTACATGTACCCATTGCAGTGTCTGCAAAATTCAGAGGTAAAAGTGGTGCTGGTTTGTTTGGAGATGTAATGGAAGAAGTGGATTGGTCTGTGGGCGAAGTGATGAAAGAATTAAAGAAAGATGGTATAGCCGACAACACCCTCATAATATTTACAAGTGATAATGGGCCGTGGCTTACGTTTGGCAACCATGCGGGCAACACGGGTGCCCTTCGCGAAGGAAAAGGCACTGCCTGGGATGGCGGTTTAAAGGTTCCGGGAATAATGGTTTGGCCCGGTAAAATAAAGCCGGGTACGGTATGCAATAAGCTACTAACCACTATGGATATTTTACCAACACTTGTTGATTTCTGCAAAGCTAAAATGCCGGTAAAAAAAATCGATGGTGTTGATATGAGCAAACTGTTGTTGGGTGACAACGCCACTAATCCGAGAGACATTTTCGTATATTATTACGATAAAAATAATTTAAAAGCTATCAGAAACCAGGAATGGAAATTGGTTTTCCAATGCACCTCACAAACGTACGGGCCTCCTGCAACTATAGGCAGGGACGGCTATCCGGGAAAGTATGGATCAGACTTTGTGCATTTGGGATTGTATAATTTATTGACCGATCCGGGAGAGGACAGAGATGTAAAAGATCAATATCCTGAAATTGTAAAAGAATTGACTTCCACCGCAGATAAGTATCGAAATGAATTGGGAGATGGCCTTACCAATCGAGTTGGTTCCGGGGTGAGGCCTCCGGCGATACTTCAATAAAGATGCTGGGTAAAATTAACTATAACGATTAGCCGAAAATAAAAAGCGTGCAAAACAATTGATGCTGCTTTGTGTTGCTGAAAAAAGATAACTTTAAAAAGAACAGTAAGTCAGGTTGATATTTTTCAAAAAAAGTATGATGCGATAATTGACCAATCCGCCAGTTAATCCTTTTCAAATTGAATCAAATGATGAAATTATTTCGGTTTTGCTTTCTGCTATGCAGTTTGTCAGTTGCTCAATTAAAAGCCCAGCAGAAACCCAATGTCTTAATTCTTTATACTGATGATTTGGGATATGGCGATTTAAGCTGTTATGGAGCCACTGCTATTTCTACACCACATATTGACTGGCTGGCGCAAAATGGATTAAGGTTTACAGATGCACATTGCACCGCTTCGACCTGTACTCCATCAAGATTCTCTATTCTTTCCGGCAGGTATGCGTGGCGAAAAAAAGGAACCAATATTCTACCCGGAAATGCGAATCTAACCATCCCCACTGATATTACTACTTTACCTAAAGTTTTTCAAAGCGCTGGTTATTTAACGGGAGTTGTTGGCAAATGGCATTTAGGTTTGGGCAGTACGTTTCCCATTGACTGGAACAAAGAAGTTTCACCGGGACCCCGGGAAATTGGATTTGATTATTCATTTATTTTTCCGGCAACCGCAGATCGCACACCTACGGTCTTCATGGAGAACCAGGTGGTAATAGGGTTAGACCGTTCCGACCCTGTTGAAGTAAGTTACGAACATCCCTTCGCGGGTGAACTTTTAGGCAAAGAGCATCCTGAAATGTTGAAAATGAAAAATGATCCAACGCAGGGACACGACCAACATATCGTGAATGGTATCGGCCGCATTGGTTATATGAAAGGAGGTAAGCGTGCTGAATGGACAGATGAAGAACTCGGATTTACATTTAATACTAAAGCCATAGAATTCATTGATAAAAGTCTGAAAGCGGAGAAACCCTTTTTTCTATATTATGCCATTCATGATATACACGTTCCCCGCATGCCGGGGAGCATGTTCAAAGGCAAAAGCAAACTGGGTTATCGGGGAGATGCTATTCTCGAAATGGATCACACAGTTGGTGTAATTTTAAGCGCTTTAAAAGAGCGTGGCATTTTAGATAATACGCTGATCGTTTTCAGCAGTGATAACGGTCCGGTATTAAACGACGGTTATTTCGACCAGTCCGTAGAAACTTCACTGGCGGAGCATTACAAGCCTGCCGGTATTTATCGTGGTGGAAAATACAGCGCTCTTGAAGGCGGTACCCGCGTCCCAATGATCGTTTATTGGGCTGATAAAATAAAACCGAATAACGTCTCGGACGCATTGTTCACTCAAATAGATTTCATGGCTTCTTTTGCAAAAATGCTGGATGAAAAATTACCGAAGAATGAATTTACTGATAGTCGAAATTACTTCAACACATTGATAGGAACAGAAAATACAAGCCGGGATTTCATCATTGAACAGCCAATAAATATGGCTCTTGCGCTTGTAAAAGATGGATGGAAATACATTACTCCCGGCAACGGACCAGCGCTTATGAAAGCAGTAAACATTGAAAGCGGATATAGCAAAGAAGATCAGTTATACAATTTGAAAGACGATCCACGCGAATTACACAATCTTGCATCAAAATATCCAGATAAATTATTAGAACTAAAAAATCTTTTGAAAAAAACGGAGGAGAGTTTTCATTAAAGTCAAATTTTTTAATAGCAAGGGCAAGAACCAAGATTAAAAATATAACCATGAAAGTAAAAATTCTTTTCACTTTTCTTTTCATAACAACTGCCTGCTTTTCTTTTGCCCAAACTAAAAAAGGAAATATTCAAAATCCCAACATCGTTTACATCTTCGCTGATGACCTGGGATATGGCGAACTGGGTTGTTATGGACAAGAGAAAATTGAGACACCTAATATTGATGCACTGGCAAAAAAGGGAATGCTTTTTAACCAACATTATGTCATGCCGGTTTGTGCACCATCAAGATATTGCTTAATGACTGGCATCAATTCCGGCAAAGCTTTTATCCGCGGCAACAATGAATGGAATGAGAGAGGTGATGTATGGAGTTTTAAAGCAATGGAAGAAAACCCTTACCTGGAAGGCCAGTTACCAATACCCGATTCCACCATAACGATCGCTAAATTATTAAGGAGGCGGGGCTATAAAACCGCGCTGGTTGGTAAGTGGGGCCTTGGCGCACCAATGACTGCGGGAGAGCCCAATAACCAGGGCTTCGATTATTTTTATGGTTCTTTGTGCCAGCGTCAGGATCATCAATATTACCCTGCACATTTATGGGAAAATACTTTTCGTGTGCCTTTAAATAATAAAGTTCAGGATCCCAATATAAAATTTCCTGAAAATCTCGATGCTCTGAATCCTGAAAATTACAGGCCTTACAATCAGAAAGACTATTCACCCGATTTTATGTTGGATGCCGCTTTACGGTTTTTAGATTCAAGTAAGAATCAATCATTTTTTCTTTATTATCCAAGTCCGCTGCCGCACGCATCGATGCAAGCGCCTGAAAAACTGGTGGCCTATTATCATAAAAAATTTGGAGAAGAAAAACCATTCGCTGGCGGAAGCTATGTGCCATGTCGCTACCCCCGGGCGACACGTGCCGCAATGATCACTTTGTTAGATCAACAGGTAGGCGCACTCGTAAAAAAATTGAAAGACTTAGGTGTTTACGACAATACAATTATTATGTTCTCGAGCGACAATGGAGCCTCAAATGAAGGTGGCGCAGATTGTGAATATTTTGATAGCAACAAGCCGTTTAAAAATGAATTCGGGTGGGGCAAAGGATTTTTGTATGAAGGCGGCATCCGTGAGCCCCTTATTGTCGTGTGGCCTGGCAAAATAAAAGCGGGCAGCAAAAGTGATTTGATCACAGCCAATTGGGATTTCCTGCCGACTGCCTGCGAAATAGCTAAAATAAATCCTCCAAAGAACATTGATGGAGTTAGTTATCTACCTACTTTATTAGGCCAGGAAAATAAGCAGGTAAAGCATACGTCTCTTTATTGGGAGTTCCCGCAAAACGGCGGCCAGCAAGCAGTTCGCATTGGTAAGTGGAAGGGGGTCCGCATGAATATTCTGAAAGGGAATATGAAAATTCAACTCTTCGACCTGGAAAACGATATACAGGAACAGCACGATGTCGCGGCCAAATATCCTGAAGTTGTAAAGCAGGTAGAGGATATCATGAAGAGAGAACATCACACCCCGGATGTTGATGCTTTTAGAATGGAGCAGTTGGAGAAGGAATAAATTTTTTTAAGCTTAAATTGAACAATATAAGAAATGAAAAAAAATTGATAATCTTCCTGTTGATAAAAATTATTAATGATCTTCTTTTATCTCTTATTTATTGAATCGGTTACAAACTAACAGAATTGCATGCAAGATCAATCAGCAAATATAAAAGTAGCAGTGGATGCTATAGTTTTTGGATATTCAAAAAATGACGGTGTTTCTATTTTATTGATTCAACGTAAATACGAACCCTATAAAATGTGCTGGGCTATACCGGGAGGATTTGTACAGGAAGAGGAATCCCTTGAAGAAGCAGTTAAGAGAGAATTGCTGGAAGAAACGGGCATTCATTTAAATTATCTCGAACAGTTATATAGCTTCGGCGAGCCCAAACGTGATCCCCGGCAGCGAATAATTGCCATCGCATATTTTGGTCTGGTAAAGTCCAGCCAATACCAGCTTTTAAAGGCAAGCACAGACGCTGAAAATGCAAAATGGTTCAATATCAAAAAGATACCTAAACTGGCCTTCGATCATAGTCTTATATTATCCGTTGCAATAGAAAGGCTTAGAGCAAAAGTACGCTACCAACCTATCGGCTTCGAATTGTTAGATAAAAAATTCCCCTTCTCGGATTTGGAGAAATTGTATACCGCTTTACTTGATAAACAAATTAACCGGAGAAACTTCAGTAAAAAGATATTATCATTTGGCTTCCTGGAAGAAACAGGAGAATTGTCCAGGCCCGCTGGCAAGGGGCGTCCCAGTAAAATGTATAAGTTTAATCAAAAACGTTACAATGAATTATTGAAGGAAGGCTTTCATTTTGAGATCTAAATAATTAAGAGCAATATCAGGGAGCCGGGCAAAATACATAATTGAACTTTTTGAAAGGCTGCTATAAAAATTAGAATAATTTCTTGCAAGGGATTTATTTTGCTTTATTATGAAGCAAAATTTTGTTTTTTCAAAATCGCTCATTATATTTGCTTATTATTAAAGCAAATTAATTAATATGAAGACAATTAACCTAAACACCGGCGAGGGCATACAAACAATACTTTTTCCGGACAACCAGCCTCATGTAAATATCCAGGACATTAAAGATGCTGAAGAAGTAAAGGTAATTTGCTCGTTAACCAGCAGTGTAAAAATGATGCAGTTGTTACAAACAGCAAACGCCCTGGATAATCTTTTCGCCAAAAAGAAAATACTGGTAATTCCATATTTAATGGGCGCACGTTTTGACAGGCTAATGCAACACGGCGACAGTATCGATCTTAAGGTAGTGGCAAACCTAATTAACAGTTGTGGCTTTGAAAAAGTTTACCTGTTTGACGTGCACTCAGATGTGGCAACAATGCTGATCGATCATACAGTTAGCGTCACTAACAAACAAATGGTAGAAGAATATACCAAACCAAATGCGGTATTGATTTGCCCTGACGCAGGCGCCGCAAAAAAAATGGGCAAATATTTTGACTGGAACAAAAATCTGAAAGACCTCGTTTATTGTAGTAAAAACAGGGATGTTTCAACAGGTAACCTAACACTGGAAGTACTAGAACCTGGAGAATGTACCGATAGGAATTGTGTAATCATTGACGATATATGCGATGGGGGCGCCACGTTTCTTGCTATCGCAGAAAAAATAAAACCCGCACATTTAACCCTGATCGTTACGCATGGAATTTTTTCCAAAGGTTTTGCCTTACTGGAGAAAAAATTTAATGAGATAATCGTTAGCGATAGTTATTGTAAAGATTACGAATCTAAAATTGTAAAGAAAATAACCGCTGTAATAGCTTAATCAATCAACCATCAAAAATAAATATGAAAACAAATCCTTTTCTGCTAACAGACTATTATAAAGTAGGACATGTGTTTCAATATCCAAAAAATACAACGCTTGTTTACAGCAATCTTACTCCAAGAAGCAGCAGGCTTGATGGAGTAAATGAGATGGTATTTTTTGGACTGCAGTATTTTATCAAAGAATATTTGATGAATTATTTTACAGAAAACTTTTTCAATCAGTCAAAAGAAAAAGTTTTAGACAATTATAAAAGAAGGATTGCTTCTTCCTTAGGAGTTCCTTTGCCTACTTATAAACATTTAGAAAGATTGCATGACCTGGGTTATTTACCCATAGAAATAAAAGCTTTGCCGGAGGGCAGTATGGTGCCCATGAAAGTACCATGCATCACACTTGTAAATACATTACCAGAGTTCTATTGGCTTACTAATTTTTTGGAGAGTATTTTATCAGCTATTATCTGGCAACCGTGTACCAGCGCAACGATAGCACATGAATATAGGAAACTCTTAAACAGTTATGCTACCGATACTGGTATGCCAACTGAGTTTGTACAATGGCAGGGGCATGATTTTAGTTTCCGTGGAATGAGTAGCCTTGAAAGTGCCATCACAAGCGGAATGGCACATTTGTTATCTTTTACAGGAACTGATACAATTCCTGCAATTGATGCACTTGAAGAATATTATAATGCCAATGCAGAAACTGAACTAATTGGGGGAAGCGTGGCAGCAACGGAGCATAGCGTAATGTGCAGTGGAAGTAAAGATGGTGAGTTGGAAACTTTCAAAAGGTTGATCACTAAAGTATATCCCAATGGAATCATAAGCATTGTAAGTGATACATGGGACTTATGGAAAGTTTGCACTGAATATCTTCCGGCGCTAACAGAAACTATTTTAGAAAGGGATGGCAAAGTAGTTATTCGTCCAGATAGTGGCGACCCGATTAAAATTATTTGCGGAGATGTTGATGGTAAAACGATTGCTGAATGTAAAGGAGTTGTTGAATTATTGTGGGATGTATTTGGAGGAACTATTACCGACAAGGGGTATAAATTATTAGATGAACATATCGGCGTGATATATGGCGACAGTATTAATCTCCAGCGTGCTGAAGCTATTTGCGAAGGCTTGAAACAAAAAGGATTTGCAAGCCAGGCAGTTTTTGGAATTGGAAGTTTTACCTATCAATACAATACACGCGATACATTTGGAATGGCTATGAAGGCTACGTATGTAGAAGTGGAAGGTAAAGGCCGGGAGATATTTAAAAATCCTGTTACCGACGATGGCACCAAAAGATCTGCCACAGGTTTATTGCAGGTAAAGAAAGAAAACAACAGGTACGTGCTATACGATAAGGTTGGCTGGGTTGAAGAAAAAGATAGTGAATTAAAAACTGTTTTTAAAGATGGGAAACTAATCCGGGATGTTTCATTGCAGGAGGTAAGAGAAAGATTGAGGAAATCACAGGATTTGTGAAACAAGAACATAAAAGTATTAAATAGTTGATAATTTGAGGATGCCATTTGAAGAAGTGTTCGTCCTTAATGATTGGGCAATAGAAAAGCGTCCTGGAATGGTTACATCTCAAAAATACCAATTTGAAATTAATAAAATTATACCGCCCCGTTGGCCAAAAAGAATTTGATTTAATCAGGGAAGCTAATTACAAAAAATTTCCACCCCGATTAGAATGGCAGCCAATTTTTTATCCTGTAACAAACCAAGCTTATGCAACCCAAATTTCTCTGGAGTGGAATACGAAAGATCAATTCTCGGGGTATGCAGGTTACATCACAGCTTTTGATTTACCCGCAGAATATCTGAAAAGATTTCCAGTCCAAAATGTCGGTGGCGAAATTCATAATGAGCTTTGGGTACCCGCGGAAGATCTGGAAGAATTCAATAATAATATTGTCGGCGAGATTAGAGTAACCGACTCTTTTTATGGAGAAAAATATGAACATAAATCTTAAGAAGCATGAGTAATCAGCTAAAACAAATAAGCAAAATGATGAGCCTTGTTCTACGTCACAAACCGCAGGAAATTGGTTTGACGCTAGACGAACATGGTTGGGCCAATGTGCAGAAATTAATAGATAAAATGAATGCGAGTGGCATGGCCATAAGTGTCGATATCCTTAATACAGTTGTTGAGAACAATGATAAGAAACGATTTACTTTTAATGAAGATAAAACTTTGATAAGAGCCAACCAGGGGCACAGCATTGAGGTAGAACTAAACTTGCGACAGGCAGTTGCACCGGATATTTTGTATCACGGTACAGCCGACAAATTTTTAGAAAGTATTTTGAAAACCGGTTTGCAAAAACAAAATCGTCAACACGTGCATTTAAGCAATACTATTGAAACTGCTAAAGCAGTCGGTAGCAGGCACGGCAGGCCTGTTATATTAAGTGTTGATGCGAAGAAAATGCAAGAGACAGGCTTTATATTTTATTTGTCAGAAAATGCTGTTTGGTTAACAGAGACCGTACCTACCTTATATATTTTACGATGAAAAGAACATTGGTGATCGGAGATATTCATGGCGGTTTAAAGGCATTGAAACAAGTGCTTGACAGAGCAAGTATATCCAAAAATGATACGCTAATTTTTGTAGGCGACTATGTTGATGGCTGGAGTGAATCGTCACAGGTAATTGACTTTATTATCAACCTCTCTACCCGACAGTCGTGTATTTTTATAAAGGGAAATCATGATACGTGGTGTGAAGAATGGCTACGTTCAAACTACGCGGATAAAACCTGGCTCTTCCATGGAGGACAGGCCACTATTGACAGTTATTCAGCAGTAAGTGAGACCGCCAAATTACAGCACCTGAACTTTTTAGAACAAATGAAATTTTATGAAATCGACGCAAAAAACCGTTTGTTCGTTCACGCCGGCTTTACTTCTATGCATGGGCCGCAAGCAGAATTTCACTTATCTAATTTTAGCTGGGACAGAACTTTGTGGGAAATGGCGCTAACCATGGATAAGAAGATCAAAAAAAATTCGTTAGTCTTTCCAAAGCGGCTGAAACTTTTTAATGAAATTTTTATAGGTCATACCCCTACACTCTATTACAATGTAGAAGTGCCTATGCAAGGCTGCAATGTTTGGAACATAGACACCGGTGCGGCTTTTGCAGGCAAGCTTAGCATGATGGATGTTGACACCAAAGTCTTCTGGCAAAGTGATCGTGTTCAAAGTTTATATCCAAACGAAACGGGTAGAAATAAAGATTGATAGATCAATATTATTTTTTATACATTTTTTAGAAAGATGTAACGAAAAAATTGTTCCTACTTACTGGCTGACGGTTCATATTTCAATTATCAGAATGGATATTTAAAAAGCCTTGGAGGTGCCATCACTTATCGACACAACATAACTGCCCAATTTTTTTCCTGAGTGCTCAAGATATTGAGCAGATATTTCTTTTACCAAACCGGGTATTTCGTCTTCTTTTACCAGGTTGATAGTACAACCTCCAAAGCCGCCGCCCATCATTCTTGCGCCAATTACTGCATCATTTTCTTTCACAAAATCAACCAAATAATCAAGTTCATCACAACTCACTCCATACATCTTACTTAAGCCTTCATGTGTCGCGAACATTTTTTTGCCTAGCGATTTTATATCTCCTTTTTGCAAGTCTTTGCAGCCGTGCAATAAGCGTTCAATTTCCTGTACGATGAAACGGCTACGCATGTCGATCAACTCGTCTTTTGGCAAAACATATTTATCAAGCATAGCTTCTGTAACATCACGCAGTGAATTCACATTTGGTTCATGCTCTTTTATCCAATCAACAGCCTGTGTGCATTCTCTACGGCGCGTGTTATATTCTGATGATGCGAGTGAATGTTTCACATTTGTATCAAGTAGCAATATCTTTATTCCATCAAGGGTGAAAGGAACATAATCATAGTCTAATGTGCGGCAGTCCAGTTTTATGACATGATTCGTCTTTCCCATCATTGAAGCAAACTGGTCCATAATTCCACACATAACGCCTGCATATTCGTGCTCGGCTTTTTGAGCCATTTTGACCATCTCGATTCTATGAAACTCAGTTTTCAACAGCTCGTTCAAAGCAAATGTGGTAGCGCATTCCACGGCTGCAGAAGAAGAAAGCCCTGCGCCAATTGGCACATTGCTTGCAAGCACTGCATTAAAACCTCTAAGCTCAATTCCTTCTTTCTTAAACTGTGCCACGGAACCCAATATATAATTTGGCCAGCTAATATCACCCACCGGTTTCAGGTCTTTAATATTGATCGAAAACGTTTGATCGAGATCCTGGGCATACAAGTGTATTTCATCATCATCCCTCAGCGCAATGGCGAGGTATGCTGCTTTATCAATTGCGGCCGGAAGTACAAAACCTTCATTATAATCAGTATGTTCACCAATAATATTTATGCGGCCAGGCGATCGCACAACAATTGGTTTGCCACCATACAACTCTTCAAATTTCTTTGAGATCTTTTCCAGAATTTTTTTATCTATGTGACCTTCTGTATCCATTTCGTTTATTTAATTCAACATAGAAATTGTGGTTAAGAAATATTTTATCATTTGCAAAATAGAAGATGTCTTTTATGTGCATTCGGATGATGTTTACTATGAATATACAAGAACCTCTTGTAGTAAAAGTACATTACAAAAATGTAAAGGGCAGATGGCAATTTTTTTGGACATTTCGAATTATCGCCGGTTGGGCGAGGGCACGGACCCGGCAGTGCTATTATGACGAAACGCGATATTATTTTAAAGAATGGAAGTCTTTCTTAAATGATGCATTTTAAGCAGAAAATTTACATTAGGAATTGTATTAAGTTGGGATAAAAATTCATTTGTTTCTTCGCCGTAAATATGATGAAAACAAAATTTCCTAAAGCGTACTTCAGGTTACGGTTGACGTATTACATGTTTTTTGTGGAGTGGTGGATACTAAAGCAGCAGCCAGGAAAGTTTGTTGGCCACATGCCTCTATTATAGCTCGCTTACCCCATCAAAAAGTTGCGTGGCACATAATAAATTTTGCTACAAGTTCGTATCCTGTTAACTTAAAATTTATGGAAATACTATAGTTGTATTTTAAGCTTCAATTACACTTGCATTTGAAATACTCTGCTCACAAGCAAAATTTATTTCTATTTCGCATCCATTACCAGGACTGGTTTTAATTACGGTGGTGCCATTCAATAATTCCGCCCTGTTGATTATGTTTTGTAAGCCAACTCCTTCTGATTTTTGAGAAGCGTCAAATCCCAGCCCGTCATCTTTAATACTCAACTGCAACGAGTTTTCTTTTTTCTCCACCGTGATGGTAATTGTATTTGCTTTCGCATGTTTAAATATGTTATTCAACTGCTCCTGCACAATTCTAAAAATGGTTAGCTTCAGTTTATCACCAAAGTCGCTCTCATCTTTTATTTTCCAGTCAATAACAAAATGTATATTGTTATTCACCAGTTTAATTTTTTCTATTACGTCAACCAAAGCCATTTGTAAACCTGTGTCGCCTAAGGATGGAGGAAGCAATGTTTTTGAGAGTTTCCGGATCTCTTCCATGGCTTTTTTGATGAGGACTTTACCTTCTTTTATGAAATCTACCCTTAACTCCTCGTTGTTGATAGCACCATCCATATAAAGATTAGCAGTAGCTAAAATCTGGTTTATATTGTCGTGCAATTCTTCCCCGAGTAAGGAACGCTCCTGTCCTTGTGCAGTTATTATGGCTGCATTTATTTCCTGTTGCTTTTTTATTTTTTCCTGGAAGAGTTTTTCTTCCAGCAGTACTCTTTCGGTTATGTCATTGGCCAGGGTAAGCACGGCCCGTTTGCCATTATAAAAAATGCCGTGCGATGCTACATCCACGTATAATATCTCACCTTTTTTATTGAAATGTTTCGATATCCCGGAAGTCTCATAATTTTCCGTTTGAAGTCTTGCTCTTGTCTCTGTTAAGTTTTTATAATCATCTTCAGAGCCGATATCAGGCAATGTCTTTTCAAGAAATTCTTCTTTTGTATAACCGTAAAGATTAACAGCAGCCTGATTGACTTCAAGTATTTTGAAATCATCTAAATCCCAGATTAATATTGTTGAAGGGTTATTATCGAATAAATAGCGATAATTTTCTTCCGATGCTTTTATCAATTGTTCAGCATCTTTACGCTCAATGCTATACCTTACAGCCTTTTCAAGTAATGCCGGAGAATAGTCTCCTTTTATTAAAAAATCCTGTGCGCCAAGCGAAATAGCGTTTACAGCTACCTGTGTATCAGATAGGCCTGAAGATATTATAATCGGTGTTTTAGAATATTGCTTTACGAGTTGGGCTAAGGTTTCCAGGCCCGAACTATCAGGCAAATAGAGATCCAGGAAAATTATTGAATAAGCATGCTTGTTTAAAAGTAGCATCGCGCCTGCAATTGATTCAACCGTAGTGATTTGATCTACAGGCAAAGTGGTGCTCTTTAAACTTTCCTGTAAGAGTAACTGGTCCGGGGGATTGTCTTCAATTATCAGAACGGAATAGCCCTTTTCTGAATTATTCATGTGAATGGTTTAGCATAAGGTTATAAGATAGAAATATGGACTTAACTTTTATTTCATATTTATTGTTTTTGCGGAATCGTAAAATAAAAAATACTCCCTTCTCCGGGGCAGGATTGAACCCATATTTTCCCTTTATGTAATTCCACTATTTTTTTGCAATGTGAGAGACCAATTCCTGAACCTTCATACTCTGTCCGGCTGTGCAGGCGCTGGAAAATCGTAAATATCTTCTCAGTATACTTTTCTTCTATACCAATACCATTATCTTTAAAAGCAAATTGCCAATAACCTTCATTTTCCTCAGCGGAAATATTTATTTCAGGTATGGTCTTCTTATTTCGGAATTTAATAGCATTTGTAATAAGGTTTTGAAACAGTTGTTTAAGCTCTAATGCGTAACCGGGAATTACCGGTAATGCCTCATGCCTGATATTAGCTCCAGTTTCTTCTATCGCTGTGCCAAGATCCGTAAGCACGTTATGAAGCAGGGCCTCGCAATTCACTTGTTCCAATTCCTTTTTATTACCTATTCTTGAAAAGTCGAGGAGATTCCTTATCAATTCTTTCATCCTCTCAGAAGCATCAAATATATAAGTGATATAAAGTTCACCTTTTTCATCGAGCTTTCCTTCGTATTGCTTCTTTAATAATTTTACAAAGCTGGAAGTGGTCCGCAAAGGTTCCTGTAAATCGTGCGATGCTATGTAAGCAAACTCTTCCATTTCTTTGTTTTTTCTTTCGAGATCTATATTAGCCTGTTCTGCTTCTTTACGGGCACGTTGCTCTTCCTCGGTTGATTTTACTAATTGTTGCGTTTGTTGCCGGACACGTTGCTCCAGTTTTCTTTTCTGAGTTTCTATAATATTTATACGAAATTTATAAAACCCCAAAACTCCTCCAATTATGAGTAAAAGCACTCCTGATTCAAACCACCATGTTAACCAATACGGGGGATTAATCGTTAACCGAATCATTTTTATACTCGATGACCATTCACCTTCATTATTCAATCCTTTTACTTTAAATACATATTTTCCGGGATCAAGATTGGTATAAGTAGCCGTATGTAAGGTGCCCACTTCATTCCAGCTTTTGTCAAAGCCTTCAAGCGTATAAGCATATTTCTTTTTTTCTGAAGCTACATAGTTAAGTGTGGCGAACTCAAAAGAGAAGACAGTATTTGAATAAGGAAGAGTAATGGTTTTCGTTTCATTAATATTTTTAGTAAGAGGAGAATCATCATTTTTATCGACGGCAATAGAAATTTCTTTATTGAAGATCTGGAAATTTGTTATGACCAAGGGAGGGTCAAAAGGGATTGTCTTTATGCTATCGGGGAAAAACTGGTTAAAACCATTATTGCCACCAAAATACATCATGCCAGATCTGCTCTTGCAAAATGCCTGGACTTTAAATTCATTTGACTGTAAGCCATCTGAAATATTAAAGGTTTTAAAGACTTTTGTAAGCAGGTTGAATCGGGAAATACCACCATTAGTACTGATCCAAAGATTCTTTTTCCCGTCTTCCAGAATCCCCAAAATTATATTACCGGGAAGGCCATCCGTCATTGTATAAACTTTAAACTGCCCGGTTTTTTTATTAAATTGATTCAGGCCCATCCGGGTGGCTATCCATAAATTTTTGTCACTATCTTCAAACATGGAGCTTAAATTATTATTGCTGATACTATTCTTTGTATCGTCATGCATAAAGTGGGAAAAAGTTTTACTCTTTTTATTAAAAAGGTTTAAGCCTCCCGCTTCGGTGCATATCCATAGTTCCCCATCACTGTCCTCAAAAATGGATATAATATTAGTAGCCGATATCCCGTCGCTGCGGTTCTTGTTATATTGATAATGGGTAAAAGATTTATGATCGGGATTTAACAAGTTTAAACCACCTCCTGAACTGCCGATCCAGATATTTTTGTCCTTATCTTCATATATAATCCAGGCATTATTATTACTCAAACTGGAAGGATTGGCGGGATCGTTTTTAAAATGTTTGAACGTATTATTTTCCTTGCTAAATACGGTTACTCCATCGCCCCAGGTTCCTATCCAGATATTTCCTTTACTGTCTTCACAGGCAGTTACTACATAGTTGCCGCAGATACTTTGTTCTTTGTTTTTTTCATGCCGGAAATGTTTAAAATTGCCGCTTTGCGGATCAAATAAATTCAAGCCACCACCGTCAGTACCTATCCATATATTATTTTTTTTATCTTCAAAAATGCTTAACACATGGTTATCGCTAAGGCTGTTTTTCAGCATCGTTTTTTTATAGTGTGTAAAGTTGGTCTTATCACTGTTAGCCAGGTCAACACCTGCGTCAAAAGTGCCCAGCCACATATTGTTTTTGGAGTCTCTGTAAACTGAATTGATTGTATTATTGCTGATACTCTCTTTATCAATCAGGTCATTTGTATAGTTGGTAAATAACGCGGCAGCATAATTAAAGATGGATAGGCCTCCGTTTGCCGTACCTATCCATAAATTGTTTTCAGCACTTTCATTTATAGAAGACACAAAATTCCCGATTAAAGTATTAGCATTATTTTCATCGTGCATGAAATGATGAAATGTACCTGTTTCACTGCTAAATAAATCTATCCCTGCACCATCAGTACCTATCCATAAACGACCTTTACTATCTTCAAACATCGTATTCACATTATTGCTGCCTATTGATTGGGGATTATTTTTATCGTGCTGAAAGGATCTGAATGTGTTGGTTTCCGGGTTAAATAAATTGAGCCCATTTGATGTGCAGATCCAAAGGTGATGCCTCGTATCCTTAAAAATATATTTTACGTATGAACTGCTGAGACTATTCTTGTTACCCGGGTCATTCGTAAAATGTTCAAATTTATTGTTGACCGGATCAAACATATCCAACCCTTCTTTAGTACCAATCCACAGCTTTCTCCGCACATCCTCAAGAATGCTGTTGACGAAGTCGTGGGAGATGCTGTTAGCATTTTTTGGGTCGTGCATATATTTTATAAAATGCTCTTTGTTCCGGTCATAACGGCAAATACCGCCGCCCCCTGTTGCTATCCACAAATCGCCATTTTTACTTTCCGCTATAGCCTTGATATAATTATTGCTGATACTGTTTGGGTCAAGGGGATCATTTTTATATATAGTAATTGTATATCCATCGTATTTGTTTAATCCTTCCCAGGTGCCAAACCACATAAAGCCCCGGGTGCCTTGCCTAATACAAGTCACATTGCTTTGAGAAAGGCCTTCAGCAGTTCCTAAATGGTCAAATTGTACATGATTCTTTTGCGAAAATGCAGAAGAATAAAGGCTAAGCAGAAATAATAAAAATAAATAGCGAGAAGCTTTCATTATATGATTTTGTATACACATTTTTCTTCTACGGATAAATTGGTGAATTGGGTTATAGTTAATTTCACCAGGATAATTTTATTTGCATGTAAGCTTTTCATCAACGCTTTACAATTTAGTTTTTGATTCATCAGTTATTCACAGGAGTACTTTTTTTCTAAAAATGTTTGTTTAATATTTCGCCCAGGACTTCTTTTGCCAGCGGCTTTTGTCTAAATTCAGTTACCGCACCGGAGTCATACGCCTTCTTTTCATCTCCGGATTTGATGATGTCGTAAGCATAATAATGATCACATTTCCTTTCATGCTTCTTGTCTAAATTTTTATATTGTTCCAGCAATTCGCACCCATTCATTGCAGGCATGTTGATGTCTAAAAAAATCGGTTCAGGCCATGAATGTGCCGGAGGGGCATAACCACGCTTGTTGCTTCAACGAGGTATTGGAGCGCTCTCTTGGCACCGTACGTCACTTGCATGTGATCAGTGCGACTGGCCTGTTCAACAATCATTTTGGTTAAAAAATTTGTTTGGCTCGTCATCATCGATCGGCAAGATGCATTTTAAGTTTTCCTGGTTCATATGTTTTGTCTTTAGGTGCTTGTGTGGTAAAATAAAAAGTACTGCCGTAACCGGGTGCAGATTCTACCCAGATTCTGCCATGGTGCATCTCCACAATTTTTTTACAATGTGACAGGCCAATGCCCGAGCCTTTGTACTCTGACTGTGCATTCAGCCGCTGAAAAATTATGAATATCTTCTCAGCATATTTTTCGTCTATACCAATACCATTATCACTTACTGTAAACTGCCATTCTTCATTTACCAGTTTTGCTCCAATATGTACTTTTGGAGGAGTGTCTTTCTTGCTGAATTTAATTGCATTGGTGACCAGGTTTTGGAAAAGCTGTTTCATTTCTATGGGGTAGCCCCCTATTGTTGGCAGCGGGTCATAAGTTATTTCAGCACCAGCCTCAGTTATCGCTACGCCCAGGTCAGCCAGCAGCTTTTGAAGGATATCGTCACAATTTACTTGTTGCAGTTCCTTCTTTTTCCCAATTTGGGAATATTCGAGCAGGTTATTGATAAGCAATTTCATGCGGTCTGATGCTTCAAGGATATAATTAAAATATGTTTCCGACTTTTCGTCGAACTTACCCTGATATTGCTTTTGCAACAGTTTTACAAAACCGGATGTGGTTCGCAATGGTTCCCGAAGATCATGGGATGCTATATAAGCAAACTCTTCCATTTCTTTGCTTTTTCTTTCGAGATCTATATTAGCTTGCTCGGCTTCCTTGCGGGCCCTTTGTTCATCTGCTGTTGATTTTACTAATTCTTGTGTTTGTTCCTGTACCCTTTGTTCCAGTTTTCTTTTCTGACTCTTTATAATATTTATCCGGAATTTATAAAAAGCATAAACTCCGCCAAGGATAATTAACACGACCGCTGATTTAAACCACCAGGTTAACCAAAATGGAGGAGTAATAGTTAGCTCAATACTTTTTATATTCGATGACCATTCACCTTCATTATTCAATCCTTTTACTTTAAATACATATTTTCCGGGATCAAGATTGGTATAAGTAGCTATGTGCTGAGTGCCTACATCGTTCCAATCCTTATCGAATCCTTCAAGCATATAGGAGTATTGCGTTTTACCCTGAGCGGCATAATTTAATGAAGCAAATTCAAAAGAAATGACGGATTGATTGTACGACAATACTATTTCTTTCGTATCGGTGATATTTGTTTTTAAAGGAGACCTGTTATCATCGGCACTGATAAGTATTTGCTTATTGAATATCTGAAAATTGGTGAATACAAGAGGAAGATCAAATATTTTTTCGTTTATACTATCCGGATAGAATTCGTTGAATCCATTAATACCTCCAAAAAACATTTTTCCGGTACGGCTTTTAAAACAGGAATTCGTTTTAAATTCATTGGACTGCAATCCATCGCCAACACCAAAGTTTTTGAATATTTTATTGATCGGATCGAACCGGGATAATCCATTAAATGTGCTGATCCATAGGTTGCCTTTTTCATCTATTAGTATTCCACTGATCGTATTACTTGGTAAACCATCTTTTATAAAATAGTTGGTAATGCCGCCGGTTTTTTTGTCCATCCTGTTCAACCCAACTTTTGTGCCTATCCACAAATTCCCGGCGTTGTCTTCAGCTATACAATAGATATCATTATTACTAAGACCGTTTTTGTTTTCTTTGTATTTGAAGTGTGTGAAACTATTTGTTTGCTTATTGAACAGATCCAGCCCACCGCCATTGGTTCCTATCCAAAACTTTCCATCCCTGTCGGTAAAAAAAATATTGATCGTATTATTTGCCAGTGAGGTAGAGTCGGCGGGGTTGTTGAAATAATTAATAAAACTATTATTCTTCCGGTCGTACCGGCTGGCACCACCACCACCATAGGTTCCTATCCATACATTTTTATCAGGATCTTCTCCGATAGTCCAGACATTCGGGCTTGGTATCCCTTTAGGATTTAAAGGATTATATTTAAAATACCTGAAACTGTTTCTTTCTTTATTAAAAATTGAAAGGCCGTTGCCCCAGGTTCCGATCCAGAGTTCTCCCCTGCTATCTTCAAAAACTTTTAAAACGTAATTACCACAAATACTATTGGCATTATCAGCTTTGTGCGTGTAGTGAGAAAAGGAGTCCTTTTCCCTGTCAAATAAATCCAGGCCTCCACCATCAGTTCCTATCCATAAATTTCTTTTTGAATCTTCAAGTATTGATAAGACACTATTGTTGTTTAAGCTAAAAGGCAAAGATGTGTGCCGGTAATGAATAAATTTATTTGCATCCTTATTTACAAGATTTATACCACCACTAAAAGTGCCTACCCACATATTTCCCTTATTATCATTATAAAGTGACCAGATAGAATTATTACTCAGACTCCTATTGTCTATTTCATCATGGGAATAATTTTCGAATGTTTTGGTTTGAATATTGAATATGCTTATACCCCCATTTTCAATACCTATCCAGAGATTACCATTATCATCCTCATTAAGAGTTCTAATTACATTTGATGAAAGATTATTATTCCTGGCCAGTTCATCTTTAAAGTGAATAAATTCGTTTTTTTGCCTGTCAAACAAATCAAGGCCACCGCCATTCGTACCAATCCATAACTGATGTTGTTTATCAATAAAAAGATCCCAGCATATATCAGAACATATGGACCCTTTTTCCTTTTCATTATGCCTGAAATGTGTAAATGTTTTTGTTGTTTTATCAAACATATCCAGTCCTGCATCGGTGGCAATCCATAGCTTATGCTGATCATCCTCCACTATATCTTTTACGTTATCCATGGCCAGGCTGCCCGGCTTTGCTGCATCATGCAAATAATAAACAAATCTGTTATTTTTTTTATCATACATATTCAAACCACCTCCGTTTGTTCCTATCCACAAATTTTCTTCACTATCTATGAGTAGCTTATTAATATTAATATTACTGACCCCGGCAGAAGACGTAGTGTCTGATTTAAAGCGGACAAATCTTTCTTTACTTCTGTCGAACATATTCAAACCTCCCCAACTCGCTATCCAGAGATTGCCGTCTGCATCTTCCGTTATATCATTGATAGCATTATGGATAAGGCTGTTTGGGTTGTTTTCATCATATTGATAAACAGTAAACTTATACCCATCATATTTATTCAACCCATCCCGGGTACCAAACCACATAAACCCCCGGCTATCCTGGAAAATGCAAATAACATTGCTTTGAGACAGGCCTTTGTCAGTTCCTATATGCTCAAAGCGGATATGCTGCCTTTGCGAAAATGCAAAAGAATAAAGGCTAAGCAGAAATAATAAAAATAAATAGCGCAAAGCTTTCATTATATTGTTTTGTACACACATTTTTCCTCTAAGGATAAATAAACATCTTTTGGCAGTTTATATTTTTTCCGCGATTTTTTAAAAATGCGCATTGTCATTATGCTGTAGCTTTAAAGAGACTGCAAAATATTTATCCAATACCTCGTCCAATAATTCCTTTGTTAAAGGTTTATGCCTGAAATCAGTAACAGCACCTGTATTATTTGCTTTGTTTTTATCATCAGGATTGAGCGAGGTTGTAAGCATGATAATTATGATATGGTTGCCCTGTTTCTTTAACTTTTTATATTGCCCGAGAAATTCCCATCCATTCATTGCGGGCATATTTATATCTAAAAATATCAGGTCCGGCCATGGATACTTAGGGTTGGCATAATTAAACTTTTGACTATTGAGAAAGTAATCAATTGCCTTCTCACCACTGTCGGCAACTTGTATAACTTCTGCGCAGCCAGCTTCTTCAATAATCATACTGCTTAAAAAATTTGTTGGTTCATCATCATCAATTAGCATGATGCAATTCAATTTGGGGTTCATGTGTTTTTTCTTTAGGTGAATAAATAGTAAAATAGAAAGTACTTCCCTTATTGGGTATGGATTCCACCCATATTTTACCATGATGCAATTCAACAATTTTTTTGCAATGTGATAATCCTATGCCGGAACCCGGATATTCTGAGCGTGTATGTAAGCGCTGGAAAATAGTAAATATTCTTTCGTTGTGCTTTTGATCAATACCAATACCATTATCGTTAAAAGCAAACTCCCAATAGTCACCGCTTTTCAGCACTGCAATATTTATTTTTGAGGGTACATTCTTTTTTCTAAACTTGATAGAATTAAGAATAAGGTTTTGAAATAATTGTTTTATTTCTGTGCGATACCCAATAATAACCGGTAAGGGCGCAACTTTAATTTCAGTACCTGAATCTTTTATGGCTCTTTCAATATCTGCGATAGTGTCCCGTAGTATTAAGTTACAATCAATCTTTTCAAGGCTTTTGCTATGGCCAATTCGTGAGAAATCCAGCAGGTCTTTTATAAGCACTCTCATCCGCTCCGTGGCCTGAACTATGTAAGTAAGATACTTATCGGCATTAGGGTCCAGCCTTTCGAAATATTGTTGTTTGAAAAGTTTTACGAAACTAATAGTAGTACTTAGTGGCTCTTGCAGGTCATGTGAGGCCACGTATGCAAACTGCTCTAACTCTTTATTTTTTTGCTCCAGTTGATGATTATTTATTGCAAGTCTTGACTCGGATGTTTTTAACAGCTCTTCAGCCTTTTTACGTTCGGTAATATCTCTTGTTACACCATCAACACGCATAAGATTTCGGGCATTATCTAAAGTGGGAGTGATTTTGGTTTCTACCCAACGAATACTTTTATCTTTTCTGATGATGCGATATTGATTATTGACCTGCTCGCCTCTTTCCAGTCTTTTATCTTCATCATCAATTACATATTTGTCATCAGGATGAATTATTTCAATCCATAGCATATAATTATCCATGAACTCCGATTGTGTATATCCATACAGGTTCTCACACGTCGGTGATATTTGAATCACCTTCCGGCTGGTCATATTTACAGAGAAAAATATCTCATCTATAGAATTAAAAAGAATGCTTAATTCCCTGTTTGCATCCTCGAGTTTTTTATCAGCTATTTTTCGTTCAGTGATATCGTGATTAATACCAATCAAACCAATAATCTTACCCGAATTGTTTTTTAAAGGGAATTTTGTACTAAGATTCCAACGCGATTTTCCGGTTACCTTATCCGGAATATGTTCTTCATGATTGATAAGCGGTATGCCTGACTTTATAATCTTTTGCTCGTCGATAAAAAATTGCTGTGCCAATTCAGACGGGTGAAAGTCATAGTCTGTTTTCCCTATCATCTCTGCCTGGGATTCGCATCCGGCAAGTAATGCCACTGGCTTGTTGCAAAGCAGGAACCTGCTTTCGGTATCTTTCAAATAAATCTGGTCAGGTATATTTTCAATCAATAACCGAAACAATTCCCTTTCCTCAGCAAGCTTCTCTTCAGCACGTTTCCGTTCAGTTATATCCTGAATTACACCATACGACTTAATAATTTCATTATTATCATTCAATAAAACTTTGCCTATTACGTAAATAATTTTCGCAACTCCCTTTCCGGTGATGATCCGGCATTCATAAGAATAAGGCTGATGATCCTGGTAATATTTTTTCGTTATTGCTCTAACATGTTCCTTGTCTTCCGAATGAATATAGCTAAAATAGTCATCATAAGAAGTGTCTAACGAAGTGTGTTCTGCATCAAAAATCCTGAACATTCCATCACTCCATCTTAATTTATCTTCAACCAGATCCCTGTCCCAGCTTCCCATACCCGCGAGATTCTGCGCTTCGTTTAATGCGTCATCAACAGATTTCAGGTTATCCCGCATTGCAATCAGGGCAATTCCCAATGTATCTTCACTACCCGAGGGTTGAAATGGAATATCAAAATTTCTCTGTCCTATTTCCTGTGCAAATTTTGCTGTTGCCTGAAGCTTGGTAGAAAGATTATTTACAGAACGGATCATCTCGCCGATCTCATCATTACTTTCTTTATAATCCAGTTTTTGTAAAACCCCTTTTCCAAGATGATTGATAATGTTCCTTATTTTATTAATTGGGAATATGATAATTTTTGTAAAATACAGGGAAAGAAAAATGCCAATACAGATAATAACAATGGCCAAAACACCGATCAATATTCTGAGTTTGATAGTAGAGTCCATCAGGCTTTTCTCCTGGATATTCCGGTTATCCCGCTCGTGATGGATAATACTATTAAGCGAGGCCGTTAGCTGCACAGTGCGTGGGATTAGTTCATCTTCCACCATTTGTTCGGCCTCCATTTTTAATACAGGATCATCATAATCTTCAAATTTTTGAAGTGACCCCATAATCTTTTTTTCAATAACCAGCAATGATTCAAACCTTGTATAAAATTCCTGCAGGCTGTCATTCCAGATTTTTTCCTTCCATTCAGAGGAAAGTATGTTCAGGTTTGATTTCAATACCTGGTAATCGACATTGTGTATTTTTAAAAGTGATGCTTTATCCTCCTGGTTTGAGCGGAGAAAGACCCAGTTAGTAGTGTACATCTTTGACTCGATCAGCATTTTACTAAGATCACCTAATTTCTGAAGCGACGGATCGGTTACGTTAGAAAAATGATTGGATGATTGTTTATAGCTATGTAAAGCATTGAAGGTAATAATGGCATTCAAAACGAATACTAATACCAGGGTAAAGAAGCTCCAGTAAATCTTTGCTTTAATACTTATATTCATTAGCTTTTCATATAATGATGATTTGAAAAATGATCATTTTTGAAACTGATAATTTATTCCGGCCAGCAACATAAATGGTGCCTCATCTGTACGGAAAAATTCCCTCGATTTATCATTCAATATATTTTTCCCGTTCAAAAAAACATGCAACCCTTTTACCGCTTCATAAGATATATTGGCATTTAAAATTAGCTTAGAGGGTATATGGTCAACACCTCTTATACCATCGTTAAACAAAACATTTGTAAAGTGCAGGTATGTTTGAGAAGAATAATAATAAGCGCCCAGGTTAATATTAAACTTAGATGTAAGCAGGTAATTGACATTGGCTCCTCCATAAACAGTAGGTGTATTGTTAAGATCGGCTTCTGTTCCTATTCCTGAGTAAATATTGTTTTGTTCATTTCCGGGATTGCCTGCATCCGGTGTATTCAGGAATGGAGCATAATCTTTCATTTTTGTGTGTTGCAGGGTAACAAACGATTTAACCTGTAATAGCTTTGAGTTGTAGGTTAATGAAACCGTAATACCCTGCTGTCTCAGTTTTAGTGGTAGGTTTGTTATCATGTAAGGCGTTTCATGTATAGTATCGGTACCATCAAATTCGATGACCGGATGACTTTGCACTACCGTATTAAAATTTTTCCCGCGGATATCAAATATTTCTACATCAACAGAAAGCGCTTTGGTAATAGTGCCCCGATAACCGATCTCAAACATGTTAGCAGTAAGTAATTTGAGATTTTTATTTCCTATAAGCGCTATTTCTGAATAGCTTTTATAACCCGTAGGGTAATAAGCAAGGTTGTGGTCAACATACGTATCGTAGATATTAGACGAACGTGGCGCTTGCGAATAAACAGCCCTGAATAAGTTTTTTTTATTAAGCTTATAAGTAACTGCAAACTGGTAAGCAATGTATGTTGCATCAGGATAATTGAATGTATTGGTTGATAAACCTGCCACCAGTCTGATCTTATCTTTAAGCAACTTGTATTCGCTGCGCAAAGAGGCTGATTGTAATGTGATCCTGCCCTTATTGTTGAAAATCCCCGCTTTGCGAATGACATCCGAATATTTCGTGTCGTCATAAATTGCACTCCTGTAGTTTAACCCTGGTTTAAGGGAAAAGTTACCACTTGTATAGTTGTATTCTATGTTAGCATCTACATTATGATATGCGTATTTATTGCCTGCATCATATCTTGTAGACTGTATTCCTTCGTTGTATGAAAACTGGGCTGAAAGCCCATATATTGTTGCACGTACATCAGCGTACCTGCTGTCTGAAGCCGAGGTGGATAAAGGTGTAAATCCATTATCAGTGGAAACTTTCTGTACCATCGAGTGTTGCGCCCCTGCACTAAGATTTAGTTTTATCTTGTCCGAAGGATAGTAGGCTGCAAAAACATTCCCTGCATATTTTTTCATTGCAAGTTCAGGTTGAGGATAAAGTTTATCTATATTGGTAACAGTATCATTGTTATAGTTAATAAAGTTGTCGGGGTGTTCCAGCCATATATTTCTGTAAAACTCGAAATATGAAGTTTGTGAGCGATCACGGTACTGGTAATTGCCCGAAGCTATTACACTTAGTTTCTTGCTAAATTTGTAACCTAAGGAAGCATTTTCAATAAAGCTGTTATTGCTTCCCTGCTGGCTGTTTGCAACTACATATAAACCGTCTTTCTGTGCCTGGCGTGTTATTATATTTATCACTCCATTTACCGCATTGGGGCCGTACAATGCGGCTGCCGGCCCTCTTATCACTTCTATCCTTTCTACATCATTTATATCTATTGGTAATGTTTCCCAGAAAGTTCCGCCACGTAAATAACTATAAACAGGCCGGTTATCAATCATAACCAGGGTAGTAGTATTAGAGGTTATGTCAAATGGCGCATTTGGAGGAACGTTGTCCATTCCACGCAGATGAATGTCGTAATTGCCACTACTTTCTTCCCTTACAATCATGCCGGGTACAAGCCGCATTGCCTCCATAATGGATGTACAACCTGTTCTTTGTATTTCCTCTTTTGTGACAACCGATGCGGATAAGGGTGCATCAAATAGTAATTCTGATTGTTTAGAAACAGAAACGATTTTTACATTCAGCAGATCTTTTAAGCTCATGCCACCCAGGTTGACAGAATCTTTTTGGCAAAAGGCGCTGCCATATCCAAACGTAAAGAGGATCAAACAGCTAATCCTTATATAGACAACAGAGCTATTCATAATTGGAATTATTTAAGAGGGATCTTTTATTATTGTACCTAAACTCAAAAGTTCTGAGGCAATATCTAAATGCCTGTCTTCTATATTGGCTTTATTAATTTCCAGCTTCAGGCGTTCATCCACAATAATAAAATTGATGCATGATCCTTTTCGCGCAAGTCCATCCGATTCAGAAACTATTAATATTGAGGCACCTTTTGTAGCCGCAACGATCTTTTTTATGCTGCTGCTTTTATCATCGTTTATATATAGAATATGGCAACTAAAAAAAGTAGCCGCAGAAGTGAACTTTGTAACGGTTATCTTTTGGTTGCCAACCCATTTATTAGCTGTAAAACCTTTAAGCTCATCATATAATGGGCTGTCCCCTACAATACCAATAATAAAATCCCCTGATTTTTTATCACCTGGCCAATCAACATATTTGGTTAGGCGGTAAATAATATTTGAATATAAAGTATAGTTAGTGCTATGCTGAGCCTGTATATTGAATATACCCAGTAATAAAAAAAGGTTTAAAAAAATGAATATTTTAGTAAAGAAGGATTTATAGAAAACGAATTTAAAATTATTCATGATGAAATAGACAAATATCCTGGCATTCATAGGTAGATTGCCAGGAACTGCGTCAACCAACCGCTTTTTAAAAATTATATTTTGCACAACAGTTGCACTACAAATCTTTATCATAATACTTCTTAGCCGATCTCTCAGCGGCCTTTTACATAAAAATTAGTTGCAACTTTACAAACCTGGTAAAAATCTCCCTTTAAAAGATATGGCTAACTACCTGTATAAAACATCATTACAAGAAGAAAAATTGTGTAGTAAATAAGCCCAAGTTAATGCAGGCTCTAATTACGACAGCCATAACCCCGTGCATCGATGCTGCGATTCTATGTACATTCTGTCAGGGTATTATTTGACCTCCTGCACCAATGAATTTCTGAATAGAACTCCGGCTAATTTAACAGGCAATTTAAATTGCGCTTGTTTCTCCCACTTAAGCTTCTTTGCGACAATTTCAAAAGCATATTTATGAAATCCGTTATGGCATTAATTCTATTATGATGTACATTTAAAAAAACATGTATGTTCAAAATGTATTCTTATCACAATTTTCTAACCGGGCGATTTCGCTGGTTCATTTTACCATCTTTTCTTTTTTGCTTAAGTGGAATTGTTTTTGGCCAGGACGTAAACGAACTAAAGCTTGAAAATTACAGGCCTGTTTCTATTTATAAAATACCTCAGTCAAAAATTGAAAAAGCAAAATACCCGGTCGTTGATTTTCATTCACATGATTATCCAAAGTCTGACGCTGAAGTAAAAGAGTGGTTAAAAACGATGGACGCTGCCGGCATAGCAAAATCAATTATTCTTTCTTATTCGACCGGAAAAGGCTTTGATTCAGTTATTGAAAGATATGCCCCTTATAAAGACAGGTTTGAAGTCTGGTGCGGATTTGACTATACAGGTAGTGATAGGCCTGGATGGGAACAACGATCTGTTGCAGAACTGGAAAGATGTTATAAAAAAGGTGCAAAAGGTGTAGGCGAGCTTGGCGATAAGGGACTGGGAGAATTTTATTCTTTACCCACTCCTGGATATGGAATTCATATTGATAATGTTCGCATGCAACCTCTACTTAAAAAATGTGCAGAACTACACATGCCCGTTAGTATACATGTTGCTGAAGACGCATGGATGTACGAAAAGCCTGATTCCACAAACGACGGATTAATGAATGCCGCAAAATGGCATGTGGATCAAACTAAGAAAGGATTACTTACTCACGACCAGTTAGTCGCAACTCTCGAAAATGCAGTTAAGGCTAATCCAAAAACCACCTTTATCGCATGCCATCTTGCCAACTGTTGTTCTGATTTAAATATGCTGGGAAGATTATTTGACAAATATCCCAATCTCTATGCAGATATTGCGGCACGCTACGGTGAAATAGCACCTATACCCCGATTTGCTCATGCATTCATAGAAAAATATAGTGATCGAATAGTTTACGGTACTGACATGGGACCTGCAAAAGATATGTACGAAACAACATTCAGGATATTGGAATCAGCAGATGAACACTTTTATGAATTGGACAGGTTTGGTTATCACTGGCCTTTGTATGGGCTGGCCCTCACGGATGGCGCACTTATGAAAATATATAATGACAACAGTAAAAAAATATTGAAGCATTAGATTTTTTGCAAAAAAGACTTAGTTCGAAATTTAATTTCCCAATTGTTTAATTGCGATATATGCCATCAAACCTACGCTCGTAATTAAGGCATCTTCATCCACACTAAATGTGGAAGTATGAAGAGAAGATATAATTCCTTTTTCTTCGTTCCTGATTCCCAAAAGATAAAAAC
>JBBSBD010000007.1:0-60573 GCA_038251675.1 Chitinophagales bacterium | reverse complement strand
GTGATTCTTACTTCATATCTTTTATCTCCATCTGTTACAATCATAAGCGCAGTATTAGGTGGAATAGTTCCCAAATTTTCTGCATACATCGTAACTAAATTTTCCCCGGTGCTATCGTCGAGCTGCAGTTTGAGGGAGATTGGCTTGTCGCTCAATCTTTGGTGAGATAAAACCATTTTTCCGTTATAAAATACTGAGATAGAATCGCCATCGATTTCTCCGTTATCGTAGAAATCAATTTTAAAAGTTTCATTAGAAATAGGAATTGTTTTTATGATATCCTTTCTGCGATATTTAAAACCAGAAACTGGGTTTATGGAAATTGTGGGCTTTTCAATTTCTGGTTTGGTTTTTATCTCATCTCTTACCAGGTCGTTATCTTTTACTTCAGGGTTTGCTTTTTCTATTTTGGGTTTTACCGTAACTTTTGTGGGTGCTCGTTTGTTATTCTTATTGGTTGTGGCTACATCATTTTTGGGAATCGTCTTTTTCTGCAATTTTTTTTCATTGGCAGCGATACCCATCGGTAATTTTTTTATAGTCCTTCGCGAAAGAAGTGTGGTGCCATAGCCGCAGTTTCCAGACTGGTTCGGAGCGGGCATCCAGGTACCTTTCAACAATTCCACATCCGCGCTGTCCTGCACATAATGGAGTTTATGGGTCTGAAAGCAATTTTGAAAATCGGGCGGTGTATTAAATTTAGTTCGTTCAATTTCTGTCACTGTTATTTCCTTCGTTGCCCTATTAAGCGTTCCCGTTAGTTTACAAATCGTATAATATCTTTTGGAACCTGCTCTGAAATAAGTGTAGGAATAACCGGAAACACTCGAGCCCTTGGTGTCGAGTTCTAATACGTAGTCAATATCGTTACCTCCCAGGCCCGAAAGGCCATAACTAGTCTCATTAAAACCACCTTTCCATTGGCCGTTAAAATTTTGAGCCTTGACTGAAGAAAAAATTATTAGTAAGAATAGAAAGTAAAATATTTTCATTACAATAAATAAAATTTTTGAAAGGTTAAGTGGCTCCAAGCAAATTAGGGCTAAACCTCAAACTTTACCACTCGCCCATCATACAAATTTATAGGTAATTAAAATTTTATCATTCAAATGAATGGCTTCTTTGTCTAAGACTTCGTTAAATTTGCATCTCAAAAAAATTAAAGAAATTTATATGGCTGAGGTGAATGGAACAATTAAAATTACTTTTCCTGATGGGGCTGTCAGAGAATATGAGAGAGGGTTATCTTCTATGGATATTGCAAGAAATATAAGTGAGGGATTAGCAAGAAAAATATTAGCTGCTGAAGTCAATGATGAAGTATGGGATCTTTCATCCCCTATAAATAATGATTCAACAATTAAATTTCTTACCTGGGATGATGAAAAAGCGAAATCGGTTTTCTGGCATTCTTCTGCACATCTTATGGCGGAAGCTGTTGAAGATACCTTTCCAGGTGTAAAATTTTGGGTAGGCCCTCCTATTGAAAAAGGATTTTATTACGACATGGATTTAGGAGATATGCAAATTTCAGAAGCAGATCTCGAAAAGCTGGAGCGTAAAATGAAAGAACTGGTAAAGAACAACAATGTATTCATCAGGAAAGAAATTTCAAAAGCAGATGCTATAAAATATTTTGAGGAAAAAGGCGACGAGTACAAATTGGATTTGTTAACCGGCCTTGAAGATGGAAACATTACTTTTTACACCCAAGGCAACTTTACCGATCTGTGCCGTGGGCCTCACATACCTTCTACCGGTGTAATAAAGGGAATTAAGCTTACAAATATTGCCGGCGCTTATTACAAAGGTGATGAAAAAAATAAAATGCTTACCCGCATTTACGGTGTATCATTTCCCAATCAAAAGGAATTGGATGAATACCTTATTTTCCTGGAAGAAGCGAAAAAGAGAGATCATAGAAAATTAGGTAAGGAACTGGAGCTTTTTACATTTTCCGAAAAAGTGGGAGCAGGCTTACCATTATGGCTGCCTAAAGGTGCCATGCTTCGTGAAAGGCTTCAACAATTTTTGCAAAAGGCACAAGTAGAATCCGGGTATCTCCCGGTGGTAACTCCACATATCGGTTCTAAGAGCTTGTATGTTACGAGCGGCCACTATGAAAAATATGGGAAGGATAGTTTTCAGCCTATAAAAACTCCGGTAGAAGGTGAGGAGTTTTTTCTCAAACCAATGAACTGTCCGCATCATTGTGAAATTTATAAATCATCGCCAAGGAGCTACAAAGATCTGCCGCTTAGGCTTGCAGAATTCGGAACAGTATATCGCTATGAGCAATCAGGTGAACTGCATGGCCTCACAAGGGTGAGAGGATTTACACAGGATGATGCACATTTATTTTGTATGCCCGGACAGGTAAAGGATGAATTTAAAAAGGTAATTGACCTCGTGTTATATGTTTTTCAAGCGCTCGGCTTTACTGAATACACTGCGCAAATTTCATTGAGGGATCTGGAAGATAAATCAAAATATATAGGCAGCGATGAAAACTGGGCCATAGCAGAAAAATCCCTAATTGAAGCGGTTGAAGAAAAGGGATTGAAGAATGTAGTAATTGAATATGGAGAGGCGGCTTTTTATGGTCCCAAACTTGACTTTATGGTGCGTGATGCAATTGGTCGTAAATGGCAACTTGGAACCAATCAAATTGATTATAATTTGCCCGAGCGGTTTGATTTGACGTATATTGGAGAAGACAATGCGAAGCATAGGCCGGTAATGATACATCGTGCACCGTTTGGAAGCCTGGAAAGATTTATTGCCGTACTTACCGAGCATTGTGCCGGCAAATTTCCTATGTGGTTAACGCCGGTGCAGGTAAAGATTTTGCCGATAAGTGATAAATTTATTTCTTATGCACAAAATGTTTTGTCTGAATTGAAAAAATATGATATTCGTGCTGAAATAGATGACCGGGGTGAGAAGATTGGAAAAAAAATCAGAGATACAGAGTTGGCGAAAATCCCTTTAATGCTTATTATTGGAGAGAAAGAAGTAAATGAAGAGAAAGTTTCAATAAGGCGTCAAGGCAAAGGAGATGAAGGAGTGAAGTCTTTACCCGAATTTATTGAGATGGTGCAAGAGGAAGTAAATAGCAAAAAAATATTTGATCATACTACGTAGCTGAAATCATAAAACAAAGAAAACAATTTTTAAACTAAAATCAATTAATGGCATTTCCACCAAGGCAGCCAAGAGGCGCATTCAATCCACGTTTTAAAAAAGAACAACAGCAGGAACACCGTACCAACCACATGATAAGAGTACCTAATGTACGATTGGTTGGAGAAAATGTAGAAGTGGGCGTATACCCTACGGTAGAAGCACAGAAAATGGCGAATGACCAGGGTCTTGACCTGGTTGAAATTTCTCCTCAGGCTGATCCTCCTGTTTGTAAGATTATCGACTACAATAAGTTCCTTTACGAGAAGAAGAAGAAAGAAAAAGAAATGAAAGCCAAGAGCAAAGTCTCTGAGGTAAAGGAAATACGGTTTACGCCAAATACTGATGATCACGATTTCGATTTCAAATCGAAACATGCGGAGAACTTTCTGAAAGATGGCAATAAAGTAAAAGCATACGTTCAGTTTAAAGGCAGAGCGATCATGTTTAAAGAAAGAGGAGAATTGCTTTTGCTTAAATTTGCCGAGCGCCTTGTTGATGCAGGTACGCTTGAAAGCATGCCTAAACTCGAGGGTAAAAGGATGTTCGCAATTTTTGCTCCCAAAAGTCAAAAGAAAAAATAATTCCTCCAACGAATACAACACAAATTGCGGCTAATTTTTTAGGATAATGCGATGATAAGGAGGAAGATATCTAAATGTAATTATCCTGCGCCAGTAATGATTGATTTCTTTTCGCTGTAAATATTTCATGTCGCGTTGTTTTGTGTTTCAGAACAATCTGTCAGGCAATAACTACATATTTAGCATTAAGAAGAAAAATGCTACATCTTTCTTTTTTATTAAATAAATTTTATTTAACGCAGCTATAATTTTATTTGACAAATAACGTTAATTATACGTATTATTACTTTTGTCAAATAACGTTAATTATAGGTAATACTACGATAGTAAAAATTTCGTAGTTATTCGTATTATTTACGATTTAAATTACAGACTTTTGTATGCGTTCAAATAAAACCATTCAATACCCATGAAACAAGAAACCGAAGATGTTATAAATGTGATAATTGCTGATGACCACGTGCTTTACAGGGCAGGCGTTATTACAGCTCTTTCTTCGAAAAAAGATATAAAAATATTGGCAGAGGCAGATAATGGCGCTCATCTTTTGAACCTGCTTAAAGGGATTCAGCCAAATGTGATACTGCTGGATATTCAAATGCCGATAATGGATGGAATTGCCACACTCCCGGAAATAAAAAAACTATACCCCGGTATTAAAATAATCATGCTTACTATGATGGACGATCAAAGTATGATAACCAAGCTAATGGAGTTGGGAGCAAACAGCTATCTCACTAAAACATCCGATTCCGAAGTAATTTACGAGGCAATTAAAACCTGCCACGAGCAGGAATTTTACTTTAATTCGTTAACCAATAAGGCTCTTTTAAATAATCTTCGCCAGAAGACACCTGTAAACTCAATAAAACTTCTGCAGGAAGATGCAACGTTAAGTGAGAAGGAAATCACTGTTCTAAGGCTGATGTGCGAAGAAAAAAGCACTCGTGAAATTGCCGAAGTGGTGGAATTAAGCCCACGAACCATAGAAGCTATCAGGGATAAACTTAAAACGAAAACAGGCGCCAAGAGCACAGCCGGTCTTATCATGTTTGCGGTCAAGAATAAGTTGCTTGATGAAGAAATATAGTTTTCATTACACGCGCTTTCTTTTCTGGCTTTCAACCAAACGTTATTATTTCTAAAATTTGCATAACCTAAACAGGTCGCAGATTCTTGTGTTGTAATTGCAGCTTGCATTCATTTTTTCTTTTTTCGAAATCAGCTCCGTTGCAAATCCAGTTTAACTGATTCATACACTTATTTTTGCTCATTACCCCCACAATTATGAATGAGTATTTTTTTATTTTCAATAATAAGTTTTACACAAATGACTCACCCGTTATATCTCCGTCAAGCAGGGGCTTGAGATACGGAGATGGCTTGTTTGAAACCATGAAGAGCATTAAAGGAAATATTATAAATGAAGATTTTCATTTCGAGCGCTTATTCAATGGCCTTGCTCTTTTAAAATTTGATGTTCCGAAAACTTTCAGCAAAAACTTTATTGCAAAAAAAATTAAGGAATTATGTTCGAAGAACAGGCATAATGATTTTGTACGCATCCGCCTTATGATCATTCGTGGCAATGGAGGAATATTTGACCCGGAAAATCTTTTCCCCAATTACATTATTGAGTCATGGACACTTGGCGCTACGAATGACTTGAATGTAAATGGGCTTGTAATTGATTTGCTTCCAGGTGCTAAAAAAAGTTGCGATAATTTTTCTAATCTTAAATCCAATAATTATTTACCCTATATAATGGCGGGCATGTACGCTAAAGAAAATAAATTGAATGATTGCATTGTGCTTAATTCTTTTGATAGAATTTGTGATACTGCTATCGCAAATATTTTTATTGTAAAAGGAACTGAAATTTTTACTCCACCATTAACAGAAGGCTGTGTAGCGGGGATTATGCGAAGATGGATGCTGGAAAAGTTTGATCTTGAAAATTTCAAAGTCACTGAAAAAATGCTCACGGTGGATGACCTGCTTGAGGCAGATGAATGCTTTCTTACCAATTCAATTTACTACTTACGCTGGGTAAAAAATTTCAGAGATAAGATATACACAAATAATTCTGCACAAAAGATTTACAGCCATATTCTTCAAACTATTTGCAATTAACATTGTTACTGCTTGAAGAAATGAAAAGTTAACCTAATGGAAAAAATAAGCATCTTTTGGTTTCGGCGCGACCTGAGACTTTATGATAACGCGGGCTTATATCATGCTTTGAAATCTGGTTTACCGGTTTTGCCCATATTTATATTTGATACTAATATCCTGGATAAACTGGAAGAAAAAAAAGACCGCCGCGTAGAATTTATAAGAGAGACACTGGTAAATATTCAAAAAGAACTTAAACAAATCAATTCTGATTTACATGTATTTTATGGAACACCCGGCGAAAGTTTTGACAAATTATTAAGTGAATATAAAGTTGATACAATTTTTACCAATCGCGATTATGAGCCTTATGCTATTGAAAGGGATAGCACGATAGAAACGCTCTTGGCAAAGAAAGATATTCAATTCAAAACCTATAAAGACCAGGTGATTTTCGAGAAAGACGAGGTGTTGAAAGATGACGGTACACCTTACACGGTTTATACACCTTTTAGTAAAAAGTGGAAAGAGAAGCTTACAGACTTTTACACAAAGCCTTATCCATCTAAAAAATATTTTAATAATTTTTTTAAAACTTCTTCTACCAGGATTCCATCTCTTAACTCCATGGGTTTCGAAGAAAAAAAACAAGACATACCCGCTCAAAACCCCTCTTCCACGACGATAAAAAATTACAACAACACCCGTGATTTTCCTGCCCTTGAAAAAGGAACTTCCCGGCTGGGCATACATTTAAGATTCGGAACATTGAGTATAAGAAAAGAAGTTGAAAGGGCAAAAAAGCTAAATAATACCTTTTTAAACGAACTAATATGGCGTGAGTTTTATATGTCTATTCTTTGGCATTTTCCTCACGTAGGAAATCATAAGTCTTTTAAACCAGCTTACGATAATATTAAGTGGCGTAACAATGAAGATGAATTTAAAAAATGGTGCCAGGGACAAACCGGTTACCCAATAGTGGATGCAGGCATGAGGCAGCTAAACGAAACGGGTTACATGCATAACAGGGTGAGGATGATCGCCGCAAGTTTTTTGTGCAAAGATCTGCTGATAGACTGGCGCTGGGGTGAAGCTTATTTTGCCCAAAAATTATTAGACTATGATCTTGCTGCTAACAATGGTGGCTGGCAATGGGTCTCAGGCAGCGGTTGCGATGGGGCCCCGTATTTCAGAATATTTAACCCTGAATTGCAAACAAAGAAATTCGATAAAGACCTGGAATATATTAAGAGATGGGTGCCGGAATTCCAGGAATTCACTTACCCTAAGCCGATAGTTGATCACCATGCGGCGAGAGAGCGTTGCTTGGCCGCTTATAAAAAAGCGCTGGATAGTGAATGAAGCATTATGCTTTTGCAAACATGGGTTCTTGACGTTCAATTTTTTCTTTTTGAAGAGTTGTAGTTGTTTCTTTAAATACATCAATCAAATTTTGAATGGCAGCCTTTCCGGCTTCGCCAAGGTCGATTGAATAATTGTTCACATAAAGGTCAATATGCTTTTTCATAACCTCTACTTCCATCTCCTGTGAATTTTGCTGAACGTATGCCGGGATCTCGGGGTAATTGCTGAATGCATATTCAATACTTTTCTTTATAAGTGCATCTACCGTGTTTATAAATTTTTCATCTATTCTTTTATTGGCGACAATACCGCCGAGGGGTATAGGGAAGCCTGTTTTTTCTTCCCAATAATTTCCAAGGTCTACAATTTTATGCAGTCCCTTTGCAGCATAAGTAAACCTGTTCTCGTGTATAATAACACCCAAATTATTTTCACCTGAATTCAATACAAAATTTTCTATCTCATCATATCTTTTAAATACTTTGTTTGTTGCTCCGGGAAAGGCAACTGAAAAAAGAAGATGTGCAGTTGTATTCTCTCCCGGAATGGCGATGGTGTAATCATTTACATCATCAAATTCTACTGGCTTTTTTGAAATGAGAAGAGGCCCCACACCTGTTCCCAATGCACTTCCACTGTTTAGTACTTTATAATCTTTAAGAATATTTGGCAATACTCCATAGCTTATTTTTGAGAAGTCCAGCTTGTTATTGAGAGCAAGTTCGTTAAGCGTTTCAACATCTTCAAGCCTTACATTGAAGCTTATTCCCTGTGTGTCAATTTTATTATTAACCAGTGCATCAAAAATAAATGTGTCGTTAGGGCAGGGTGAAAATCCCAGTGTAAAATTCATAGTTAAGAAAATTTTTCAATTAATTTTTGTAGTTCGATGTTCAGAGTGGTAACAGCTTCTTGCATTTTCCATTTTGTTTTATCACGTTCACCCACTACATTCGAAATGCTTCTGAGCTGCAGGAAGTTTACTTTTTGTTGCAGGCATACATAATGAAAAGCTGCTCCTTCCATACTCTCGACTTCGGCGTTAAATTTTTCGACTAAATTTTTCAACCGCATTTTTTCATCCGTAATACTGTTTACCGTAATTGCTTTAACAACTGGCAAGTTTGCTTTTTTAAGAAGCCCAGGTTCATTTTTTAACCATCCTGCTTGATAAGGAAATTCGTTTTCGTTAGCAAGCCCCATTTCAAATAATGTTTTGAAAGTACCTTTTTCATCTATTCCTATGTCTGCAAAAGTATCCTGTTCGATAATCATGATATCACTTTTTTCAAAGGGTTCTTTAAAAGTTCCGGCAATGCCAGCCTGGATTACAAGGTCATACTTTGACTGCGCCAATTTTTTGCTGAGTGTAAAAATTGTAGATGGTATTCCGACCCCGGTTATGAGCACATCTGCTGAATGGTTAGTTGCGAGAAATGGCGATATTTCGAATTTTGTTGCCGCAACTATTAATAAATCCATACTGCAAATCTCGTATATAGCTGCCGTATTTTAAGTTTCTGAACCTACCTTTGCGAAAATTTTTGAAGAGAATGGTTTATTTAACTAGGGTTGAACATTTTAACGCAGCGCATAAATTGTACAACCCGGAATGGAGCAAGGAAAAAAATGAAATTGTTTTTGGCAAATGCGCCAATGAAAACTGGCATGGCCATAACTATGAATTGTATGTAACCATAAAGGGCGAAGTAACAGAGGATACCGGGTTTCTTTTTGATGTAAAAATACTTAGTCTTCTTATAAAGCAATTTGTGCTTGATAAACTAGACCATAAAAATCTAAATGTAGATGTAGAATTTTTAAGAAACAAAATGTGCACGACAGAGAACCTTGCAAAAGCTATCTGGCAGCAGCTTCATCCTCATTTGCCTGCGCCAGTTAAAATACATTGTATTAAACTTTACGAAACGCCCAGGATATATGTTGAATATTTTGGGGATTGATTTTGGAAAACCAATTATGAATTATGAATAATAAAGTCTCGGTTTATAGAAAAGAACATTTTAATGCTGCACATCGCCTGAATAATCCAGCGTGGGATGCTGCAAAGAATGAGACTGTTTTTGGTAAGTGTAATAATCCCTCCTACCACGGCCATAATTATGAGATGGAGGTAAAAGTAACAGGAGTTCCTGACGAGGAAACAGGGTTCGTGATAGATCTTAAAATGCTCAGCGACATCATCAATGACTTTGTTATAGAAAAGCTGGATCATAAAAATCTAAACCTTGATGTATCTGAATTTTCAAAAGTGAACCCAACAGCCGAAAATATTGTTATAGTGATTTATAATATTCTGCGTGAGAAAATTGACAGCGGTTTTGACTTACAGGTTCGCCTGTATGAAACTCCAAGGAACTTTGTAGAATATCCCGTAACATAAATTTTAAAAAAGAGAAAATGGCTTACAAAAAAACAGAAGAGTACGACGCTGATGTAACTAATGGCTTAATAAAAAGCTATAAAGATGCACTTAAATTGATTGGTGAGGACCCGGAGAGAGAAGGACTTTTAAAAACTCCTGAAAGGCTTGCAAAAGCGATGCAGTATGCAACCCAGGGATACCAGGGAGATGCAAAAGCAATTTTAAATTCCGCAAAATTTCATGAAGAGATAAGTGAAATGATTATAGTAAAGGATATAGAATTGTATAGTATGTGTGAACATCACATGCTGCCTTTTTTTGGTAAGGCGCATATTGCCTATATTCCAAATGGTTGGATCACCGGCCTTAGTAAACTTGCCCGCGTGGTTGATGTATATGCCCGGCGGTTGCAGGTACAGGAGCGTCTCACAACCCAAATTCTTGGTGCCATACAGGAAACGCTGAATCCATTGGGCGTGGCCGTTATTATTGAGGCGACACATTTGTGTATGATGATGCGTGGGGTTCAAAAACAAAACTCTGTTACAACGACTTCAGCTTTCTACGGCGAGTTTGAAAAGCAGTCAACAAGAAGTGAATTTATAAGTCTTGTGAATGCTGACCTTATTAAAAGAAGATAAATTTTGATTCCTGATATGAAGCATGCATATATTTTCCCGGGACAAGGCTCACAGTTTAGTGGCATGGGCAAAAATCTTTATGATACCTACCCCGATGCTAAAAGACTTTTCGATATCGCCGACGAATTACTCGGTTTCAGTATTTCGACCATTATGTTTTCCGGCACTGCGGAAGAATTAAAGCAGACAAGTGTTACACAGCCTGCCATTTTTCTACATTCAGTTGCAGCTTTTAAAACACTCGCAACCCCGGCACCAGAAATGGTCGCCGGTCATTCGCTGGGAGAATTTTCCGCGCTGGTTGCAAACGACTGCCTTTCTTTTGAAGATGCATTACGCCTGGTTTCGATAAGAGCTAAAGCAATGCAAAAAGCATGTGAGGCCAATCCTTCGTCAATGGCGGCTATACTTGGATTACCTGATGAAAAAGTCGAAGAAATATGCGCTTCAATAGAGCATGAAATCGTTGTGGCAGCAAACTATAACTGCCCCGGTCAGGTTGTGATATCCGGCAGTAAAAAAGGAATAGAGGAGGCTTGCGTGCTGATGAAGGAAGCCGGTGCAAAACGGGCACTGGTGCTTCCGGTGGGTGGCGCTTTTCATTCACCGCTTATGCAACCTGCCAGGGAAGAATTGGCAGATGCCATTGAAAATACCCCGTTTAAAAGCCCATCGTGTCCTGTTTACCAGAATGTAGTGGCGACTGCCGTAACCAAGCCTGATGAAATAAAAGCAAATCTTGTAGATCAGCTTACCGGCCCCGTTATGTGGACACAATCTGTAGAGAAAATGATAATAGATGGCGCAACACGTTTCACTGAAGTTGGCCCCGGCAAAGTATTGCAAGGCTTGGTGCAAAAGATTAATAAAGAAATGATGGTTGACGGATTGAGTTGAATATTTGTTGAGTATTTGTTTTCCGGACTGAAGCAGGAAACTTACAAAATACATTCCTCCCTGGTCAAAAATTTTATATTCTCCCTTAGTCATAGAGTTTTTAAAAATAAAGTAAATGTCCTGAGTTACACCTGTCCGCCGTGGTGGAAACACAGGAAAGCAGCTTTTTTATTATTTAATGTTTATGCGAATAGGTAACTGTGGCTTCTTGCACTTTTAAAAGTTGCTTCAGGTAGCTGGGGATTTACTTCCGATACGCTGGAACTATTGCTGATAGCGAACTATAGCCCATTGTTACCACGTCTGCCAGTATATTGCAAAACCTTAAGTAAGCTGCTGTGCCTTTCTATCTGGTCTTGTCATAATTCATAATAGAGTCAAGCATCTGTCGTTCTTTTGTCTTCCAGTTTTTACCGTTTACTTTTTCTAAATAATCTTCCATAACAGTATTATAGATATAAGTACCATTTGTCACAATACATCCAAGATATATTGATTTATAACCAAACTGCTTTTCAATTTTCTTTTTGGCGTCTTGCTTTTTGTTCCAATCAACATTTGGTTCCGGTGAAATCAATCCTGTTTCCAGGAATTGGATTTTACCATTCCTTATGTCATGTTTTGCGGTAAAATAATTGTACTCTTCGTCCAGTCCATAATAATCTATTGCAGTTTTTGAGATATCGGCAAATGCAAAAAGAATGAAAGCTATTGGAATCGTCAATAAAATTCTCTTTTTATATTTCTGCTTATAAAATACAAATAAGCCAAGCAAAAGTCCAACCACAATAACCAAAGAAACAATAGCTAAAGTTCTTACAAGCTCGATATTCTTCCAAACAATGTTCCTGTCTTGTCCAAAAGATGTAATGTCAAGAGCGAAAGCAAGTATAAAAAACATAATTGCTGTTATTGTCAATATGATTTGTAAACGTCTTGTCATTAGGGTATTGCGTTTTGCCATTGCAGCTTACGTTTGCATTGCCGCTACTAAAACTAATCAATTGCGGCAATACACCAAAATAGGCGGGCTTGACGAATGTTCTTTTTGCAATAAGAGCTTTCCGGGGCTTATCACAAATTTCATAATTATTGCCAATCAATAAATTTTGATCTTTCAATAAAGAGAGAAGCAGGCACGCGAAAAGAAATTATTCCACATTATTTCTTTATTTTCAATCGTACTAAAGTTTACCAAACATGTCTCATCCGCTTTTTCGAAAAAAGACTATTTCGGCAATTTTAGCCGATGCGCAAACAGGGCTTTCTGATGCCACACATTCAGCGTCAGGCTTGTCAAAAGTTTTAAGGGTAAAAGATCTTGTTGCGATGGGAATTGCGGCTATTGTGGGCGCCGGTATATTCTCAACTATCGGGAATGCCTCTTACCAGGGAGGGCCGGGCGTATCTTTATTATTTGTTATTACCGCTGTCTGCTGTGGATTTTCAGCTCTGTGCTATGCAGAGTTTGCCTCACGCATACCGGTAAGTGGCAGCGCTTATACGTATGCCTATGCTGCGTTTGGTGAACTGATAGCCTGGATCATAGGATGGGATCTTCTTATGGAATATGCGATTGGTAATATTGCAGTGGCAATTTCGTGGAGCCAGTATTTTGTAAATCTTTTAGAAGGTATCAACATTCACATTCCTGCCTTTTTAACCACAGATTATTTATCCGCTTCACGGGCTTTCAATGCAGCTTCTGTTGAAATCGCCAAAGGAACCAACCTGGCCGATCTTACAGAATCAATGAGACAAGGATACAATGCGTGGCTGAATGCACCTAAGATTGGAGGGCTTAGAATAATTGCCGATTTGCCTGCACTGGCTATTGTTTTCTTTATTACATGGCTTGTTTATACCGGTATTAAAGAAACACGGAAAGCTACCAATCTTATGGTAGGCCTAAAAATTGTCATTATACTTGCGGTGATAGCTATAGGTTTTTTTTATGTGGCTCCCGCTAACTGGAGTCCATTCTTACCAAATGGGTTCAGTGGAATGATGAAAGGAGTTTCCGCCGTATTCTTTGCCTATATTGGTTTTGATGCTATATCAACCACAGCGGAAGAATGCCAGGATCCGCAAAGGGACCTTCCAAAAGGAATGATCTATTCGCTTATTATCTGCACGGTTCTTTATATCCTGATTGCGCTGGTACTTACGGGAATGGTATCCTATACTAAGCTGCAGGTAGGAGATCCCTTAGCATTTGTATTTAAAGAAGTTGGTCTTAATAAAATAAGTTATATCATTTCTTTTAGCGCTGTAATAGCAACAGCGAGTGTGCTGCTGGTTTTTCAAATGGGTCAGCCGCGGATATGGATGAGTATGAGCCGCGATGGATTGCTGCCAAAAGCATTTAGCCGTATTCATCCCAAATACAAAACGCCTTCTTTTTCCACTATCGTTACCGGAATTGTTGTAGCTGTTCCTGCGCTATTCCTTAACCTTACCGAAGTAACAGATCTCACAAGCATCGGAACATTGTTTGCGTTTGTGCTTGTGTGTGGTGGTGTGCTTTTATTACCTGCAAGGGAGGTGAGTGAAGAGAAGCCGAAATTTAAGATCCCTTTTGTGAGCTCTCAATTTATAGTTCCTGTTTTATTTATTGTCGGCGTAATCATATTCTGGAATAATTTCCTCGGCCTTTTTGATTTCAGTGCGGGGTGGGAAGTCTTTCGCGACAAGCTCCCTTTCTTTTTATTCGTGATACTTGCTACGGCATTAACCATTGCATCTTTCATAAAAAAACTTTCTCTTATACCTGTACTCGGCCTAGCAAGCTGTTTTTACCTGATGACGGAGTTGGGATATACCAACTGGATGCGGTTTCTAATATGGCTGGTGATAGGGCTCGTTATTTATTTTTTGTATAGCCGGCATCATAGTAAGCTTGCGAAAAAGGATGTGTTGTAGCACAGATTACCCGAATTAATATGTTTTTTATTTTGATTGAAATTGCCAGTCATTTAAACCTATTGAATTTAAAAATATAGCAAAATTTTATTCTGTCAAATCTAATGCGCTTAATTTTTGCAGCCAACTCTCAAACTCCCAAACCCTCTATCTTTGCCACATGAAATACCAGTTAGGTGATAAAGTATTAATTCTTCACTCACAGGAAGAAGGCGAAGTGGTAGATATCATTAATGATAAAATGGTATTGATAGATGTTGAAGGAGTAAGATTCCCCGTTTATATGGATCAAATTGACTTTCCTTATTTCAAAAGATTTTCCGATAAGAGAGCTGCTGATAAATTTGGCGGCGGAATGAAGAAAGAAAAAATATACATTGATGACATAAAAAAAGAAAAAGCAAATTCTAAATACAAAGTGAGTGACGGTGTATGGGTTTCTTTTCTGCCGGTCTTCGATAAAGATGTTTTTGATGATGATGTGGTAGAAGCTTTTAAAATCTATCTTATCAATCAAACAAGTGAGCCTTATCATTTTACATACCGTCTGCATTTTTTAGGAGCCGAAGATTTCAAACTGGATAACACTATCTACTCCTTCAACGATTTCTATTTGCACGATGTACCTTTTGAGGACATGAACGATGCGCCAAAATTTGAATTCGATTTTTCGCTGGTGAATGCCAACAAAAAAAAAGCAACACATTTTGAAGCCAGCTTAAAAATAAAAGCAAAGCAATTGTTCCAAAAGATCGAAGAGATTAAAATGAAAAACGAGCCTACTTTTTCTTTTAAACTTTTTGAAAATTATCCTGATAAAACAGAAGAAGTAATTCCTGAATATACCAACACGTATGGCCAGTTGTATGATGCATCCACTGCCCGGCAAAATCTTGAACCGGCAAGATCAATGATAGACCTGCATGTTGAAAAATTATCGGACGATTGGAGGCGCATGAGCAATTTCGAAATTCTCTCCTTACAGCTCAGCACTTTTGAAAAATATTTTAATCTTGCCATAGCGCACCATCAGCCAAATTTTATTGTAGTACATGGCATTGGAACCGGCAAGTTGAGAGAAGAGATTCATGAGATTTTAAAATATAAAAAAGAAGTAAAGAGTTTTGTGAACCAATATCATCATAGTTATGGCTACGGCGCCACGGAAATATTCTTTCAATATTAACCGCTTTGCCATTCTTACCTTTGCATCACTACAAACCGGGTTATCGCTCTGCTCGTAAGAACAGGGAGGAAAGTCCGGACAGCATAGAGTAACACACCGGTTAATGGCCGGTCTCGCCTACGGCGGGAAGAGAGTGCCACAGAAAATTACCGTCCCGATTAAAATCGGGATAAGGGTGAAAACGTGAGGTAAGAGCTCACGATGGTAGTAAGTAATTATTACGATGGGTAAACCTTGTGTGCTGTAATGCCACGTATATCCTGGTTTGCCATGCAAGTGATTTTTCATTTGCCGGCAGGATAAGCTGCTCGTTTATGTTTTCGTCCCGATAGCTATCTGGACGGAATACCGGGAAGGGTAGGCAGCAAGATTGTTGCAGTAATGTAACAGCAAGATAAATGATAACCTCCCGGTGCCTTGCGGTGTCGGGATACAGAATCCGGCTTACAGGTTTGTAGTATTTTTTAAGAAGGCAATCAACTCATGATTGCTTTTTTTATTTATCGTGGCAGCATATTTGCAAATGTTTTATGAATCAAAAAGCCTGTTATGAAGAACACTTTACTTTACTTATCTTTCTGTTTTACGTTGCTGGTAATTTCTCAAAAAATTGTTGCACAAAAACTCGCTCCTAATCCCATTGTTAGTGGATTGACATTACCGATCGATCTTAAAAATTGTGGTGATGACAGGCTGTTTGTTGCAGAGCGCCCGGGGAGAATCCGGGTTATAAATGCAGACAGCACTTTGCGGCCCACGCCTTTCCTTGATGTTTCATCCAAAGTATCTTCTTATACTAATGGAGAAGAGGGATTCCTGGGAATTGCATTCAGTCCTGATTATAAAACGTCGGGCAAATTTTATGTCGACTACACTTCAACTATTGCCGGTCAATTAACATCAGTTATTGAGGAATACAGAGTAAACCCTGCTGATTCCAATGTTGCATTGACCACTGGATTAACCATTCTTACACAGTCCCAACCTTACAACAATCACAATGGTGGTAACCTTATGTTTGGGCCGGATGGATACCTCTACATCAATTTGGGTGATGGCGGTAACGGGGGTGATCCACAAGGCAATGGCCAAAATAAAAATACATTCCTTGGGAAAATTTTACGCATCGATGTAAGCAATTCATCATTGGCGCAGCCTTATACTTTACCTGCTTCCAATCCATTTTATAATGATGCTACGCCAGGTATTAAGAAAGAGATATGGGCATATGGCGTGCGCAATCCGTGGAGAAGCAGTTTTGACAGGCTTACCGGTGATCTTTGGATCGCGGATGTGGGCCAGGGAGTAGTGGAAGAAATAGATTATCAGCCTGTGAATACACCGGGAGGAAGAAATTACGGATGGAATATTATGGAAGGAACCGCTTGTTATAGTCCGGCTTCAGGTTGTAATCAATCAGGGCTCACGCTCCCAATTTACGACTACACTCACGCGGTTGGAAAGTCTATTACAGGAGGTTATGTGTATCGCAGCGCACAATCAAAATCTTTATTCGGTACCTACATATTTGCTGACTATGTTCAAAAATGGGTAGATGGAATCAGGGAATCAAACGGAGCATTATCAGGATCGGTAATACATTTTATAACAAATGCGCAATCAACAGGCAATCCTGTTTCATTTGGTGAAGACAGGTATGGAGACCAATACATTTTATTTAATAATAACGGAACTGTTTATAAACTTGAAGATACCAGTTACCTCCGCATCCCGGTCGCGTATTTTACGGCAACTGACCAGGGCGCAGGTGCATTTTTGTTCCAGGGCTTGCAGGGCCGCCACCTTACTTATCAGTGGTTGAAAAATAATGTTCCTGTTCCTGGGGAAACTTCTCCGGATTATATAACGTCGGCAGCAGGTACCTATACACTTGTCGTTACCAATAGCATTGGAAATAGTGATACTTCTGCGCCATTTACGCTTGGCGCTTTGCCCTTGAATTTAATTTCATTTTCCGCGCAGAAAGGAACGGGTAACAATGTACGTTTACAATGGAGTACTTCTTCCGAGCAAAACACGGCTGGATTTTCTATTGAAAGAAGATTGAACAATGAAGCAAATTTCTCCGGTATTGGTTTTGCAAATAGTAAAGCATTGAATGGTAATTCAAATGTGCAGCTTGATTATACATTTACTGATTCCGCAGCGCCCGGCAATTCAAAGATTTTTTACAGGTTGCAACTTAGGAGTTTTGATGGCTCTTATTCTTATTCCGATATTAGAATAATAACATTCAACAGCGGTAAGAATAATTTTTCTTTTTACCCTAACCCTGCAAAATTTAAAGTGCAGGTAATTATTAACGACTACACAAAACCTGTAGTGATGATTCTTTACGATAATGCAGGTAAAAAAATAAAAGAGCAATTGCTTAACCAGCCAAATACCGAAGTTGATATTTCAGGCTTACGGGGAGTTTATATTATGCAGTTAAGTGATAAAGATGGGGGAAATGTGACGAGGGATAAGTTGGTGATTGAATGAGGGGATGTACGGTAGGGCTTGGCGATGGGCTGGTATTCATTGCTCGTCAAGCCCGAAGCCAAAGCCGAATATTGTTACCAAAGATGAAGATAACAACTAAAAGCTAAATTTATAAAGTCAGGCTGGAACTATTGCTGATAGCGAACTGTAGCCGATTGTTTTTCCGTCTGCCAGCCTATTGCCAAACCCCATGTAAGCTGCCGTTTTGGTCAGTCTGATTTGTGAATTTGTTTTAGTAATATTTCTTTTAGATTGTTGTCCAGCGCTAATTGATTTATTGTTTTAGTTGCTTCATCAAATTGTTTTGTCTTTGCTTGCAGAAATGCAAGTACAAGCCTTTGGTCAGGGCTATGGGAATTATAGCTTTTGCCGGTCGCAATTTGTCTTTGAGCTATTTCAATTAAATTTTCAATTGTTTGAGCGTTGTCAAACAAATTATTAATTTTCTGCTCGTATTTGTCAAGCAGGTGCTTTACTGAATGTTTGGCTCTTTGCTTACCCCAGTGTGTCGTTATTCCACCTTCTAACTTTCCTCCGAAGAATGAATTTGAATATTCGTCTGTCCATTCAAATAAATGTAGTTGAACACTTTTGTCTGTCCTATGAAATCTTAATTTTTTTGAAGAAATTGTCGGAACGAAGTCAATGCAAACTCCCCAATCAAATGTTCCTGTTTCTCCTTTTAATTTTGAATACTTGAAGACTTGTCTTATGGAATTTTTGGATTGGTCAAACCATAAATAATTTCGATCCCACACAAGCCCACGACTAATAAATCTTGGCGAAATTATTTCATCCAAAATTTCTCGTAAGGTTTGGCTGTCTATAAGTTTTCTGTTTTGAAAAATGTTTATCATGAAAGGTCGGTCTGTAAATGGCAGCTTACTCAAATATATGGGAATGTTTCAACTCCTTTCCTCGCTCTGACAAAAATATATCCTTATTGGCTTACAAGCTTTTAAATCGATTTTGCGAAATAGATATTATGAAAATTTACCTTTCGCAAAGCCAATTCCTGTTCAATCAATGAGGTTATGTTTCGTGGCATTTTTATCGTGTGGTCCTTGTTTTTGTGTAAGAATAGCTGCTAAGCATTTTCCCATTATCTTTGCGCCCTCTAAACAGTTCTTTAATACATGTTAAGCAGAAGAAATATACGGGTGAAAGTGATGCAAACGCTGTATAGCATTGAGTCAATGAATAATGAAACCCGTCCCGGCGAGCCGTTACAGATGCTCAAAAAGAAGCTGGAACATTCGCAACAATTGTTTACTTACCTGGTATATTATATCATTGAAGTTGCCCGTTTTGCAGAAAAAGATGCCGCGCAAAAATCACAAAAACATTTGCCATCCGCACAAGACCTGAATATCAATACAAAAATTTCGGGTAATGAAATAATATGGTCCATTCTTGAGAATGCTTCCTTTAACAGATCTGTTGAGCAACTAAAAATCAAATACCTGGTAAACGATGATTTGATTAAAAAATGCTACCTCTCTTTGGCGGCTTCTCCTGAATACAAAGAATACATTACTGAAAAATCGCGTGATAAGAAATCGGAAAAGAAAATTCTTGAGTTTATCTTCAACGATCTCATGCTTCCCGATGATCATTTCATAAGCGATGTGGAAGAAAAATTTATCCATTGGGATGATGATGTGGATATGATGATTGTGTTAATGACCACTTTGTTACAAAAGCCCGCGGCCTTCAACTTTACGGAATTAACCGGTAAAGAAAAAATGGACTTCGCGGCAGACCTCCTTGAGAGCGTAATTAGTAAAAAAGAATATTGCCGAGAACTTATAAAGCCAAAATTAAAAAACTGGGATGCGGAGCGTATCGCCGCACTGGATATGATTTTCATGGAAATGGGAGTTTGTGAATTTCTGTATTTTGAAACGATTCCGACAAAAGTTACCATCAATGAATATATTGACCTTGCAAAAGAATACAGTACCGAACAAAGCGGGCATTTTGTAAATGGAATATTGGATAATATTCTTAAAGAACTCGCTGCGAACGATAAAATACACAAGAAGAATTTCAAAAACAGTGTTTTATAATACCTTTGCAAAAAATCAAAAAAAGATATGAATAAGTTGTTAGGGGTTATTTTTCTTTTTTGTGTTCTTGTTTCGTGTGATATAAGGAATACAAAAAATAAAGGCGATGTGCTGGCTGCAAATACGTCGCAACAATTTACCGATTCTACTACCGTACAAATGATAGATTCTGCGTATAATTTTGGGAAGGTTACAGATGGCGCATTAGTTGAATATAGTTATCGATTCAAAAATACCGGTAAGAATCCACTGATCGTTTCATCGGCGGTTGCTAGCTGTGGCTGCACCGTTCCTGAAAAACCTGAGGAGCCTATTAAGCCTGGCGAGACTGGGTTTTTAAAAGTCGTTTTTAACAGCAAAGGCAGAGTGGGGCCTGTTCATAAAGATATTACAGTTACGTCAAATGCCTACCCTAAATTCCCTGTTTTACAACTGACAGGAGAAGTCGAAAGCGCTCAAAAATAATTTTTCATAATGGCTGTTAGATAACAGCAAAACAAATCAGATAATATGAATGTAGCAATGGTTTTTTTAATGTTGGGGCAAGGTGGCTCAGGTGGCGGTGGTGGATTCCAGTTTATATTTTTAGGGCTGATGATCCTGGTTTTTTACATGTTTATGATAAGGCCGCAGGCAAAGAAAGCGAAGCAACAAAAGCAGTTTCTTTCAAACATGCAGAAGGGAGATAAAATTGTAACCATTGCCGGTATTCATGGCACGGTAAATAAAGTGAATGATGATGGCACTATGATGCTGGAGATCAATCCCGGCAGTTATATAAAAATTGAAAAGAGCGCAATAAGTATGGAGTGGACGGCGAATATTAATAAGCCGGTAGCGCCTATTAAATAATGTACGATGTGAGATGTACGACGTACGATGTGTGGCGCAAATCCATACAAATTACAAATCAAGGACATTCAAATTATTTAATCACCGGTTTTGTACATCGTACATCTCACATCGTACTTCGTACATAATATTAATCACATAATGCTCCTCATGCTCAAAATCGGCTTAACCGGCGGTATCGGCAGCGGCAAAAGCACTGTGGCAGGCATTTTCGAAGTGCTGGGTATCCCTGTATATTATTCTGACCAGGCTTCAAAAAGGCTTATGACTGAAAATGAAGAATTAAAAGCTTCTATCATAAATCATTTTGGGGCTGAAGCATATTCCGGGTGTATACTTGACAGGAAATTTTTAGCAGGCCAGGTATTTAATAATAATGAAAAGCTCGCCCTCCTTAACTCATTGGTACATCCGGTCACAATTAAAGATGCGGCCGATTGGTTTGAAAGGCAAACATCTCCTTATGTTTTAAAAGAGGCCGCTCTTATTTTTGAAAGTGGTTCCAATAAATACCTTGATTTTGTAATTGGCGTAGAAGCGCCGCAGGCACTTCGCATTCAAAGAGCGATGGAACGTGACCGTATTTCTGCGCAACAGGTTGAAGACAGGATGAGCAAGCAAATGGATGAATTCGAAAAAATGCGGCTATGCAATTTCGTTATAGTTAACGATGAACAGCAAATGGTAACTCCTCAGGTGCTTGCACTTCATGAAAAGTTTTTGGAAATGGCGAAATAAGATTTTCCACAAAGACACTAAGCGCACAAAGGCTATATTTTCTTAGTGTCCTTTGTGCCTCTGTAGGATTGGGTCTTAACTAAGCATTGCCAATCCTTTTTTAATCCTGCTAAAACCTTCCTCGATATTCTCCAGGTTATTTGCAAATGAAATTCTTATACAATCGGGTTCGCCAAAAGCATCTCCTGTTACAGTTGACACATGTGCAGTATTAAGAAGAAACATGCAAAGGTCACTGGCATTGTTGATGACTTCGTCGCCGGCTTTTTTACCAAAATAACTTTTCACTTCAGGAAAAATATAAAACGCTCCATCAGGTTCGGTACATGTTATTCCAGGTAATTCTTTTAATAATTCAAATACACGTTTCTTACGTGCCTTGAATTTTTTTACCATTTCAATAGTTTCGGTAAGTGGGGCATCTAAAGCTGTAATAGCAGCACGTTGCGCTATTGAATTAGTGCCGCTGGTAAATTGTCCCTGTAATTTTTCACAGGCTTTTGCAATATCTGTATTAGCCGCAATATAGCCCAGCCTCCAACCTGTCATAGCAAAACCTTTACTCAATCCATTCAATACAACTACACGGTCTTTTATGGAGTCAAACTGTGCAATACTCTGGTGGCCACCGCCTCCATCGTGAGCATAGTTTATATATTCATAAATCTCGTCGCTCAATACAACAACATTTGGATTTTTTTCAAAAACCTTCACAAGGCCTTCCAGTTCACTTTTCGTGTAAACAGCTCCGGTAGGATTCGAAGGGGAAGAAAAAATAAATAATTTTGTTTTTGGCGTTAACGCATCTTCAAGCTGTTGAGGTGTGATTTTAAAATTAGCCTCCGGCGTTGTATGAATAAAAACAACCTTGCCTCTTGCCAGTCTTACAATTTCAGAATAAGTAACCCAATATGGTGTAGGAATTATTACCTCATCGCCATCATCAACAATAGCTAACACGGTATTAGCAAGGCTTTGCTTGGCGCCGGTGCTTACCACAATTTGCTGTGGCGTATAGTCAAGGCCATTATCTCTCTTTAGCTTCCTGCAAATTGCTTCCCGCAGATCGAGATAGCCGGGAACTGGTGTGTAATGGCTCCAATTTTCATCAATTGCTTTTTTAGCAGCTTCTTTTATGTGTTCTGGTGTATTAAAGTCAGGTTCGCCAAGACTCAGGTCAACAATGTCAATTCCTTTGGCCCTTAGTTCGCGACCAAGCTTTGCCATTTTTAAAGTTTCCGGTTCATTAAATCTTGATAAGAGAGAAGAGAGTTGCATGTCGTAATTTTTTATTGAAACGCTGCAAAAGTAAGGGATAGAAGTATGGCAGGCAAAATAGTTATTGGAAGGAGTATTAAATTTTTTGAAATAAAAAACCGCCCTGGGGGGGCGGCTTAATGGTAAATAATTAATTATGATAAATTAAAACCGGTGATCCGGCTTAATCATATCGGGGTATTCTTTTTGAAAATGTTTTATTTCAGGTATTGAAACGGCACGTACATAACCCTGGTTAGGGTTGTGGGTAATAAAATCCTGGTGATAATCTTCTGCTTCCCAGAATTTTTTTAGCGGCAACACCTGTGCAGCAATTGGTGCCTTATACTTTCCGGATGCATTCATTTGGTTTATATAATCTTCAATTTGTTTCTTTTCAGCATCATTGTTGTAAAATGCAATAGACCTGTATTGAGTGCCGTGATCCGGTCCCTGTCCGTTTACTTGCGTGGGGTCCTGGCCGGAAAAATAAACTTTTAATAATGTGCCGTAAGAAATCACCGAAGGATCATAATATACCATCACACTTTCAGCATGACCGGTATTTCCTGTTTCAATTGATTCATAGCTTGGATCGGTTGTATGACCGCCGGCATAGCCTGATACAGCTTCTTTCACACCTTTCACACTTTCAAATAGGGCTTCCTCGTGCCAGAAACAGCCTGCGGCAAAAGCAGCTTTGCTGTATTTCAAGAGATTTTTATCTGAATTTTTTTGAGCGAAGGATGTAAATCCTAAGATCATCAACGCTGCAATAAAAAGGGTAGTTAAATATTTCATTTTAATTTTTATTTGTACATCAAATACGCAAACAGTATTCTCAAAGATGTTAAAGCAAAAATAAAATAACCAGGCCAGATGTGTTTTATGCAAATGTATTTGGTACTTAATGTGCAAAATCTATTTGATAAATATTTGCCCACATTTTTCCAGTCACAAATATTCTGTCAGTTGCTGAGTCGTATGCAATTCCATTCAAAACGTCTGCCCGGGGATTTTTATTCTTTGCTTCAAGAGCGAGTGAGCTTAAGTCAAGTTTGCCAATAATCTTGCCATCTGCAGGATTGATCTTCACAACATAATTGTTCATCCAGATATTAGCGTAAATGAAGCCATTTATATATTCAAGTTCATTCAGTCTCTCTTGCGGTAGGCCATTTTCAGTTACACTTAAAATCCTGATTGGTTTAAAATTAGTTGTGTCCATAAATGTGAGTTTACTTGTACCATCACTCATAATTAAATCTTTTCCATCTGTTGTCAAACTCCAGCCTTCCAAATTGCTGTATGTAAACTCACCTATTTTCTTAAAAGATGCAGCATCGTAGACAAATCCTACCTGGGCCTTGTAAGTAAGTTGAAATAATCTGTTGCCTAAAAAGACAATGCCTTCGCCAAAATATTTTGTTCTATCAAGCTCAATTTTTTTTGAAAATTTCCCCGTTGCCAGGTCTATTATTCCAATTAAAGATTTGGTCTCAGGAGGTTCGGCCGGTGAGCCTGTGCTTTCATATAATTGTCCGTTATGAAATAAAAAGCCTTCTGTAAATAAACTGGTGTCATGGGCATAATAATTTTTGACCGCATAATTAATGACCGGCACACCAGGGTTTAATTGATCTCTGTCAGAGCCACTCGATTTTGAATTATCCTTGCAACTGTAAATGACAATCAATATCGAAATAGCGATTTTTAGTTGTCTCTTTTTAAAAAGCATTTTTAAAATTAGCCGGTTCTCAATTTACATTGGCCTTAATTTATTTTTCACAATAATGATAGCTCACACAGGTTCCCGTTTACTCCCTCATAAGTTGTATTACATATTTTTTTCTGTCTACCCCGGCGGTTAAAATATAAATCCCATGGCTTATTGGTAATTGGCCTATATCCCATTGGTAAACCTGCATGGGTATCGCATTGATTTCTCTTGAGGTAATTTTCTTTCCCGATAAATCCGTTAGTTGCAAACTCACTTTTCCCGCTGGTATTCTTTCAAATCTTATTAAAATATTATTTCTAAAAGGATTATTCAACACATGAACATTTTGTTTTGCAGAGACATTTTTTATAACTACCACATTACTGATTTTTGTTTGCCCATCTTTATCAATCATCAATAGCCGGTAATAATTTATTCCCGATGCTGCCTGTTTATCCAGTAGTGAATATTTGCGATTGGACACACTATTCCCGGCAGCTTTTATGATGCCGATTTTAGTAAAGTTTTTTCCGTCAAAAGATTTTTCCAGCTCAAATTGTTTACTGTTTATTTCAGAAGAAGTTGTCCATTGCAAAACGCTATGGTCGTATTGCAAGCTTCCTGAAAAATCTAAAAGTGTAATCGGTAATGTTGTTCCGGTCCCGGGAATGCCAAATCCGAATCCGGAAAACCCGTTATTAAATGTAGCAGTGAGAGAATATTTTGTTCCCAGGTTTGCAACTACGGGTGTTACAATCTGCGTGGTACCCACGCCTCCCGGTTCCTGGTTTGAAGGCGTTGTTGTACTTATTTGTCCCGGAACTTTCACCATTTGAATGTTACTGAATGTTTGTCCTGTAGCAGCTTCCCAGCCATCTACTTCTGCTTTTGTGAAATAAAATGTAGCCTGGTAGGTACCGGCCGGGTCATTGGTCGACGGTAATATTCTAAACGTTTTATCCATTAGATAATTTGGCGGATTGTTGTTCCAGAACTTCGTCGCACCGGTTCCTGCCCTGTCAGTGACTACCTGTGTGCAACCGTAGTTACTAGTTCCGGTGTTTTTTACCCTTGCAAGAATTTCGCCTGTGGCCGAATAAAAATAAAGATCATTGTTGCCGGCAAAATTTTCGGTGCGTGAAGTATTCAAAGTGGTTGCGATTGTAGTTCCGGCAAAAGACGCATTGAAAGTTATTTTTACACGGTTATCGTTATCCACTGCGTCCGGCAGTGAACAACCAGCTACGGCTTCATTTGTGTAATCTGAAAATACCGACGTTTTTACCCCGGTGCCTAAAGGTGCGAAATTAGATTCGACCGTATATTGAGTTCCGGCAAGATCAGGGCCTCCATCAAAACAAAACTGGATAACGATATTTGAAACGCCATCCCATAAAAATGGCGATGAAAAAGTAAAATTATTTGCCGTAGGACTGTTGAACTGGCCTGCCGGAAGTGTTGTGTAATCCCCTGTATACACCTGCGTAAATAAATCGGTTATAAAGCCATAGTTTAGGTTAGGGGCGGGTGAATTTGCCATGGAAATGGTAAAACCATTGAACAATCTTGCATTAGGAGAGGTGACATATAATTGCAGGTCAGTTATATTTCCACTTCCTGAAAATCCGGCAGCCTTTAATTCTGACGCAGTATATATAGTTTGTAAACGGTGCTTCAGTTTATCTGTTCTGAATGGACAGAAAAGATAACCACCAACATTTGCATTCCCTGAACTAAACATGCCCGAGCCATCACCGACCGGTGCAAAATCATTATCAACAATAGTAAAGGTATAAGTCTGAAATCCAACGCCTTTTTGAGCATCTGTAGTCCCGGTAATGTTATAGCCGATTTTTATATTTTCAGTCGGCTCTATCTCAGCATCATCATAAATTCTTAAGGTCACCGTTTTTGATGCAGTTGCACCATTGGCAAAAATAAGAGTAGAAGAGGGTGAACTAAAGTTTCCGTTGGTAGTAAAATCAAAATCATTTCCTATAGTTGCCGTAGATGATCCCTGTACATTTAAAGTTACCGTTGCATCGCCTGTAGGCGCATTGGCAATAGACAATTGAAAGGTATAATCGGTGTAATTCCTGCACCCCGATGTACCGGTTGTCTTTTCCACTCCGCTTGCAGAAGCAGTAACGAAATTTATATCGGGTGTAGTTACATTCGGTACAACCGCTGTAAACAACCCACGACCATGTGTAGCCGCTGCTATCGTTCTGTCACCGGGCCTGTATTGCAGCATATCTATTCTTACATTAGCGAGGCCGCTGTTTGTGGGCTGCCAGTCTGTGGATGCTCCGTTTAAATCGTCCGTTGACCATACGCCGAGTTCAGTAGCCAGTAAAGCCCAGTCAGCATTTCTTGGATCAAACATTGCCCATCGCACAGGCATGTCGGGTAAATTTCCTTTGGTGATTGTCCATGTCGGCGATGCTTGCGTGGCATTCTTGCACTCCTCTACCAGGGCAGATCCATAGTTAGAAAGTGTGGCCAGTATATGGTCTTCATTAGCAGGATCTATTGAAATAGAGGAGATGGAGGCACCTAAATTTCCTATGACTGTTCCGTTTATAGAACTACCCGTATTAGCATTATCTACACTTACGATAGCGCCGCTTTGCAATCCAAAAAGGACCCGGTTGGGTGTCAAAGGCGATACGGTTACATTGGTAACTTTTGAGCCGTTGAACTGGGGAACAGTTACAAATGATGTAGCACTACCCCCGGTTGCAGGATCCTCCCATCGTAAAAAAGTGTTGATGCTGCTAAATGCATTTACAAGATTTGCCGCATATAGTTTTTTACTCTGTGCATCATAAGCAGCCGGGTTAATAAATGAACCATAGTTATTAAAGTACCGGCCTGAAAAAGTATTGCCGCCGTTGGTCGAAATGAAATAATTATTATAAACAGTTGATGTAATTTGAATATTAGGATTTAACTGATCAATAAAACAAAATCCGCCGTCACCATCGCTTGCGGAAGTTGTGCTATTGATTCCTGCTGCTGTATATTTTTGCGTACCGTTGTCCTGCGAACCGGCGAGAAAATAATTAGGATTGGTAGGATGGATGGCAGCGGAATAATACTGCGTAACATTATAGCCTAAATCCTTATTAAAAAAAGTCGGTTTGCTTCCTGTTACATTTGCATTTGAAGTATATGCAACGCCACCATCCGTTCCCCATATCGCAATGGATGAACTGCCGGGCGAATATATGATGGCGTGATGATCGGCGTGCACATTTTGCGCTGAGGTAAACGCGGGAGCATTGTACAGGCTCCATGTTGTCATCTGCGTCCACGTGACGCCAGCGTCGTCCGAGCGTAAAGCATCTACTCCGCCTATATAAAGAACATTCTCATCATTTGGATCTACTGCTGCGATGAGGTCATACCACGCTTGTCCGCGGGTAAAATTAGAATTGTCTCCCTGGTCAACTATAGTTGGAACCGTTTTAGTTGTCCATGTATTTGTTGAAGCATCATATCGTTGTATAGAGCCACAGTCGCCTGAAGTGGCCGATTGAAATAGTGCGTAAACAATATTTGAATTGGAAGGTGCGCATGCAAGTTCTACACGAAACGCGGAAGTACCTGCGGGAGAAATATCCGTCCATGTGCCGACGTCACCTGTAGTAGTATTATTGACGGCATAATCAGACCGGTAAACAACACCTGTACGCCCGGATGCGCCCAATGTTGCATAAACATCTCCGTTAGCTGCTAGTTCGAGATCGCCGCCTGGCAGAGGATTACCCGCATACAAGCCTAATACACTCGTCCACGTTGCTCCGCCATCAATTGATTTTTGAATCCCATAGCCGTCGGCAAGGTATTGTTGTTTTACTGCCGCGTACAGGTTACCGTTTTTATCAATCAGCAGATCATTCACATATTTAAATGATAAGGTGGAATTTAACCTTGTCCAGTTAGCGCCGCCGTCTGAACTCTTCCATATTCCAAGTCCTCTCGCTGCATCAAAATTGTACCAGCCTTCTCCCGTTCCAAAATACATCTCCTGCGGATTCAAGGGGTTTTGAGTAATGGCTGTTACTGCAATATTTTCAAAGAGATCATTTACCTTATTCCATGATGGGCTGGCTGCGGTTATATCATTGGTGTACCACAGTCCTCCACCTACGCTTCCCGCCCATACCTTCTTGTAGCCATTTGCCGCATCATTCAAATCAAACAGCAAAGCCCTCGTTCGCCCACCGACATTATTTGGCCCTCTTTCCTGCCAGTTAATTCCTGTTACCGCAACGTCCTTAAATGCGGCTGCTGATATACGTTGTGTTTTTATGTCCATTGCATTGATCAGCCTTTCCCGCGGAACATCATTTAGCTTTAAGTCTTTGGTGAGCTCAAAATCCTGCTGCATAGCAAGGTCCATCCTGTCTTCGGTTTCTTCTTTTTCGGTCAGTTTTTTTTCAGGATGTAAAGGAGCGTTTGAAGGAATGAAAAATAAAATTGCAGTAATCAGGATAATGCCACCTGCAAGAAAAAGGTAAAAATTTTTCATAAACAGAATTTTGATAAAGTTATGGTTTAAAAGAGGTGAATGGAAGTGCAGTCAAAGCTATTGTTTTGGCTCGTTAAATCTTCTGAGACCACAAAGTATTTTATAGAACCTGGGTTACCAGGATTAATGTGGTAAAATGTAAAATGATGCAGAACCAGGGAAAGGTAAATAAATGCTTTTCACTTCCAGGTATTATAGGATTCACAGCCAATGACACTTCATAATGATAAATTAATCTATAGGCTATCTCTTCAAATATCTATCCTGCAACATCTTTTCCATAACCTCAGTTTTTAAAATTCTGCTTATGGAAAGCTTTTTATTCAGAACATTTAAATGTCCTGCCTCTATGCTATCAACCTTCGAAATGGCTACAATAAATGACTTGTGAATTTTTAGAAATTTATCTTGCGGTAAATATTCTTCCAGCGCTTTAAAAGTAAGGTAGGTGGTATATTTTTTTTCTTTGGTGTGTATGCAAACATAGTTTTGCAGCGCCTCTGCGAAATAAATATCATCTAAAAAAATCTTTTCAATTTTGTTGTCTGTTTTTACATAAAAGAAACCGGCGTTGTCACTTTTTATTTCATCCGGAAATTGTTTGGTGCGCACTTCAAAATATTCTTTTGCCTTAAGAGTTGCTTTTACAAACCGGTCAAATGAAATCGGCTTTACAAGATAATCCAGTGCATTTACATCAAAACCCTGCAAGGCATATTGGGGATTGGCAGTTGTAAATATTACCTGTGGCGGATGCTGCACTTATTTCGACAATACCCATGTGTCTTTACTTCCTCCACCCTGCGAAGAGTTTACGATCATTGATCCTTCTTTAAGAGCAACTCTTGTTAATCCTCCAGGAACAATATTTACTCCATCGGGGCCATACAATGCAAAAGGCCGTAGGTCAACACGGCGTGGCTGTAAAAGCCCGTTAATATAACATGGAGTAGAAGATAAACTTATGATTGGTTGCGCAATAAAATTTCTGGGCTCTGCATTTATCGCGTTTTTGAAAGTTTGCATTTCCTCATCGGTTGCGATATTGCCCATCAGCATTCCATATCCGCCCGACTCATTCGTACGCTTGATCACCATATTGCTCATGTTTTCAAAAACATATTTTTTACTATCATCATCGGCAAGGCGGTATGTGGGCACATTTTTCAAAATCGGCTCTTCATTTAAATAATAGCGAATCATATCGGGAACATAAGCATAAACGGCTTTATCGTCTGCAACCCCATTTCCCATTGCGTTTACGATTGCAACATTTCCCTTTCTATAAGCCCAGTATATTCCGGGAACTCCGAGGATGCTGTCTGGCCTGAAAACAAGGGGGTCAATAAATTCATCGTCAACTCTTCTGTAAATAACATCAACCTGTTCCAATCCTTTGGTTGTTTTCATGAAAACATGGTTGTTTTCTACTATAAGGTCGCGGCCTTCTACCAGCTCGATTCCCATTAATCTTGCAAGAGTGGTATGCTCAAAATACGCGGAATTATAAATGCCCGGTGTTAGCAATACAACTGTTGGGTTGCTTTTCTGCCGGTTTCCTACAGCCAATAAATTTTTATATAACAGGTCAGGGTATTCCTTTACCGTACGCACATTATTTCTTGGTATCATGTCGGGGAAAATACGATAGGTAATACTCCTGTTCTCGAGCATGTAAGATACACCGGAAGGGGTGCGCAGATTATCTTCAAGCACATAGAATTTGCCATCATGATCTCGTATCAGGTCAACACCGGATATATGCGTATAAACGTCAAAAGGCACATCTACATTCATCATTTCACGCAAAAAATTAGGACACGAATAAATAAGCTGTGCGGGAATAATTCCATCGTGCAAAATGAATTGCTTGTGGTAAATATCTTTCAGAAATACATTGAGTGCTTTCAAACGTTGTTTTAAGCCTGACTCTATCATAGACCATTCTTCCGTAGTAATAATGCGCGGAATAATGTCGAAAGGAAATATTTTTTCTATACCCTCACCGCTGCTGTAAACGGTAAAGGTGATGCCCTGGCTCATGAATAGTTTTTTTGCCATTTCATCTTTATGGGTCATTTCAACCGCGGGCAAATTATCTATTATGGAAACAAAATTTTTATAAGGAGGACGTATATGGCCGCCTGAGCACATTTCGTCCCAAACACCGGATTGCTCCATGTAAGCGCTTAAAAGAGAATTTTCACTCATATAAAATGAATATACAAAAATTCAAAAAATAATGCTGTTTAAGTTTTGGGCAATTTTATGATGTTCAGCAATCAATTTTACCGAAAATCTTCAAATTTTTTGACGGGCAGTTACTCGCAACTATTAGCTGCGCAAAGATTTGAACTTTTATTTTTCTTAATATAATAGCTGAATATTTTTTTAATAAAATAATAGATGCTTTAATGAAGCCGGAACTTAATGATTTGCAAAAGCCATACCCAACATCGCAATAAAAAACCGTGAAAAGAGGGGGAAAAAAAGAGCGATTTCCACGTAGTTTAAGAAACCGGTATAAGCGACTTTTGTATTCAACAATTACACATTCCTGCATGATAAGAGATATACATCAATAAATTTATCAGCCAATTGACATCTCATTTTTTAAAACAAGTTGCTGAAGATTGCGGCCAATAGTTTTAAGGGAATATAAGTACGAAAATCTTTCAGAAATTCTCATCATCATTCTTATGAAAGGGAATCTATTTCAATAGAATGGTATTTTTTGAATCTTTTCAGGCTCCTGCCAAACTTCACGCCGCCGCTTTGTAAGACAATTCATAAGCATAATAACTCTCACCAGGGTTTGCTAAGGTTACCTGGGAAAATGCCTGCAAAAAAAATTTTTTAAACAAAAAAATTAAAATTATGAAAACAGTAGAAGAGGTTGTTGAAATCAAACAATCAGTAGAAAAGAAAATTATGGCAATGAAGGGCGTCACCGGAATTGATGTTGGTTATAAATACAAAGACGGGCGACGCACTTCCGAAGTTTCTATAAGAATTCACGTAGCAAAAAAATTGAAAACGGTTCCCAAAGGGGAAAGTATTCCTAAAGAAATTGAAGGCATTTCAACAGACGTGCTGCAAGATGTTTTTGAACCACAATGGCTAAAAGTGAAAGAAGATGAAGTGATTGCTTTCGCCGATGTTGCTTCTTATTCGCCATTAATAGGTGGGATAAGCATAGGCCCCGACAGGGTTATTGGTGGCTACGTTTATGTAGGTACACTCGGCGCCCCGGTAATAGACAAGACGAATAATAAAACCGTTATGTTGAGCAACTTCCATGTTATGTGTGTAGATACTACATGGTCTGTTGGCGATATTATGGATCAGCCCGGACGGGTAGATGGAGGTACTATTGCCAACAGGGTAGGAACCTTAAAAAGGTCTTCTCTTAGCGGGCATGTAGATGGTGCAATCAGCGCAATAGACGCAGGGAAGACTACCAATTGCCAGATAAAAGATATTGGCAATATCAAAGGAACGGCGTCTGCTGTTTTGAACAACCCTGTGAGAAAAAGAGGCCGCACTACTTTACTTACCTACGGGTTTGTAGATGCCATCAATGCAACCCTGAATGTAGATTATGGCCCGGGTCTCGGAGTAAAAACTTTTAACAATCAAATCGGAATCAGGCCTGACGTATCTCACAATCCAAAATTTAGCGATCATGGAGATAGTGGCAGCGTGGTAGTGGATGCAAATAATAAAGTGATTGGTCTCCTCTTCGCGGGTAATAGCTCTGGTTATACATATATTAACCCAATCAATTTCGTGTTGAGTGAGCTCAATATAAAATTGTGTACAAGCATAGTAGTAAAACCGGCAAAAGAATTCAAAGCTGAGAAAATAGAGAAGATAGAAATAAAAGAGGCTAAGTTGGAGAAAATTGAATTCAAAGAGCACAAATTAGAAAAATTTGAACACAAAGAGTTTAAAGAGGGCAAATCTGAATTTGAGCTTCCAAAATTAATTGAAACCCGCATACCCGGCTCAGGCTTTTCTTATGGTGCAACCGGCAATGAGGCTGATATGGAACAGAGGTTGGCTGCTATAGAGGCTGCCATAGGAGAAATGGGTGCATTCATATCCCAAAATATAAGGCCGGATCTCTCTCACGGCGCTTACAGTAACGAAGAGTAAACCTTTTATGTACCGGCAGTTTACTGCCGGTACATTTATCTAAATTGAAAAATTATGTTTTTTTTATTTTGTTCAAAAGCAGACATTGAAGCAACCTGGCTATATGACCAGGCTACGGCGAACCATGATATTGATGCAGAAATACTGTTCGTTGAAGATCTATATGATTGCAGGAACTGGCATCTGCGAGTGAGTGATGATATAAGTTTTGCAGAAGTGATACTTCCGGGCGGCAGAAAAATTAATACGGGAAACGTAACACTTTTTTTAAACCGGATAAATAGTATTCATCATCCCTTTTGGGAAAAGAAGGAATTGATAGAGCGGCAATATTTTCAACAGGAATGGAACGCATTCTTATTGGGTTGGCTCAAAGCATTCGAAGCTGTGCTGGTGAATAAACTTTCGCCTACATCGTTTTCCGGATTTTCAGGTACATCTCTGCGGTGGTCTTTAATGGCACATAAAGCGGGATTTGTTGTAAAACCACAAAGCTATTTATCAGATGATAGAGACATGACATGCATTTTTACACCAAACATTTCGAAGCGTACAAAATCCCTGCTCATTTTCAATAAAAAAGTTTATTGCAACATGGAACTGGCAAGGTTTTCAGATGAATGTTTAAACCTTGCTGCGCACTGTCATTGCAACCTGCTTGAAGTATTTGTAGAAAAAAGGGGTAATGGGCAGTATAAATTTATAACAGCAAATAGTTTACCCGCTTTCAGTAAATACTCTCAAAGCTTTATAAGGGCATTCCGGTTTTCGCTGATAGAAGCACAAAAACCGTTACCGGGAAAAAAGTACAAGAACGAACTGGTGGAAACATTTTAAAACTAAAAAATCATGATACTTATTTGCGGAATACCATCCGAACCTCCTATTGAGTTGCTCACTAATGAACTGGATATAATAGGTGCCAATTATTTGCTCTGGAACCAAAGAGAATTTAATAAGACTAATATCTCTCTCTTTCTTACCGCCGCGGGGCGTGTGTCAGGTACGTTGCAATATTGCGATAAGGATTATAGCCTTGAGAACATTACTGCTATTTATTGCCGCCTTACTGATTGGACTACACTTCCTGAAATAGAAAATGATGATACTAACATGAAACTTAGGGAGAGGTGTGAACATATACATGTGCTTATGCAACTTTTTATTGATAATTGCCAGGGTACGGTAGTAAATCGCTCGGAGGATATGATGAGCAATAGCAGCAAGCCTTACCAGATGTTTCTTGCAAAAGAAGCCGGAATAAAAATTCCGGATACTTGCATTACCACCAGCGAAGAAATAGCTCTTGATTTTTATGAAGAAAAGCAACAACGGGTTATTTACAAATCGATAAGCGGAACGAGATCCATTGTACAGAAATTAAAAGAACAGGATTTGCCAAATCTTGGAAAATTGTTTTTTTGCCCAACACAATTCCAAGAATTTGCAGAGGGACAAAACCTGCGGGTGCATGTAATAAATGAAGCCACCATTTCTACAGCCATCCACTCAGACGCTACGGATTACAGGTATGCTGCAAAAGAAGGCGGCGAATCTGCCACACTCAGTCATACGGAACTACAAGCACATAATAAATTGAAATGTGTGCGCTTTAGTAAAGACCTGGGCCTGTTTTTTAGCGGGCTTGATTTTAAACAAAATGAAGCGGGAGAAATCACTTGCTTCGAGGCAAACCCAATGCCGGGTTACAGTTACTATGAGCAATCAGCATCGCAACCTATTGCCTACACATTAGCATGCGAGTTACAGAAGATAGATGAGATCATTACATAAGGCTTATATCCTCTTTAGATATGATCACCGGTATATTGTCGTACCGGTTTTTTATTCCTAATGATTCGGGAGTAATGTTATCATCCTCTACAATTACCTTTAGGCATACCTGTTCATGTGCGCCCTGCATTGTGGACACGCTAACACCGTTTACACCTTTTTTAGACATCAGATCCTTTTCGAGCCTTTGCTGAAGGTTCAAAGCTTCATCTAAGTCTTGTTGTGAAATAGCCATTGAATATGATTTTATTTATTGAAATAGATTAGTAAATCTTAGAACGATAGTAACGATATTTTCAAAAGGTTTCATTTGTTCACTAAAGAAAATCTTCTCCCTTTCAAATATTTTTCTCTTATTATTTCATACACGGGTTTGTCGTACACTTTGCTTTCCAGCCAGGAAATAATATCGAGGTAAGCGAAAGCCCTTGTTTCAAATTTGCTTGTTTCGAATTGTTTTATGGTATCCAATAATTTTTCAAATTCAGGCTTCATTTTTTTTGCGCTTAAATAAAAAGTCTTTCTCAAAAATTTAAACATCTCTTCCTCCACCAGGCTCAGATTTTGCATCTTTGCCATAAACCGGTAAACTGATTTCACAAGATATTCCAGCAGTTGAAAATTACCGATCTCGTAGTGGGCTATAAGATGGAGCAGCCTTGCATAACATTGCAGGTCATTTCTTAAATCAACCTTCCAGTTGATTATTTTATTCAAATAATTGATTGCGGTATCATAATCTCCGGCGCCAAAATATAGTGAGGCAATCTTGTAATAAAACACCAGCACACGGTGGTTATCAAGGTATAAACTGAATTCAGTGAGTTGCTTCGTTATTTCAGGAATTAATTGAATTCCTTCTTTAAAAGTTCCCTCTAAAAAATGCCGGTTGAGCTTTGACGTGTAGAGGTAAACAAAAACCTGTATCCTGTTATTGTGATTTTGTTTTACAATGTCAGAATCATTAAAATCCTCAAAGAGTTGTAATGCTTTTCTAAATCCCGCATAATTCCTAAGGGTGAAATGTGCATTTAATAAGTTATGGAGGCCCTTTATATAATTTGCAGTTTCTATTGCAATCATAGCAGGTTGCATGCTATAGAGGTCCACCCATTTTTGGGAATGCCGGTAATACATCAGGAAATCCTGCCTTATAAAGGCATACCAGCAATAGCTTTGGCGGTAATAAAGGCTTTGATAAAATCCTTCCGGAGAATCAAGGTCATTGATTAAGTGTTCATGAAAATAGCTCTCCAATTCCTTTTCATCATCATCATTTCTCGCATGGCCATTCTTAATGTACCAGCTATATAATTGCAAAGCAAGGTTTGATAATTTGGTAATTCTAAAAAGTCTTTCATTTGTTTTATCAGCTTCGAGTGTTAGTGCGTCGGCCCTGTCCTGCATACTCCTCGTAATGTGTAATGTCTCTATTTTTTTTTCTAAAAAAATCACTTCGGTGAGTGCGCTTACCTGGTTATTAGGCCGGGCAATTTCTTTTATCTTATCAAGAATTTTAAGGCTTTGCAGGTATAAGCCTTTGTTATAAAGTATCCAGGCATGATCCAGTTGTTCATGAAGTTGTATCTCTATATTTTCATTGCTTTCGAGTAACCGGAGGCTTGCAAGAATTTGCTTATAGAGATGGGCTTTCATATTTGAAAGCTGCTCTCTTTTTATGGATGTGGTTTTATTTAGAAGTTCTTTATCATCGTATTCTTTCATTTTATCAATCGCATCGAATAATTGAACAATTTTCAGATCATTGTTGGATGTATTTCGTTGAACATATAGCTTAAAATTTCTCTTTTCTGACTTTTGGAGAGATTGAATCAATTGAAACAGGGCATCGGTTGATCGGTTGGGCATCGTAAATCATTTATGCTGAAGAACAGTCCTAATAAGACTTTCGCAAATTTACCATTCCTTTCGGCAATGTAAATTTCTGCTATTTTGTCCATTAATATCCTTGCATAATAGGCTATTTTCGAAGATACATTTAAGGTAGATTGCTTGCTTAATTTAAAATCCTTCCATAAAAATTATTGCAATGAATAAAATAATAATTTTTGATACCACCTTACGGGATGGTGAGCAGGTACCCGGTTGCAAGCTTAACACCAAAGAAAAAGTTGAGCTGGCCAGGGAATTGGAGTACCTGGGTGTGGACGTTATCGAAGCTGGTTTTCCTATATCAAGCCCGGGTGATTTTTCCTCTGTTCAGGAAATATCTAAAAACATAAAGGATGCAACAGTTTGTGCTTTGACAAGAGCAGTAAAAAAAGACATTGAAGTTGCAGGTGCGGCTTTGAAATTTGCAAAACGGCCACGCATTCACACAGGTATTGGAACTTCGGATTCTCACATAAAAAGTAAATTCAACTCAACAAGAGAAGATATTTTACAGCGTGCAATTCAATGTGTAACATGGGCAAGAGATTATACTGACAATATTGAATTTTATGCAGAAGATGCCGGACGGACTGATAATGAATATCTCGCGACCGTGATAGAGGCTGTGATTAAAGCTGGCGCAACTACGGTTAATATACCGGATACAACCGGGTACTGTTTGCCACACCAATACGGTGAGAAGATTGCCTATCTCATAAATAATGTACCAAATATTGATAAGGCAGTTATATCGTGTCACTGTCACAACGATCTTGGCCTTGCAACAGCTAATTCTATTTCGGGGGTAATTAACGGAGCGAGGCAGATTGAATGTACTATAAATGGTCTCGGTGAGAGAGCCGGAAATACTTCTCTTGAAGAAGTGGTAATGATAATCAAGCAGCATAAAGATCTTAATTGCTATACAGACATTAAATCCCAGCTTTTAAATCCAATAAGTAGAAAAGTTTCTGATATCATGCGAATGCCTGTGCAGCCAAATAAGGCAATCGTTGGTAGTAACGCCTTTTCTCATTCATCCGGCATTCACCAGGATGGCTTTTTGAAAAATGCTTCTACCTACGAAACCATAAACCCCGAAGACGTGGGTGCCGACAGTTCAAAAATTGTTCTTACAGCAAGAAGTGGACGCAGCGCCCTCGCTTTTCGTTTCCAAAAGCTCGGCTTTCAGTTTGACCGTAATGATGTTGACTATTTGTATGATCGTTTTTTAGAAGTTGCAGATACAAAAAAGGAAGTAGGTGACACGGATCTTTCTGGCCTTGCAAAAGCATACCAGGAAAAAGGTTTATTAACAACATAGTTTTCATGCGGTTTAGTTTTATATAGTGGGGGATTGTCCCCCGCTTTTTTTTAAATTGAAATGTGAGCCGAACGTGTAGTAGAAAATAGTTGTTGGCAGTTTGGCACGGAATAAATGTATTTATTGAACGGATTTGATCATTTAGGTTATTTAATAAATAATTGCAACTAATTAAAGCATTTGAAGCAACATTGGTTTAGTTGTTGTATGAATTATCCCATAAAGACGCAAAGATCGCATAGCCCTTTTTTCTGGTGTTCTTCGTGTCCCGGTGGCAGCAGGTTTTAGTGAATCATTTTTTAACATGAAACAATCATTACTTAAAGTAGAATGCCTTACGGTTCAGAAATCCGGGAAAACAGTTTTAGATAAAGTTTCATTTTCTGTTAATAAAGGTGAATGCCTGGCAATCATTGGTTCTTCAGGAAGCGGTAAATCAACATTAATAAAAGCGCTCACGGAAAAATATTTTTGTAAAGGAAGCATTGATTTCTACACTGAGAATGGAATTGCGCCACGCATTTCGACCATTTCACATCAGCACCATTTTAAAAATCTTTCTAATACATCTTCTTTTTATTACCAGCAGAGATTTAATTCAAGTGATTCGGAAGATGCACTCACGGTGAATGATGCCCTCATCAATTTAGGTGTACCGGAAAAATCTATAAAGGAAACGCTTGCGTTGCTTGGAATTTCGCATGCTCAGTTTACGCGGCTCATACAATTATCTAATGGCGAGCATAAAAGATTCCAGTTAGCAAAAGCTGTTTTGTTAAATGCTCAATGGCTTTTATTGGATAGTCCATATACAGGTCTCGATGTTGCAGCCCGTAAATTATTAAATGAAATCATTAACAAATTAATTTCAAAAGGCATTCACGTTTTGCTTGTTACTTCGGCTGCTGATGTTCCGGAGGCAATTACACATATTGCCTTATTGGAAAATGGAGCGCTTAAAGAAAAGATTCTTTATGCTGAATTTAAAAAACGCATACAGAATCCCGCGGCGAAAAATCAGTTGCCTGCATTAGACATCAATTTGCTGGAAAAAATGGTACCGGCCTATTCTTATGCTGATTTTTTAGTTGCGATTGATATGGTAGATACGTGCGTGGAATATGATAAGAAAAAAATTCTTGATAATATAAATTGGAAGGTTGTTAAAGGAGAGTGCTGGAGTGTATCTGGTCATAACGGTTCTGGGAAATCAACTTTGCTGAGCCTTGTAACTGGTGATAACCCACAGGCATTTTCGAATGAAATTTATTTATTTGATAGAAAAAAAGGAAGCGGTGAATCCATTTGGGATATAAAACAAAAGATCGGATATGTTTCTCCTGAGCTGCATCATTATTTTGATTCTGGTATTTCTTGCTTCGATGTGGTGGCATCCGGGTTGTTCGACACTATTGGTTTATTTAAGCAGCTAAGCGAGAAGCAAAAAATGATCGTACATCAATGGATGCTGCTGCTGCAGATAGATAAGTTTGATAAAAGATTATTCAGGCAATTATCTAATGGTGAGCAGAGGCTTGTGTTACTTACCCGGGCATTAGTAAAAAATCCTCCATTGCTCATATTGGATGAACCTTGCCAGGGGTTGGATCAGGAAGTGAGTGCATGGTTCATTGCTTTAATAAATGACATTTGCGTAAGCATGAAAAAGACACTTGTTTATGTAAGTCATTATGAAGAGGAAATCCCTTCCTGTGTTACCAGGACTTTAAAACTACAGCAAGGGAAAATTGCGGCTTAAAAATTAAAAGATTATAATAAGTAGAAATATTAATACAGAATGGAAAAGAAGATAGCGATAATATTCGGCGATGGAATTGGTCCTGAAGTTACGCGACAATCAATAAAAGTTTTGAACGCCATTGCATCAAAGTATCATCATACTTTCAAATATTCTTATGGCCTGATGGGTGCTGTTGCCATTGATAAAACAGGCGATCCGTTGCCTCAAAAAACACTTGATATCTGTATGCAAAGTGATGCAATATTATTTGGCGCGATCGGCCATCTCAAATATGATAACAATCCTTCTGCAAAAGTACGGCCGGAGCAAGGTTTATTAAAACTTAGAAAAGAATTACAGTTGTTTGCAAACATACGCCCGGTATCAACCTACGCTTCGCTCCATCACCTTTCGCCATTGAAAGAAAAGCAATTACAGGATGTCGATTTCATTATTTACCGTGAGCTCACCGGGGGAATTTATTTTGGAAAGAAAGAATTAAGTGAAGATAAAACCGAAGCATCAGATCTGTGCATTTACAATAAAAGCGAAATTGAACGTGTAGCAAAACTGGCTTTTGTAGCGGCACAGCAAAGACGAAAAAAATTGACGCTTGTTGATAAGGCTAATGTTCTGGAAACGTCGAGGCTTTGGCGAAAAACAGTGCAGGCTCTTTCATCAGAATATCCCGATGTGAAGGTAGATTACATGTATGTGGACAATGCGGCCATGCAGATAATTGTAAACCCAAAACAGTTCGATGTTATATTAACGGAGAATATGTTTGGGGATATACTAAGTGATGAAGCAAGCGTAATCAGCGGATCGCTTGGTTTATTGCCTTCAGCATCCGTCGGCGTTTCTACAGCATTGTTCGAGCCTATTCATGGTTCATACCCGCAAGCGGCAGGGAAAGATATTGCGAATCCCGTTGGTTCAATTTTATCTTCTGCAATGATGCTTGATCACTTTGGATTACAACATGAAGCAAAGGAAGTAAGAGAGGCTGTAGCCTGGACTTTGGCCAATGGTTTTGTTTCGCATGATATAGATCCTGTAAATGCGCATTACACATCTACGATAGGTGAATTTGTGAGCGATTATATAAGTAACGATATACCAGTAAATATCAATGCAAAAAATATTGCATTTGGGAAAGCGACAATTATTTAATAAAAAAGTTCTTTGTTTTTAATAGAGGGTTCACTAAGTTTGCTGTACATTTTTTCTCAATGATGCGAGGCAAACTAAATAATGGCATTCAAAATTTTACAGTAATTCTTATTGCTGTTCTGGTCGTTATTGTGCCCCTTAGCATTGGAGGAGGAATTACTACTTAAAAAAAATCAATCAAAGTATAAGCCCCGCCTCCAAAAGAAGCGGGGCTTTTTTTGTGGGTGTGTTTGAATAAAAAATTCTTGTCTCAAAATGGTTTAGTTCCCTCTCCTTTGGAGAGGGGTTGGGGTGAGGCCAAATCAAAAATTATGTATTACAACGGAGACACTTTTATTTATTGGAACGGAGAAATCGTGAAAGCTGCAGAAGCTAAAACGGATTTATTCGGACAAACCCTTCATTACGGCTATGGAGTTTTCGAAGGCATTCGTTCTTATAAAACTGCAGATGGTAAAACAAAAATCTTCAAAGAAGTTGAGCATTTTGAACGATTAAAGAATTCAGCGGATGCTTTGAACCTGCCATACACATGGACTTCGGAAGAATTGATAAAAGCGACCTACGAAGTTTTGCAATTAAATAATCTACAAGATGCCTACATCAGGCCACTCGTGTATGCACCGGCTAACATGAGTTTTAATCTCAATAAAGAATCTTTTATAGCGATTGAAACATGGCAAATGCAGCCATTTTTGGGAGAAAAGTTATTGCGTGTGATGACGTCTTATTTTGAGCGTCCTAATCCAAAAGGTTTTAAAATAGAAGCAAAAGCTACAGGCCATTATGTAAATTCTATTCTCGCCAGCCAGGAAGCAAAAGCAAAAGGCTTTGATGAAGCGCTGCTAAATGATATGAACGGCTTTATCGCTGAAGGTCCTGGTGCCAATGTGTTTATTGAAAAGAATAAAAAGCTGTATACCCCATCTATTGGTAACATTTTGCCGGGAATTACAAGGGCTACTGTCATGGAAATATGTCAGGCGCTGGATATACCGGTAATTGAAAAACAAATCACGACTGATGAAATCCATGGTGCTGATAGTGCATTTTTTTGTGGTACGGCAGCAGAAGTAATTGGCATGGAAAGCATAGATAATATCGCATTTGCAAAACAATGGAGCGACACTTTAGGAATACAAATTCAAAACGCATATAAAAACCTGGTGGTAGAAAAGGATTACGTCTCTACTGAAGCATTAGCATGAAAGAATTAAATAAATACTCGAAGACATTAACCCAGGATGAAACACAACCTGGAGCACAGGCAATGTATTACGCCATTGGCTTTAAGGAAGAAGATTTTCAAAAAGCCCAGGTTGGTGTGGTAAGTATGGGTTGGGATGGAAACCCATGTAATATGCATTTGAATGACCTGGCAACAACCGTGCAAAAGAGTATTAATGATGTTGATGATTTACTGGGCCTGCGTTTTTATACCATCGGTGTAAGCGATGGTATAAGTATGGGAACAGACGGTATGCGATATAGTTTGGTAAGTCGCGATGTAATTGCAGACAGCATAGAAACCAATGCCGGTGCTCAGTATTATGATGCAATCGTTGCAATACCGGGTTGTGATAAAAACATGCCCGGCTGTATTATGGCCATGGGAAGATTGAATCGTCCTTCCATTATGTTGTATGGTGGTACGATTGCACCCGGTCATTTCAAAGGAGAAGATTTAAACATTGTTTCTGCTTTCGAAGCATTGGGGCAAAAGATAGCGGGCAATATGAACGAAGCGGATTTCAAGGGTATTGTTCGCAACGCTTGTCCTGGTGCCGGCGCATGTGGCGGCATGTACACAGCAAATACGATGGCAAGTGCCATAGAAGCTTTAGGTATGAGCTTGCCTAATTCATCAAGCAATCCCGCATTAAGCAAAGAGAAGCAAAAAGAATGCGCATCAATTGGTGAATCAATAAAATTGTTGCTCGAAAAAGATATTAAACCAAAAGATATCATGACACGTGAGGCATTTGAAAATGCAATTACCGTTGTGATGGTTTTGGGCGGAAGTACTAACGCTGTGTTACATTTAATTGCTATGGCAAAAAGCGTGGATGTGAAATTAACGCAGGACGATTTTCAGGCGATAAGTAATAAGATTCCTGTGCTTGCTGACTTTAAACCAAGCGGAAAATATTTAATGGAAGACTTACATCAGCATGGTGGGGTTCCTGCAGTTATGAAATATTTATTTAGCAAAGGTTTATTGCATGGCGATTGCATAACGGTAACAGGCAAAACCGTTGCAGAAAATTTAAAAGATGCCCCTGATTTGAATTTTGAAAAGCAAGATATTATTCACTCATTGGAAAATCCAATAAAGAAAACCGGCCACCTGCAAATCTTATACGGAAACCTTGCGGAAGGAGGGAGCGTTGCAAAGATAAGTGGCAAAGAAGGCGAACGCTTTGAAGGTAAAGCACGTGTGTTTGAGGGAGAGAAACATTTGATAGAGGGCATACAAAGTGGAAGAGTTCATGCAGGTGATGTAGTCGTAATAAGGCACATTGGTCCGAAAGGTGCACCGGGCATGCCGGAAATGTTGAAACCTACAGGAGCTATTATTGGCGCCGGTTTAGGGAAATCCGTTGCGTTGATAACTGATGGAAGATTTAGTGGCGGCACACATGGTTTTGTTGTTGGCCATATTACACCGGAAGCATACGAAGGCGGGCTGATTGCTTTGGTAAATGATGATGATATTATTGAAATTGATGCCACGAAAAATACGCTGACTCTTAAAGTAAGTGACGAGGAAATTGCAAAACGAAAAGCAGCATGGAAGAAGCCTGCATTAAAAGCAACAAAAGGTATTTTGTATAAATATGCACTAAGTGTAAAAGATGCAAGCGAAGGATGTGTAACAGATGAGGGTTAGATAACAGTTAAAAATAATAATGCAAATAATACGAAGCATACAAAACAGGATTTATGAAATCAGGGGAGAAAGGGTAATGCTTGATAAAGATTTGGCTGATTTGTATGAAACGGAAACGAAATCATTAAATCTTGCTGTAAAGCGAAATATTAAACGATTCCCTAAAGACTTCATGTTTCAACTTACAAAAGAAGAGTGGGATGATTTGAGGTTTCAGAGTGAAACCTTAGAAAAACAGAAATATCCTTTGAGGTTGCAAAATGAAACCTCAAAAAGAGGAGGTACACGCTATCTTCCTTACGTATTTACAGAGCAAGGGGTAGAGCTATGCTTAGTGGTATCCTGAACAGTGACAGAGCGATCAATATGAATATTGCAATAATGAGAGCTTTTGTAGAAGTAAGAAAGATATTATTGAGACAAGCCGATCTAAAAGAACAACTAAATGAATTAAGAGACCGAGTCGGAAGCCACGATGAACAACTGAATCAAATATATGATGCCATTGAAAATCTTCTCGACGAAAAATCAGAACAAAAGAAATGGAAAGAAAGGGAACGAATAGGTTTTAAAAGTTAATACTTCAAAAATAAAAATGTTGTTATGAATACAATTGAATTAATAAAAGAGAAAGAAAAAGTAAAAGCTCCGGATCTTGAGTCTGCCGATATCACCGGCTCGGCAGCATTGCTTGAAATTTTTCTGGCTGAAAAAGTGGATACTATTTTTGGTTATCCCGGAGGTGCGATCATGCCAATTTATGATGTTCTATATGGATATCTTGAAAAGCTTAATCATATTTTGGTGCGCCATGAGCAAGGTGCTATTCACGCAGCACAAGGCTATGCAAGATCTTCAGGGAAGGTAGGTGTTGTGTTTGCAACAAGCGGCCCGGGTGCTACTAATCTTGTTACAGGTCTCGCCGATGCAATGATTGACAGTACGCCATTGGTTTGCATAACCGGCCAGGTATATGCGCACTTGCTAGGTACAGATGCCTTCCAGGAAACCGATGTTATTAATATTACCACACCAGTTACAAAATGGAATTATCAAATAACAGACGCCACAGAGATACCGACTGTATTGGCCAAGGCATTTTATATTGCGAAAAGCGGCAGGCCCGGCCCGGTGTTAATTGATATCACTAAAAATGCCCAATTGCAGAAATTCAATTTTGAAGGGTATGCAAAATGTGACCATATTCGCAGCTATCGACCTTACCCGATTATAAGAAAAGAATATATCGAACAGGCGGCTGAACTTATTAATGCTGCCGAAAAGCCTTTTGTAATTTTTGGGCAGGGTATAATCCTTGGAAAAGCAGAAGAGGAATTAAAAGCTTTTATTGAAAAGTCGGGAATTCCTGCGGCCTGGACTATTCTGGGGTTGAGCGCATTGCCTACCGATCATCCTTTAAATGTAGGTATGCTCGGCATGCATGGCAATTATGGGCCGAATGTTTTGACAAATGATTGCGATTTGTTAATTGCGATAGGAATGCGTTTCGACGACCGGGTTACCGGGCGTCTTGATAAATATGCGAAGCAGGCGAAAGTGATTCACCTTGATATAGATCCATCAGAGATTGATAAGAATGTAAAGTCTACTGTGCCTGTATGGGGAGATTGTAAAGCAACGCTGCCAATGCTTACTCAGCTTATAAGAGAAAAAACTTACCCCGGGTGGCTCGATACATTTAAGGAGTTTAAGCAAATAGAGATTGATACCTGCATTCAAAAAGAAATGAATCCCACTGATGAACAACTGTCGATGGGCGAGGTAATCAAAGAACTTAATGAATTAACAAACGGGAACGCAATTATCGTTACAGATGTTGGCCAGCACCAGATGGTAGCATGTCGTTATGCAAAATTTACTCAATCAAAAAGTAACATTACTTCAGGCGGGTTGGGTACAATGGGATTTGCATTGCCGGCAGCAATCGGAGCTAAATATGGAGCGCCCGAAAGAACAGTTATTGCTATAATTGGTGATGGGGGATTTCAAATGACCTTGCAGGAACTTGGCACTATCATGCAGGATGATATTAATATAAAAATTATTATTCTCAATAATCAATTTCTTGGTATGGTGCGTCAGTGGCAGGAATTGTTTCATGAAAGACGTTATTCATTTACTGATATTAAGAGCCCGGATTTTGTTGCTCTTGCAAAAGCTTATAGGATAGAATCACAAAGAGTTTCTGAAAGAGAAAAATTAAAAGAAGCACTTCGCGATATGCTGGAACATGATGGATCTTATTTGCTGGAAATAATGGTAGGGAAAGAAAATAATGTTTTCCCGATGGTGCCTCAGGGATGCAGTGTTGCGGAAATAAGATTGAAATAAATAGAAGTAAATGATGGATAATACCATAGAGATAATAAGAGTAACCAGGAACAATTTTTTAAAACTCATGGATGACTTAACGATCGAAGAACTCAATAAAATTCCAAATGGTTTTAATAATAATATCCTTTGGAATTTTGGACACGTAATAGTCAGTCAGCAAATAATTTGCTATAAGTTATCTAATCAACCGTTGAAAGTTAGCAGTAACTATGTGAACAAATATGCAAAAGGTACAAGGCCTGAAGGCTTTGTGGATCAGGATCACTTTGATGATCTAAAGACGTTGGACGTTCAGTTGATAAAGGAATTAAAGACAGATTTAAAAAAGGGTTTGTTCACAAATTATACTTCTTATAAAACAAATTTTGGAGTTGAGTTGACAAATATTGATGATGGAATAAAATATGTTTCCAGTCATGAAGGCCTCCACTTTGGTTACGCGATGGCCTTAAAAAGAGCAATTAAAATATGAATCCTGTTATTTCAAATACAAAATGGAACGCCGGTCTTTATGACGATAAGCATTCCTTTGTTTCAAAATATGGAGAAGACCTGGTGAACGTTTTAAATCCACTTCCCGGCGAAAAAATTATCGATGTGGGTTGTGGTACAGGTTACCTTGCCAATGTGATTTCACAAAAAGGTACACAGGTAACCGGAATAGATAGTTCCCCGGAAATGATTGCGAAAGCAAAGCGCGAATATCCCGGTATTGATTTTAGATTGATGTCGGCTACGGATTTTCACCTGGATATTTTGTTTGATGCAGTTTTTTCTAATGCGGCTCTGCATTGGGTTTTAGACAAACAGTCTGCTATAGAATGTATATATGATTGCTTAAAGCCAGGAGGAAGATTTGTTATGGAAATGGGGGGTAAAGGAAATGTACAGCACATAACTGGTGCAGTTAAACAAGTTCTGTTGAAGCATGGATTTAAAAATGAGGCAGGAATAAACCTTTGGTATTTCCCTTCTTTAGGTGAGTATACTTCACTGCTGGAGGCAAAGGGCTTTCGAGTCACTTCTGCATATCATTACGATAGGGATACAAAATTGGATGACAATGCAAATGGTATCAAAGATTGGTTGAAGATGTTTGGCGCTGGTTTTTTAAATACGATAGATACCGGGATCGTAAATGATATTTTAGATGAAGTGCAGGATATTTTAAAACCTGTTCTTTTTAGAAATGGAAATTGGTATGCGGATTACAAAAGATTAAGAATAACAGCAATTAAACACAAACATTAGTTGCAAAAAATAGTAAAGATGAAACAGGAATTCACATTAACGGTGTATACTGAAAACCAGATTGGTTTATTAAACCGTATCGCGATTATTTTTTCGCGGAGAAAAATTAATATTCATAGCCTGAACACATCACCGTCTGAGGTTCCGGGCATTCATCGTTTTAACATAGTGATCGATGAAGTTGAAGATGTTGTAAAGAAACTTGTTCGCCAGATTGAGAAACAGGTGGATGTTTTAAAAGCGTACTATCATACAAACGAAGAGATCATCTGGCAGGAAATGGCATTGTATAAAGTGCCAACGGATGCGGTTGCCGAAAAGGTAAAAGTTGAAAGATTATTGAGAGAGTTTGGCGCAAGAGCTATTGCAATACGAAAGGACTATACAGTATTTGAAACAACAGGCCACCGCGAAGAGACGGATAAACTGGTTTCTTTTCTTGAACCTTATGGATTAATTGAATTTGTAAGAAGTGCACGTGTAGCGATCATTAAAGAGAGTAAAGGATTTCACGAAAAGGTAAAGGAATTTGAAAAAACACAGCCGGGCGAGGAAGTGATAGAGAATGAATACCTGGATAAGCAATCAGAAGTATTTAGTATGTAGTAAAATAATTTCAATGCAGAATGTAGTTCCCATGTTGTCTTATGAAAATGGTGTTTCTTCATTAGAATGGTTAAAAAAGGCTTTTGGTTTTGAAGAAGATATGGCAATGCGTTTTATCGAAGATGGACGATTGACACATTCACAATTACACGCAGGAGGAAATATGATAATGATTGCAACGCCAGGTTTAGATTACGAAAGTATAAATAAGCAAAGAGCGCGTGATAAGCAAATGGATAAATGGCTTTCTGTACCTTGGATAGTAAATGGCTTGCTGGTGTACGTAACAGATGTGGAAGCTCACTTTAAGACGGCAAAAGAAAACGGCGCTGAGATTTTATCTGAAATAGAGGAGGGCTTTCCCGGAAAAAGGTATAGATGCGCTGATGTAGAGGGCCACCGCTGGATGTTTATGGAAAAATAAATGCAATGACTGTACAAAAAGTTATACCGATTCTTAGAATATTTGATCAGAAAAAAGCTATTGAATTTTATATTGACTGGCTTGGTTTTAAAATAGATTGGGAACATACATTTGAAGAAAACACTCCCGTGTATATGCAGGTATCGGGTGAAGGAATAGTATTACATTTAAGCGAACATCATGGAGATACCACACCAGGAACAAGGGTTTATATTGAATGCACCGGATTGAAAGAATATCATAAGAAATTGATTGAAAAAAAATATAAATACAACAAGCCCGGCCTTGAAGAATCATTTTATGGCACATGGTGTATGGAAGTTCATGATCCTTTCGGAAACAGGTTAACATTTAATGAAGAAAAATAAATTATTGAATTTGTTCAAATAACAAATGCTGTGTTCACGTAACCGGCTGATTAATTAATTAACTAATAAACCAATAAACAAATAAACATGGCAAAGTTAAATTTTGGTGGCACCGAAGAAAACGTTGTTACCCGTGACGAATTTCCTTTAGCAAAGGCACAGGAAGTTCTTAAAGATGAAGTAGTGGCAGTAATTGGCTACGGCGTGCAAGGCCCCGGCCAGGCATTGAATCAAAAAGAAAATGGGATTAACGTAATTGTAGGTCAGCGTAAAAATTCCAAAAGCTGGGACAAAGCAGTACGTGATGGTTTTGTAGAAGGCAAAACTTTATTTGATATCGAAACTGCTTTAGAAAAAGGAACGATCATTTGTTATTTGCTGAGCGATGCTGCGCAGATTGCTATGTGGCCTACCGTTAAAAAGCATTTAACTCCTGGTAAAGCTTTGTATTTTTCACATGGCTTTGGTATTACTTATCTTGACCAAACAGGAATTGTGCCACCTAAAGATGTGGATGTATTTTTAGTAGCCCCTAAAGGTTCCGGAACTTCTTTGAGAAGAATGTTTTTACAAGGCCGTGGGCTGAATAGCAGTTATGCAATATTCCAGGATGCAACTGGTAAAGCTTTTGAAAGAGTCGTTGCATTAGGAATTGCTATTGGTTCCGGGTATCTATTCGAAACAAATTTCAAGAAAGAAGTATATAGCGATCTTACTGGTGAAAGAGGCACATTGATGGGAGCGATACAAGGAATTTTTGCGGCGCAATTTGAAGTGCTGAGAAAAAACGGGCACTCTCCATCCGAAGCATTTAATGAAACAGTAGAGGAGCTTACACAATCATTAATGCCGTTAGTTGCGGAAAATGGAATGGATTGGATGTATGCAAACTGTTCTACAACGGCACAGCGAGGCGCATTGGACTGGTGGAAAAAATTTCGGGATGCCACATTACCTGTTTTTACTGAATTATATGACAGCGTAGCAACAGGCAAAGAGGCTGCAAAATCTATTGAAAGTAATAGCAAGCCCGATTACAGGGAAAAACTTGAAGTTGAATTAAAAGAATTAGCGGATAGTGAAATGTGGCAGGCAGGGAAAACCGTTAGAAGCCTGCGACCAGAAAATCAACCTGCGGCGGAAGAGGCTGCTGCAAAGAAGGAAGCAAAAATGCAGGCAGCATCAAATTAAGTTTATTAAGTTGATTGTTATAAGCTGATATCAACAAATATGGCCCATTTGAAAATGGGCCATATTTGTTTCTGATATTTCCAATTTTAGCATTTATCCAATGCTTGCAAAATATCATTCAGAATATCGTCGGCATATTCGAGGCCTACAGAAATACGTATAAGCCCCGGGGTTATGTTTACTTTCAGTCTTTCCTCCGCGGTGAGTTTACTATGTGTGGTGCTTGCAGGGTGAGATGCAATACTTCTTGAGTCGCCAAGGTTCGCAGTAAGGGATAGCATTTTCAAACTGTCTAAAAATTTTATTCCGCTTGCCAGGCCTCCTTTTAATTCAAAGCAAACAATTCCTCCGCCATTTTTCATTTGTTTCAACGCGATCGCATGCTGGGGATGGCTTTGTAGAAAAGGATATTTTAACCACGAGATTTTTGGATGATTCTCCAATGAATTTGCAATTTGCAATGCATTTTTTGCATGACGTTCCATTCTTACGTCAAGAGTTTCTATGCTTTTGCTTAACACCCATGCATTAAAAGGAGACATCGATGGGCCGGTATTTCTGCAAAACAAATAAATGTCATTAATCAATTTTTCTTCGCCAACGATCACGCCGCCCAACACTCTTCCCTGGCCATCTATCCACTTAGTCGCTGAATGCAAAACGAGGTGAGCACCAAAATCAATGGGTCTTTGATTTACAGGCGTAGCAAAGCAGTTGTCCACGTTTAAAATAAGATTGTGTTTTTTTGCCAGGTCCGCGACAAATTCAAGATCTATAATATCAAGTCCCGGATTAGTTGGAGTTTCTAGGTAAATCATTTTCGTATTGGGCCTGATAGCGGCCTCCCACTCGCCCGGTTTATCAGCGCTTACATAAGTGTATTCAATACCGTAATTAGGTAAATATTTTTTTATAATATTATGCGTACTTCCAAAAACGGAGTCGCAGGATAAAAGATGATCTCCATTTTTTAATAAAGCCATAAAGCTTGCAAAGACGGCACTCATTCCTGTTGAAGTCGCAACGCCTTTTTCCGCTCCTTCCAGTACTACCATTTTATCAACAAATTCGTTTACTGTTGGATTAACGAAACGACTATAAATATTATCATTGGTTTCATCCGCAAAGGCAGCCCTCATGTCTTCTGCATTATCAAAAATAAAGCTGCTGGTTAAAAATAGCGGCGTGCTATGTTCTTTCTCCGGCGTACGTTCTGTTTGTATTCTAATCGCTTTTGTAATTGGATTTTGTTCCATAATTCTCTTGATACTTAATCGGGCTTATTAATAATTTTGGCAAATGTACTGCATGCGGAACGTTACAGCAAAGCCGGAGGAAAATTCGTATGTTGATAATCGAAATCGTAAGCTAAAAGCAAATAGTTAAGAAATGCAATGCCATCTCATGAAGGCAGGGCAGGCCTTGTAGATTCGCGGATTACTAGCGTTGCATCTAAACTTATCTTCGTAATTTCTTTCTTACCATCAATTGTTTCCAACAAAATTTTTGTAGCCATTTGCCCCATTTCTTCGACGGGTTGTTTTAGGTAGGTGAGTGGTGCATAAAAGAGATCCGATGCATCGATTTCATCAAAAGTCACCAACGCGAGATCATCGGGAATTTTTATTCCTTTAGAATGAATATACTTTAAACCAAAGATTGCCAAAGTGTTTGAGGTAAATAATAGCGCATTTATGGGTTCAGGGAGTGAAAGAAGCGCGTGAATAGCTTTTTCAACCAACAGCTTTATGTTACCGGCAAATGAAATTCCCGTGCACCATTCCTTTTTAAAGATAATTTTATTGTCCCTCATCGCATCCTGGTATCCTCTTTCTCTTTCTTGTAAATTGAAAAGATTCGTATTGTAATTAATCATCCCAATTCGTTTATCACCTTCTTCAATAAGATGTTGAGTGGCAGTATAAGCACCTTTGTAATTATCGAGGCATACCCAATTTGTTTCTATTCCCGGAAAATAACGGTCGATAAGCACAAAAGGAATATCATGTTCTTTTAAATAATTGATATTAGATTCACCATTTTCAGCCGGTGCTATTATGAATCCATCAACCTGCCGGTCGAGCAAAGTATTCATCAACTTAAAGGACTTTTCGGCATTTTCATCAGCGCTTCCAAAGATCACCGTATAATTTTTTTTATCAGCCTCATCTTCGATGATGCGAGCGAGGCTCGAAAAAAATGGATTTGAAATATCTCCGACTATTAAGCCTATTGTGAAGGTTTTTTGCAGTTTAAGGCTCCTGGCAATCTGGTTGGTACGGTAGTTTAATTCTTTAGCGGTTTCTTTTATTTTGAGTGCAACTTCCTTTCTTATCCTACCGGTTTTTTGATTATTAAGAACATAGGACACCAACGCAGTCGAAACCCCTACTTTACTTGCAATATCTTTTAGGGACACTTTCTTTTTCATGACAATAATTCAGGCTGAGCAAACCTTTAACAAGCTGGAAATTTCTGTAATCTACATAAAATCAGCTAATTAGAAAACAAATGGGTTACTATTTTTACTTTCTGGCATTATTATAGTACGATTGTTTAAACGATTAAACTAAATTAGATGATTTTGCGTTATTGAATGTGAGAAGAAAGAATATTGAAAAGCAATTAAAATAAAAAACATGAAAACGAATAAAAATATAGGATTGATAGAGTGTAGCTCAAGAGAAGGATTGTCGAGAATTACCTCGCAAAACAACCCGGATGGTTACATAGTAAAGAAAATTAAGACGACCAATAAAGTTGCAGGTGAAAGTGCTTTGGCAGAATATCCGGGTGTGCAAGTTGTGGAAGATATTAACTCAATTATCCAGGATTCTGATATTGATTTGATACTTATTTCACAACCGAAACAGGCAGACCTTGCTATGGTTGGTGAAGTAGTAAACGCCGGAAAGAGTGTCAGGATTATTTAAAAACATTAAAGAAAAAAATAGAACTAAAACAGAATTGGGCTTTAAAAATTATCGCAAAGCCAAAATAACTAATAACGATTGCCTGCTAATTACAGCAGGCATTCCTTTTAGTAACAATATTAAAATATAGATTATGAATTCAAGCGTTAGTGTTGCAAAGCGGATCATATTTGTGCCAGGCATTTCTAAAAAAACTGAATCATCAGAATTACCATTCTTAAATATGGAGACCTTGTCGCGTATTTACAGAATTGCCACCAGTGTCTTCTTCTTTGTTGCAGGACTTACGTTTGCCACTTGGGCAAGCCGGATACCGGATATTCAGAACAAACTGCAACTTAGCGATGCAGGACTCGGGGGTGTTTTATTTGCACTGCCTGCAGGATTAATGACGAGCCTTCCTCTTTCTGGCTGGCTTGTTGGAAATTTTGGCAGCAGGAAGTTGGTGGTTGCGGGTGCAATTTTATACCCCATGACGTTAATTCTTCTCGGCGTGGCGGGTTCGGTGTGGGTGCTTACCCTGGGCTTATTCTTGTTTGGCCTATTTGCCAATGTGATAAATATTGCGATGAATACCCAGGCCGTTGGCATAGAAAAGTTATATGGCAAATCTATTATGGCATCCTTCCATGGCTTGTGGAGCGTTGCCGGATTTACCGGCGCAGCGATCGGAACTGTGTTTGTTTCAGCAGGATTTTCCCCACTGCTGCATTTCTCGTTGGTTTTTGTATTAGCCGGTCTGCTCGCTGTAATTTCATATCGCTTCACACTACCGCATGATGATACTTCAAGCAAGTCGCAAAAATTATTTGTAAAGCCGGACAGGCAAATCCTGGTACTGGGAATCATTGCATTTTGTTGCCTGTTGTGCGAAGGAGCAATGGCGGATTGGAGTGGGGTTTACTTTAAGAAAGTAGTATCCGCACCGGTATCATTAACCACTCTCGGATACCTGGCTTTCACAAGCACAATGGCCTTAGGCAGATTTCTGGGAGACTGGATGGTGACAAAAATTGGTGTAAAACGCATGCTCCAACTGAGCGGAGTATTAATAACAACGGGGCTATTAACTGCTGTTGCCTTTCCATACCTGGCTACAGCAACAATTGGTTTTTCCCTTGTAGGCTTCGGCGTTTCATCTGTAGTACCTATTGTATATGGCATCGCAGGGCGTTCAAAAACTATGTCTGCAAGCACTGCGCTTGCCACCGTTTCTACCATTGGATTTTTAGGGTTCTTAATCGGCCCGCCACTTATAGGGTTTGTGGCTCAGGCTATCAATTTAAGATGGTCATTTGCACTCATTGCCATATTAGGCTTTGGTACAGCATTTTTAACCCGCATAATGAAAACTGAATAAATAACAATTAAAAGAAAATTTTATGAATAACAATCTTGAAAAAAACAGACCTAAAAAGAATAGAGTACGCAAAAAAAATAATCACAGCGTATTTGCAACTAAATCATTTGAAGAAAAAAATATCTATACAGCCGAAAGGCGTTTAAAAGATGGAGGCTTCATAGCCTGGCCTGAAAATAAAATTGTAAAAGAAAATACGTCTACCGATATTGACATTATTGAAGGGCGTTCCAAAAAAGGAGGCTTTATTGCATTTCCAAAATTTAACTCCTGATGTATCGAAAGACTTATTGGGGTAAAAAAATAGAAGCCTCAATAATTTTGAAATATCTTATAAAGGTTATTGTAGTGAAAATACAGTAACCTTTTTTTATTCTTTCTAATAACCTCTTTCTAATAACCTCTTTCTGATGGACATTAACCAACAAAAAACGAGTTTAATCTTTAATCTTTCTTTTTTATGATTACTCCCTGTTGCTTATAATGTTCCTTTCTTAAATCGTCTTCATCATCCATTTCAGGGCCCTTCATTACTTTACGCCAGTCGATTTTCCTGTTGTAACGCTTCATTGCGATTTGTGGGTCAAAAACCTCTTTCGATGGAAATACAAGCGAGTATGGTTTATAGTCAGGTTTGTCCGTAAAAAAATCCTGCAGCAATGTTGCTGTGGCATCATACTGATTTACATAAGGAACATTAAGAATGGTATAAATAACTTTTAATATGGAACCAAAATTAGCGTGGGTATGAGAAACATATCCGTGCTTTACATAGGGGCCTGCCATCATCAAAATACTGCGATGTGCATCTACATGATCAACACCACCCTGCGGATCATCTTCTGTAATAATTACCAGCATATTTTTCCAATAAGGTGTTCTTGACAGAAAATGCAAAATCCTTCCTATAGCCAGATCATTATCCGCCACATAAGAGTGATAGAAAGGATATCCATACTCCGGGCGGGGAGAAGCTGTATGATCATTAGGTACTTGCATGGTGATGAGCTGCGGCATTTTGTTTTTTCCTTTCAGCCACATTTTGGTAAACTCACCTTCAAATTGGTCCATTCTAAACTGATCCGGAATGTTAGTGTTGAAGCCTGCGTAATTATGGCTTGTACGCGGATACAATGCCTTTTGCATAGGCACCATTACACCATGCCCGGAGCCGGTTGCGGTATCGTACCATTCTTCCCTGTTATGTGCGGTTTCGTTGGCTTCGCCGAAATTGTAGAATGATACTTTACTTCTTTCCATTGCTTCCCATAAACCTCCTCTTTCGGCATAATCTTCCGGGTCCATACTTCCTGTTGAGCCTGGGAATCTCCTACCGGATGCCTTGGAAAAAAGCTTTGATGTTTTATCAACACTTGAGTTCGTTTCAACCCATTCATTAGGTATCACGCCCATCATCCAATGGTGCCCGTGAATGGATGCATCGCTATCGCAGTAATAGTTATCGCCGAAAGCAAACTGTTTTGCAATCTTTAAATGATTGGGCGCAATGTTCACATGATACAGCGTTTTATCTTTTGCGATAATATTTACGTCAACACCGAATCTTGCAAGGGTTGGGTCGCCAATACCAGTCTTTAACTGTCCCATAACTTCATCGTATGTTCTGTTTTCCTTGGTGATGTACACGATATATTTAATAGGGCTTTTTCTGATATTTTGCAGTGGCGGTAAGGGATTTTTTCCATCGTCTGTAACAGTTATTTTATGAAACGTATTATCAAGTGTCTGTCCGGTATAAACTGCCAATTGCTGTTGATCGGGTATTTTTATTTTTTGAAACGTTGCAAGTTGTATATCTCCAATGTAAGTTCCCTGGATGGGTTCAATAAAATCCTTTCCGCCATTCGGCCCTGCGCCATAGCCGCGACAACTGATCACATATAGATCTTTTTCATCGTTGGAAGGCATCACCCGTGTAGTGCCCCAGCCAGTTGGTATAAGGCCTTTAGTCTTTTTAGTGTCAACATCAATAACAGCAACTGCATTAAAACCGAGTAAAGCTGCATATAAAGTTTTTTCATCTTTACTTAGTGATATTCCAAAAGGTAACAGGCCGCGATAGTGGTCAATAAGAGAGTCAGTTTTAATATCTATGTGGCCAATAATTTTATGCTCCAGGTAATCAATAACCGAAATGTTGTCATTGGTTGCATTAGTTACGTAAGCGTATTTATTGCCGACAGCAATTGAATTAGGACTTGCACCACCCGTCACTTCCGCGCCTTCCACCATTTGTCCTACCTGGTATCCTGTTTTAAAACGATCCATCACTTTATTAGTATTGAGGTCAATCGTATAAACGCTCATGGCTTCAGGCGATGAAGTACTTCCGACTCCGGGAATTTTTCTGCCATGCCATGTATAACCATTGATTGATTCTTTGGTATCGTTACCATAAGGTTGAATAGGTATTAAGAGGCTATCATAATTTTCCGGAGTAAGATCAGGCAGTAACGGATAATCGTACATGCCAACATTCGCTACAAATGCAATTTTTTTATCGGGGCTTATAGAAAGACCAAAAGGTTGTCTTCCTGTTTTAATAGAAGCAGTTATTTTTTTTGTCGCAAGATCAATGCGCACCATTCTGAAATTGCCCCTGTCTAAAACTAGTAGCTCATTGTTACTTTCATTTAATAAAAGATCAGAAGTAAAACTGTCTTCGTAATCAACAGAATCAACCATTTCGTTTAATGAAATAGAATCAAGCCTCTCAAATTTTTCAATATCATATACAATTACTGCTCCATTATCGCCCCCGCTTAAATATACTTTTTTGGAATCGGGGGCAAAGGCTACGCCTAAAAATGATCCGTTGGAAAAGGGAGACTTGATACTGCTATCATAGCTGGGAACTCTTGTGCTGTTTAAGGTTTCATTATCGATAATGGTAAACACGCCGTTGTGAATCGTTACGGTTTTTTTACCGTCCGGGGAGATGGCCATTCCGAAAGGGTCATGGGTTATCTGGATCGTTTCACCTGCAGGAGTTACATATCTGCCACTTGCCAGTACGCTATATCCTTTGGTATTGATGTGTGTATATTCATTAATGGCAGGCACGCTTAATACCTGGTAACTTTTTTGGGCAAACGTGTATGTCGTAACAAAAAGTAAAACAGGGAATAGAAATTTATGGCAATGATTTTTTATCGAAAAAAAATTGGAGGAAATAACATCGAACATAAGTTTCGTTTTTATTTATCAGAACAAATAGCCGGTAGTTACCATAAAATTTCGCGGTGCGCCGGGCCATTTATTTACATTATTAAAAGCGCCAATCCAATAGGTCTTATTAAAGATATTATTACAATTAATGGCTGCCGTAAATTTTCTAATTTGATATCTTATCCCTGCATTTAACAAAAAATATCCGGGAAGCGTTAAGCCTTGCTCTAACGTATTCCTCACACTTGCCTGTGAATGGCCTGCTGCAATGCCAAAGCCTTTTAGACTTCCGTTTCTAAATGTATATTTTATCCAGGTGCTGCTTTGGTTACGAGGAGCATTCTCTACCAGCGTACCTTCCTGCGAAGCAATTTTACTTTTTATAACCTTTGCAACGCAGTATGAATAGGAAGCTGCAATGCTAAGGTTGGGAAAAATATTTCCATCCACTTCAGTTTCTATTCCTCTCGATCTGTCCTCACCTTGTTGTATATAAAGGTTTGGGTTTGAAATATCATTTGCATTCACTGCAACATTTTGCAGCGTTAATTGATACACAGCAAGCGAAGCAAATAAATTATTATGAAAGAAATTTGCCTTAACTCCTGCCTCAAATAATTCACTCGTTACCGGCTTAAATGGTTCATCAAATAATTGGGTGCTGGTGGATGCCTCAAAAGGGTCAAAGCCTTTATTGTAAGTTGCATATAAACTTATAGACGGTTTTAGCTCATACACTAATCCAATTCTTGGAAGAAATACATTTGCTTCATCTTCATCGGTGCTATCGGCTTCATCAGCGTCACCGGCCTTATACATTTCTTCCCTCAGACCAATAAGTAATTTCCATTTGTTTACACTTATTTGTTCCTGCATGTATAGCCCCTGCGTATGATAAACCGATGGCTCAACATCGCTGGCTTCTGATTCGTAAGTTGAAAGGCCATACCTATCAACGGACCTCATAAAGTATTTCGTATTTCTTAAACTAAAAGTGCCGACAATGCCACTGCCTTCGCCAAAGTTAGTTTGATCCTCATAATATTTTTGTTCAAGATTTACATTGCTGATCACATAATCGTAGCCGGCTAAAAGCTGGTGACTGAATTTTCCTTTTTTAAAATGAAATGTGAAATAGTTAGTAAAGGTATTGGTGGTTGTATGATAATCCCAGGAGCTATAATAAAGGTTGATTGAATCAGGCGTTATATAACTTTTAATGCTATGCTCACCAGCATTTTGCTGCGTGCTGTAATTTAAATAACCGCTGTTGAAATTGATATTCTTATTTATTTTATAAGAAAATAATACCGTTGTTGCGAAGTCCGTTTCATGGAGATAATCGCCCGGTTGTGATGCGATAAGCTTGATGGGCGTTGATTTTAAAGAGCGGTCATTTTGAAAGCCTGGTTGCCCGCGATCAAGAATAGTATTGATGTGTGATAAAGAAAAATCTATATTCAACTGGATTTTTTCATTGGGTATAAATGAAACAGAGGGTGCAAGCTCATAAGATTTTGCAAAGTATTGATTACGGAATGAATTGGTTTTATCATAGCCTCCATTAAAACGGTACAGCAAAGTTTTCTTTGCATTCAAAGGTCCGGTAACGTCACCGGTTATGCGATAATGATTCCAGGTGCCACCGCCGATATTGATCTCTCCGCCTTTTTCATCCAGCGGCTTTTTTGTAACCAGGTTGATGGTGCCGCCAGGATCGCAATTGCCATAGAGGGTTGCAGCCGGACCTTTCACCACTTCAATCCTTTCTATATTCAGAAGCATGGCACTTGTATAAGTCGTGTTATAACCACGAAGGCCATTAATCAATCTTGCGTTTTCCGCTTTAAAACCTCTTATGGAATAATCGTCGTACCCAGAATAGTTATTGACACCTGCAGCCTCACTGGCCGCATCTTTCAAGGTAAAGTCCATCTTATCCTTTATAAGCTCTTTGGTAATAGAAGAGATGGACTGAGGTATATCCAGCGCAGCCGTTTGTGTTTTAGTTCCTAAAAAAGAGTAATCACTTTTGTACGAACGACCGGTGCGCCCCTTTACTTCTATATCTTCTAAACGGGCGATATTAAAATCAAGCTGAATATCACCAATATCCTTTGCCTCGTTTTTTTCTATAGATACAGGAAAAGATTTTATTTGAGATTCAGCAGATGTAATAACAAGCGTATCATGTAAAGCCGGAAGATTTGTAAACTTAAAATTCCCGTTGTTATCAGTTGACGTTATTTTATTAAGGTTTTTTAATGCAACATTCACGTAAGCGGCACTTCCATTAGCGGCTGTTACTTTTCCTTTAAGACTACCGTTGTTTTTTTGTGCAGATACTTCTTTTGAAAAAAATAAAGCGGGTATAAATAGGATGAAAAATAATTTTCTTTTCATGTGTAACGTAAAGGAGGTACAATTTTATGCAATCTTTTGCACAAATTTATGCCAGCACAATTTAATTAAGTGATAAGGAATAAACGAACCTCTCTAAATGCTTCATTGAAAATTAACAATGAACTTACTGCCAGTGACGAATGGCTTATAGCAATAGTCATTAACTATGCATTATCTGCGCAAGCACTTTCCACAAAGTCATACAACTTGTAATTATTACCAATGCTCCAATGGCAATAAACATTTTTTTGACAGGCATCTTTCCTACTAATCTTGCTGCCAAAGGAGCGGCAAGCAAACCTCCAAATATCAGTCCCGCTATATCAATCAGGGGAAGGCTTTTAAGAAAGATGAAAAATGTAATGGAACTGCACAGCACTACAAAAAATTCTGCAAGGCAAACAGAGCCGATAACGTAGCGGGGATTTTTTCTTTTCGAGATTAGCGTACTTGTAACCAACGTACCCCAACCACCGCCTGCAAAGGAATCCATAAAGCCACCTATTGTTGCAAGCCATCCCGCTCTTTTTATTTTGCCCTGAAGCTGCTTCTTTTTAAAT
>JBBSBD010000006.1:0-61288 GCA_038251675.1 Chitinophagales bacterium | reverse complement strand
ATTCTCAAGGATTATTGATGTAAAATTTCATTTAGATTTTTGAATAACCAAATATTATAAAAAGTTTTTAAAAAATAAAAATTTTGCATTTATAAGTTTTCAAAACCACAATCATAATGCCACAATGATTTGATCACTGCCCGGACCATTTGAAATATAATTTATCGGCACGCAAAGTTTATCATTAATGTAGCTGATGTAGGTTTTCATTTTTGAGGGTAGATCGTCAAACTTCTTGATGGCAGTAATATCGGTATTCCAGCCATCAAATTTTTTATACAAAGGTTCGATTTTCATTCCCTGCATTTGAAACGGAATTTGATTGGTATTGTTGCCATCTATATTGTACATATTACATACCTCTAATGCCTCGATCGTATCAAGAACATCGGCCTTTGTCATTACAAGCTGAGTTACACCATTGATCATACACGCAAAGTTTAAGGCAACTAAGTCAATCCAGCCACATCTTCTGGGTCGCCCCGTTGTGCTGCCAAACTCGTTGCCAAGTTGCCTCAACTGTTCACCCGTATCATCGTGGAGTTCTGTGGGGAATGGGCCACCCCCAACTCTTGTGCAGTAAGCTTTTGTAATGCCAAAAACTTCTTTAATTTTTTGCGGCGCTATACCAAGGCCACTACTCACCCCAGCCGACATAGTGCTTGATGAGGTTACAAACGGAAATGTTCCGAAATCAATATCTAGCATGCTTCCCTGGGCACCCTCTGCTAGAACCTTTTTCCCACTTTGAATCGCATCGTTTATGAAATATTCTCCGTTAACTATATTTAAAGTCTTAATGAATTCAAGGGCATCGAAAAATTCTTCTTCCCATGCAGATATATCCTCGGCAAAAGAAAAGTTATCTAATAATTTTTGATGTTTGAGACGAAGCTTTATGTATTGAGAGATGAAGTTCTTATTAAGCAGGTCGCCAACCCGCAAGCCATTTCTCCCCGTCTTGTCCATATAAGCCGGAGTAATACCCTTGAGTGTAGAGCCAATTTTATCTATGCCTTTTGCTGCTTCGCTTGCCTTATCCAAGGCACGGTGAGTAGGTAATATTAAATGAGTTCTTTCGCTAATAAATAAATTTTTACGATAGTCAATGCCCATTGCTTCTACCGATGCACATTCTTTCCTGAGTGTAACAGGATCGAGAACAACACCATTACCTATCAGATTTATTTTGTTGTCATGAAATATACCGGAGGGAATTTGGTGCAGTACGATTTTTTCCCCCTTTATATAGAGAGTATGGCCTGCATTTGCGCCTCCCTGGAAACGGGCGATGACATCATACCCCGGAGTGAAATAATCAACTATTTTCCCTTTTCCCTCGTCACCCCATTGCAGGCCCAGAATTACATCAACCATTTATCAATTTTTAATGAACACAGGGGGTAAAAATAAAATGAAAAAAATAAAATCAGCTTTTTTTATTAGAAAAGAAATTCAAGTACAGCCACCTGAGATAAGTATGTGCAAAACAAAATCGTAAAGCTATTCTGATTTGTTTAAAAGGTAGGGCCGCCGATGCGGGTATAACGGGATCTAAAATAATGAACTAAGCCACCTTAAGTAAACTCAGTTTACTGATTTTAAATTTGCGCTCAGCATAATCTAATGTTACAGTAAAGGTTTTTACTTTTTGTGAAGGAAGTTCATACATGGCGTCGGTGAGGATGCTTTCGCAAATACTACGCAGACCCCTTGCACCAAGTTTATATTCAGTGGCTTTGTCAACCATGAAATCATAAACTTCGTCTTCGATAACCAAATCTATACCTTCGAGCTCAAATAGCTTTCTGTACTGCTTTATGAGTGAATTTTTTGGTTCGGTTAATATATTACGAAGTGTAATTTTATCAAGTGGATTTAAATAAGTTATGACCGGTAATCTTCCCAGGAGTTCCGGAATGAGGCCAAAGGATTTAAGATCCTGGGCATTTACAAATTGTAATAAATTCTTTCTCTGAAATTCCTGGAGATCTTTGTTTACGGTGAAACCAATTGCATTAGTATTTATTCGGCGGGCTATAAGCCTGTCCACGCCATCAAATGCTCCTCCACAAATAAAGAGGATGTTTGATGTGTTTAATTTTATGAGCTTTTGTTCTGGGTGTTTGCGGCCGCCTTGCGGAGGTACTAACACTTCAGTTCCTTCAAGCAGCTTTAGCAACCCTTGTTGCACTCCTTCTCCGCTTACATCACGGGTAATACTTGGGTTATCGCTTTTTCGAGCTATTTTATCTATCTCATCAATATAAACAATTCCTTTTTGTGCAGCATTTACATCGAAATTACATACCTGCAGAAGCCTGCTTAAAATACTTTCGACATCTTCTCCTACGTAACCAGCTTCGGTGAATACCGTTGCATCTACTATTGCGAATGGTACATTTAGTATCCGCGCAATAGTTTTAGCCAAAAGAGTTTTGCCGGTACCAGTTTCGCCGACCATTATTATGTTGCTTTTCTCTATTTCAATGTCACTGTCTACTTTTTGATTGAGTCTTTTATAGTGATTATAAACCGCAACTGCTAAAACTTTTTTCGCATCATCCTGCCCTATCACATATTCATCGAGAAACTTCTTTAATTCTATTGGCTTTTTTACCGAGAGTTTATAATTGGAAGGGTGAGCATTTTTTTCGGGAGTTGGAAAAATTTCCTGGGTAATTATTTCCTGCGCATGCTCTACACAGTTTTCACATATATGTCCTTCTTGCCCGGCAATTAGGATTTTCACTTCGTCACGGTTTCTGCCGCAAAATGAGCAATGTAAAGTTTGTTGTTTGGCCATTTGTTTTATTCAAAGTTTCGTAGGTTGCTAATTTTCACCTTATAAATTACAACTTTTTAATTGAAAATCAATATATGATCAGGTAATATATTGATGACATGTAAACTGAACAAAATGTTGCACTAAAATTTATCCAGTATGCCATCAACAATTCCATATTTTTTACTTTCTTTGGCATCCATCCAATAATCCCTGTCAAAGTCTTCCATCACTTTATCGTAAGTTTGTCCACAATTATCGGCAAGTAATTTTGCTCCTAATTGTTTTGCTTTTAATATTTGAACTGCCATTATTTCAAGATCGGCGCTTGTTCCCTGTCCCCCACCGCTTGGCTGGTGAATCATCACTTCTCCATGTGGGAAAATGAATCTTTTTCCCTTTTCACCCCCACTTAATAAGATACTCCCCATGCTGGCAGCCATTCCCATACATACAGTACTTACCGGTGATGAAATCATCTTCATGGTATCGTAAATAACCATGCCACTTGTAATAACACCACCCGGGCTATTAATATAAAACGTAATTTCTTTTCCGGGATTTTCAGCCTCAAGGAACAAAAGCCTGTTAGTAATGTCTTTTGCACTTTTATCATCCACAGGACCCCAAAGGAAAATTTTTCTTTGTTCAATAAATTTTTTTTCGAACATCATTCCGCCCATCATTTTTTCCATCGGATTTTCCGGGGATGATTTCTCGGGTTCTTCTTCCTCTTCGAAGCGGGTGATATAATTTTTATATAAGTTCATTTGAATTTATTTAAATGATCTGATCGTTATTTTTTTGTCTTTTTTGCGTTTGTAACTAATACTTCGTCTACCAGGCCATAATCCTTCGCCTCATCCGCCGTCATCCAAAAATCGCGGTGGCTATCTTTTGCAACTTTTTCTATTGTTTGACCTGTATGGTTACTTAATATTTCGTACAATTCATGTTTCACTTTTCTTACTTCATTTACAGTGATCTCTACATCAGACGCCTGGCCTGCTGCGCCTGCACTTGGCTGGTGCATCATAATTCTTGCATGCTTGAGAGCACTTCGCTTTCCAGCAGCGCCTGCACTCATTAAAACCGCTGCCATACTTGCTGCCATTCCGGTGCAAATGGTGGCAATATCCGGCGACACAAATTGCATAGTGTCATACAATCCCAGGCCGGCATAAACGCCGCCGCCGGGAGAGTTAATGTACAATTGAACGTCTCTCGTTCTATCGGTACTTTCTAAAAATAACAATTGTGCGGTAATGATATTTGCGACTTCATCGTTTACAGGATAACCAAGAAAAATTATCCTGTCCATCATCAAACGGCTGTAAACGTCCATAACAGCCACATTCATTGGCCTCTCTTCAATTATGTTGGGAGTAAGATTGGTTATGTTATGATTTATATATCCATGCAAGGTATTGCTGCTAATGCCCTTGTGTTTAACAGCATATTTTTCAAATTCTTTTCCAAAGTTCATAAATGTGATTTTTGTAATTACAATTTTACCGGCATGAAGTTCCAAATATTATGCTAACAAAAAAACAAGACAAAAGGGCATGTAGAAACCAAATTGGAGAACAAACTCAAAAGAACAGTGGTTCTATTAATGCTCGTGATGGTGCTGCATTGCTAAAAGCTCTTCAGGTGTCGTTACTTTTTCCATAGGGGTTACTTGTGTTTCAAGCCAGTTGAAAAGTTTTTCTGTTATGATTTTTCTATAACTGCTATCCACCTGCTTTTCGTCTTTCATCATTCGATCAATGTAGCTGTCTATCCACTGTGTGTCTTCTCCTAAATTCATCTGGCCAAAATATCGCATAATTTCCGACTTCATATTGTCGCGCAATTCTTCCTCTGACACGTCAATCTTATTTTCGTTTAGAATTTTATCGCTTATTAAAGTCCACTTTAATTGATTAGTGAAAGATGGGTATTCTGCCTCAACTTCCTCAGCAGTTTTTTTCTTTTCTCCTCCAATGGCGATCCATCTTTTTAAAAACTCATCAGGTAATTGTAAAGGTGTGTCTAATAAGAGGTGATAAAGCTGGTCATGCAATTGACCCCTGCTTGCGCCATTCCATTGTTGCTGCATTTCCCCTTCAAGGGCTTTGCGAAATTCTTCTTCGGTTTTTATTTCTTTACCAGCGAAAACCTGGTTAAAAAATTCTTCATTGAGTTCTTTTTTTTCGACCAAACCGATTTTGGTGATCGTCATCTTAAAATATTTTTCCAGTGATATCGGATCTTCCTTATCCAATCCCAGATCCGAAAGAATCCATTCTCTTTCTTTTTCAGGAAAGGCATTTTTCAATTGTAACACAACAAACTCATCTTTTTTCTTACCATAAATCGTAGAGAGAAAATTTTCGTCAAAATATTTTACCAGGATGGAATTATCTTTTGCAGCGCCATCAGGTATTACATTTCCCTCTGAATCAGATTCTTCAAAGAGCACATTCAATACATTTTCCGGGGCCGTAACCTCGTCAGCATCTTTCATGTCTCCATGTTTTGTAACCAGTTTTTCTATTTCTTCGCTCACCATATCAGGCGTTACCGGCACTTTATAGAATACGGGTTTCGCACTTTTAATTGCATCTATAGATATCTCCGGTTTAATTCCTAATTCAAACGGAAAATCATAATCCGCAGGATTGGCCATATCAAGATTTCGCAAATCACTTTCCATAGGTAACGGCTGGGCAAAAATTTGCGGTTTTTCTTTATTCAGGTATTCCTGCAATTCTTTTTCAACTGCTTTCACTACTTCATCATAAAAAATGGATGATCCATACATTTTCTTAACCATTCCCGCAGGCACCATGCCCTTTCTAAAGCCTGGAATGTTAGCCTTTTTGCTATAATCTTTTATTGCCTTTTCAAATGAAGGGTAATAATCTTCTTTAGACACTTTCACCGTCAATTTATCATGAAGATCGCCGATGCTCTCTTTTGTAATCGTTGCCATTAATCTTTAATTTATTATTCCGTTTCAGGAACGGAGGTTAGTATTTTCTTTTCAGAAAATATATTTGTGAGTGTGCGCATGGAGGGACTCGAACCCCCACACCTTACGGCATCAGATCCTAAGTCTGACGTGTCTACCAATTTCACCACATGCGCTTTTGGGGCGGCAAAAGTACTGGATTTAGATTAAAAAAAACAGGGCGCGGAGATATTTTATGTTTTCAGTTCATTTTATGAAATTTGGTAAAAGCGCAAAATAATTTCTATCTGAACCGTCGTTGATTTTCAGGCCGACTGATTAAAGATTAAACTTTCCATAAACAAAGCAGTCTTAGTCAAGGTTTTTCTATTTTTGCTGCCCAGTTAAAAAATAAATATGATTCACCAACCAGACGACCAGGAGCTCTTATTGAGCTTTAAAGATCCGGCAACAAAAGAGCAGGCGTTTACTGCAATTATTAAAAAATACCAGGAAAAATTATACTGGCACGTAAGAAGAATGGTTATTAACCATGACGATGCCAATGATGTTTTGCAAAATATGTTTATCAAGGTGTGGAAAGGTCTTGAGAATTTCAGGGAAGACAGCCAGCTTTATACCTGGCTTTACCGTATAGCGACCAACGAGTGCCTTACGTTTATGGCGCAGCAGAAAAAAAGAAGTTCGGTATCACTAAGCGACGTTGAAAATGGATTAAGTAACCAACTTAAAAGTGATACCCATTTTGATGCAAACAAGCTTGAGTGGAAGCTTCAACTTGGCATTCAACAATTACCGGAAAAGCAAAGACTTGTTTTTAACTTAAGGTATTATGATGAAATGCCCTATGAACAAATGAGCAAAGTGCTGGATACAAGCGAAGGAGCTCTAAAAGCCAGCTACCACCACGCGGCAAAAAAAATCGAAGAATTTATACTTAATAATTAAACTTTCAAGGCTTTTAAAGGTCTGATAAAGCGTAATGAATAGCTCACAAGAAATATTAAATGAACTTAAGGAAATATCACCTTTCCTAGCGGGGCTGGAAAAGATGAATGTTTTCCTGGTGCCAGACGGATATTTCGACGATTTGAGTGAGCGCTTGTCAAGCTTTGCGATATTTAATGATCGTAATGAATTTGAATTAAATGCCACCAATGTGCAAGAGGTACCTGATGGTTATTTTGATACTTTAAGCACAAATATTTTAGCCAAAATAAAAAAGCTTTACCCTGAGACGCAGGATGAAGAACTGAGTAAACTTTCTCCGATGCTGTATTCATTGAAAAGTGAAAATGTGTTTGGAGTTCCTTCCGGATATTTTGACAATTTCTCTAAAAATATTTTAAGAAAAATAAATAATATAAATTCCGAAACGAGCGATGAAGAATTACTCAATTTATCTGCTACGCTGTATTCATTAAGGAATAAAAATGTATTTGAAGTTTCTGCAGGCTATTTTGATAGTTTATCGGTAAATATTTTGGATAAAATAAAGCATGTAAGTTCTGAAACGGCGGAAGAAGAGCCACACAATATTTCTTCAACGCTTTATTCGCTGAAGAATAAAAACGTATTAAAAGTACCTGACGGTTATTTTGATACTTTAAGCACAAATATTTTAGCAAAAACTAAGGACCAGTATTTGGAAACTGCCGATGAAGAGTTACAGAATTTGTCTGCAATGCTTTATACTCTGAAGAATGAAATTGTATTTACAGTTCCTGAAGGATATTTTGAAAATTTTTCAAATAATGTAATTGAGAAAGTAAACCCTGTTAAGGCCAGGGTTGTGACTATGAAACCTCGCAACTCGTGGTTGAGGATTGCAGCAGCGGCAGTAGTAACTGGTGCCATTGCAATAACTTCCCTTCAGATATTTAACACACCGTCGAACCGCGATGGTCAAGGTATTTCTACAACTGCATCTACCACTGTTCCAGGCTATATTAAAGAGTCTTTTCAGTTTAAAACAGAAAAGCAAATTGATGCTGGTATTGCCAAACTAAGTGATGACGACATAGTTAAGTACCTGGAGAAGAACGGAAGTGTATTAGATAATGATCTTCTTTTAAAAAATACTGACGTAAGTGAGTTGCCTTCCCAGGAAGATTACTTGATTGATGAAAATACTTTGAATACGTATCTTGATAAAATTGATCAAAAAGGAAATACCAATTAAAAAATTGATGATGAAAAAATCTTTACTTATATTATTAATATTCTTTTCCGGTTTTACTACGCTGTATGCCCAGGAGGATAATGATCCGAGAGGAGAAAAAGTACAAGCTTTGAAAATTGCTTTTATTACTCAAAAACTTGGTCTTACTGCGGAAGAAGCTCAAAAATTCTGGCCCATTTATAATCAATATGACCAGGAGGTTCGCGGCGTGGATAGAAGAGACGTTATGAAATCTGATCAGCAACTGTTAGATATCCGCAAAAAATATCAAACTTCATTTGAAAAAATATTAGGCCCGCAAAGGCTAAATAAACTGTTCAATGCTGAAAGAGATTTTCGGGAAGTATTGATACGCCGGCTGAAGGACCGCCAGTCCCAAAGGCTAAATAGCCTCCGTCGTTAAATAAACAATCTCTACCATTGGGTAAATAAAATTCATTGAATTTAATTAATAGAGCAACTAAAAGTTGGAGAAATCAAATTTTTCTTACTTTTGCGCTTAGGTGTTTTTCATAGGTTAGCAACGGCCGGCCCTTTTTAGGGCAGGCCTTTTTTATGTTGCGTCAAAATTTGTATGTGGGATATTTAATATCATGGTAAAATAAAAAAGTCCACTTTTCTTTTTCTCCCTGCTGCCACCATTCTCTTCTTAGTTCCATAGCTTTAGCGCCATCATAATCATATTTAGCTTTAAACCTGTTTTTCATTTGTTGCAATTGCGGGGCAACATCACCTCCAAAAAAGATTGTCTCGTTGTCTTCTTCTATTTTAAAAACCTGGTGATAAGGGCAATGTGCGCCAGTCAATTGATAGTGTATGTAGCCATCAATCGCATCATCTCCGCTTGTAAATTTTAGCCGATTACTATTTTTTAGCACCAGGTAGTCATCAGTTACATAAGAAGGAAAGCCTTTCTCAAACGCATAGTTCCATTCCTCGTGGTTAATATAGAAGTCTGCATTTTCAAAACTTAGTTTGGTTTTATCCGGCGTTAAAATGCCACCTGAATGGTCTTTATGCAAATGCGAGAGCAGAACTTTGGTAACGTCAGTAGAATTTATGCCATGCGAAGAAAGGTTCTTATGAATTTGTAATTGCTGGTCAGGATCTGCAAAGCCAAGCCCAGTGTCGAGTATTAAAATATCTTTTGAAGTAACTACAGCAAATGGCTGAATTTCCACAAGCAAGCTGCCTCTCGATCTCTGTTGCAAATCATCTTCATCAATTTTAAATGGAACAAATTTTTTCGATTGGTCAACTGTGAAGGAACCCTCACTTAGTGGAAATATCTTCATACCCCTAACCCCGAAAAGGGAATTTAATTACATTGAATTTGTGTCTATAAAAATCTTTCACACAACAAAATTAACGTAAACATTTTTCACTTTTTGTTTATTCACTGCCCAGGGTGATTAAGGTGTTTAGCGCAATACCATTTGCCTGTCGGCATCGAGCCGTACTAATATGAATACTAAAATTGTAAAAGTTAAAAGCGAGGAGCCGCCATAACTCATTAATGGCAAAGTAATTCCTATTACCGGGGCAAGCCCGATTGTCATGCAAATATTAATAGATACATGAAAAAAGAAAATTGCTGCCAGGCTGTAGGCATAGACCCTGCTGAAAGTACTTCGTTGCCGTTCCGCCAAAAAAACAATCCTGAAAAGCAAAAGCATATACAAGATTACTACGAGGCCGCTTCCCCAAAATCCGAAGTTTTCACCTACTGATGTAAATATAAAATCAGTGTGTTGTTCAGGTACAAAATCTCCCTGGGTTTGTGTGCCTTTTAAGAATCCTTTTCCCATTAGCCCTCCGGAGCCGATGGCAATTTTCGACTGCTTTACGTTGTAATTTTCTTTTGCTTTTTTTAATTTTTTGGTATTGGCAAGTTCCTTTTCATTTTGCTTATCAAATTTTTCAGCGTCGGTATTATCATTGGGAACATAGTCCACCCCGAAAGTATTTAATATCCTTTCTACCTGGTATTGCTGCAGTACATGTTCGAAAATATAAGGAACTGCAAATCTCTGTATGCCTACACATAAAAGCCATAATCCTACTATTACTACCAATATGCCTTTATCCCTTTTTACTGCGCGCCTCATAACGAAAATGGTAATAATTGCAATTGCAGTAAGTATTATTGCGAGTGTGTTTTTTTCAACTAAAATTGTTGCTACTACCAGTATGGCAAATGAAAACCCGATTATAAGATAGACCGGCGGCAATCCTTCCCTGTACATGGGAATAAGAAAGGAAAAATATACTAACGCAAGGCCAGTTTCATTTTGCAATATTGAAAAAGCAGCGGGGGTTAAAACGATGGCCGCAGCAATCAACTGCGATCTTGGTTTTTCAAAATTCGTTTCAGGGCGGGATAAATATTTCGAGAGGGCAAGAGCTGCAAAAATTTTGCAGGTTTCAACCGGTTGCAGATTAAAAAATCCAAGTGGAATCCATGACTTTGATCCATTGATATTTTTGCCCAACACAAAAGTGGCCAGCATTAGGATGATGCCGAGGACATAGCTGATGTTTGCGGTTGCTGTAAAAAATTTACTATCAGTAAGCAATATGAATATGGCGACTACTGCAGAGATGCCGATAAATAATAATTGCCTGGAGTAATTTTTCTTCAGCCCAATTATGTTTCTTAAGATTGGTTCATTATTGTGGTATTCTACTGAAAAAATACATAAGACGCCAATCGAAACAAACAGGATATACATCCATATCAAAACCCAATCAACTCCTTTAGTTATGGCAGCCTCGTTACGCATTTTGGTATAAATAATGAAGTTTATTTTAGTGAATCAACACTATTTGTTTTTTTCGGTTTCTCAGGCAATATGGCTTCAATATCTTGCTTTGCCTCATCCATATTTTTACCGGGAGGTATGGTATCGGCAAGCCTTTCTTTCTGCTTTTCATTTCTTAATTTCTCCAAACCTTCAGTATCGTCTTCTTCCTCAATGCCCATAGTATCTTTAACGCTTTTAATATAGCCTTTCTCCAGCAGATAAGATTTATCCTTTGCATGAATAAGAGAATCTTTGTGGCGTATCTCTTTATAAATACGTGCCGGCATAAGATTTAAATTTGCAAGTGTTTCAATTTTTGCTTTCCTGTCGGGTTCCGGAATTGAGTCCCTTAAATATTGCTCTATCATAAGGCTGGCGATCGGCGCTGCCGAATTTGAACCAAATCCTGCATTTTCGCAAATAACTGCAATCGCTATTTTGGGATCTTCCCTGGGTGCAAAGGCGGCAAAAAAGGCGTGATCTTTTTGTTTTACTCCCTGGTAATAATTTTCAACCGTTCCTGTTTTTCCGCAAACAACTATTCCAGGAACTTTCGCGGCGATACCTGTTCCGGATTCCATTACCCCCTGCATACCGTCGTGAACAGCTTCAAATATACTATCCGGAATGTTTAATGGTCTGCGCTTTAACTTAAATGAATCCAGCATGCCAAATTCATCTCCGCCATCAATCGAATCGATAAGATGAGGGGTGATATACCATCCTTTATTAGCGAGGTAAGCCATCTCGTTAGCAACCTGTATTGGTGTTACATTCACTTCACCCTGGCCTATGCTTACAGAACGAAAAGTGCAAAAATTCCAATGGTTTTCACCATAAATTTTATTATAAGTTTTTGGAGTTGGAATAAGCCCACTTTTTTCCGAAGGTATATCCACTCCCAATTTATGGCCTAAACCAAATGCATACATATAATTATCCCACACCTTAAGGGCGCTATCGGTTGATCCATAAGCTGGGTTATTAATAGTACGTTGCATTACATTGGCAAAATAAGTATTGCATGAATGGGTAATGGCTTCTTTCAATTTAAAAACACCAGGATCAAGACAACGCATGGGCTTCCCACAGCCATAAAATGCCCCGGTGCAAAGGAAAGTTGTTGAAGGAGTTATTACTCCCTCCTGAAGACCAATTAACCCCTGCAGTGTTTTAAATGTTGACCCCGGTGAATAATAAGCGTTCACCGTTCTGTTGATCATCGGCAGGCGCGGGTCCAGCAGAAGTTCAGCGAAATGTTTTTGACGTTCTGAGCCGGTTAACAGATTGGGCTTATAAGTGGGACTGCTAACCATTGAAAGTACCCCGCCGGTTTTAGGATCGATTGCAACAATAGCTCCTATCTTATTCTCCATAAGGTGTTCTCCCAATTTCTGCAAATCAATGTCCAGCGCCATATGCATATTTTCGCCTGGTATTGCCGCTGTATCATATTTGCCTTTTTCAAGCTTTTCTGTGAGCCTGTTTTTATTATCTCTTTTCCAGAATTCAATTCCCCGCTGGCCCATCAAAACTCTTTCGTAACTGCGCTCGAGCCCTGTTTTACCGGCATAGTCTCCCATCTGGTAACCTTCACCCTCATGTCTTTTTAAAAAGTTGGAATCTACTTCTGACAGGTAACCTAGTATATTACCCGCTGCATCAAAAGGATAATCACGCACCGGCCGTTCTTGTAAATAGAATGCAGGCACAAACTTATACATGCCTTCGTTTAACCTGGCAATTTTCCCCACAGAAAGCGAAGCTTCAAATACTGATACCCGGTAGCTCCTGTTTTTAATTATTGCGGTTAGAATCCTTTTCTTGAATTCGGTTGTGTCTATATCTAAAATGCGACATAAGGTGGCTGTATCAAGATTCATTCCTCTTATTTTCCCAGGGGTTACCATCAGATCATAAATGACAGTATTGCGTAATATGGCCTTGTTTTTACGATCAAACAAAATGCCCCGGTCCGGGTAAACGACTTTGCGGAACTTACCTTGCTCATCAGCAAGGATTGAATATTTTTTATTTATTATCTGGAGATTAAAAAGCTGCGCAATAATTATGGTTCCCATTACAAGAAATAGGATAATAATTAAATTTTTACGAGACTGATGAAATGCAGGCACAGATATAAAGTGATTTAGAGAGATTGAGAAAGTAAAACGGAAATTAATACAAAAATAATACCTCTAAACTGTATTCGTTCTAAATCTTTGTTTTCTCACAAACAATAATTCTGTTAAAAAGATTAATAAAATACTTATGGCTGTGGAGAATAAAGTTTTCACTATGAAGTAAAAATATCCCCCCGTTTGAAGGGCTTCAAGAAAGAAGAGCAAGAAATGATGCACAAGGGTGAGTACTACTATGTAAGTCAGGTAGGGCGTAAATCCCATGCTTTTGATTGATGGTTCATTGTAGTTACTTTCTGCTCCTTCCTGCGATATAAGAATATTTATAAGAAAAGGCCGAAGGTAGGCGATAAGCACACAAGGCGCTGCATGAAGCCCGTACGTTTTTGTAAAACAATCCAGACTGAATCCAAGCAGAAACGCCAACATCATAATACTTTTTCTTCCCATTTTAAAAGGAAGCCATAGAATAAAAAGAAAATAAAGATATGGCGTAACAAGGTGATGTAACGGAGGTATATTATTAAGTACAAAAACCTGTACTAATATGAAAAGACAAAACCGAACAATATTTTTTACAAGGTTACTCATTTCTTTTCTTCACTTTATTTAAGAGCTCACGTGCTTCATCTTTTTGAAGATTATTTATGATGTATACATACTGAAGATTATAAAAATTTGCAGCAGTTTTTACTCGTATTGTATAGGTGCTGCTTGTTTTCTCACTTATTACTTCCTCTGCAGTTCCTATTAAAAGGCCATACGGGAACTTGTCAGAATACCCACTCGTAATAACTGTATCGCCTTTCAAAATTTTTGTAGCCTTTGAGATATCTTTCAGGTTCACCATATTGGTTTCTTTGCCATCCCAAACGATAGTGCCGGTTTCGCCACTTTTTTTAATCATAGCACTGGTATTACTTAGCCCATTAAGAAGACTCATTACTACGGAAAAATTTTTGCTAACATCCATGACGGTGCCGACCACAGCGTTATTCATATCAATTACACCAAGATCAGGTATTATATCCTGGGCTGATCCCCTGTGAACTTGTATGAAATTATTCGGCTGGTTTACAGAATTGCCGACAACTTTTGCCTGCATATATTGATATCGCCTAAATTGAAGAACTGAATCAATCGAGAGCGTATCAATGGTAAGCTTCGATGTGCTATCCGGCATATCAAAATCCTGTTTTAGCTTATTGTATAAAACTTCATTTGCTTTTACAAGCGAATCGTTTGTTCTTTTTAATTGAAAATAATATTCAACAGTGTTGTATTGCTTGCTTATGCTACCGGTGACTTCATTTGCTACTCCTGAGTAAACCGCATGATGATAACGATTATAAGTAAAGAGCATAATAAAAGAAACTATCATCAGGAATAAAAAGAAAAGAAAATTAAAATAGATCCTGATGAAAATTAAAATATTACGCATAAAATACTTCTCAACCCCGATAGATTCAGGAATGTGTGAATAGATGGTTTGAAATATACATAATTTTTAGGGAGTATTATGTCCCGATTATAGGGGGAAAAGGCGTTAGCGCATAACGAATGGATAGCGGTCGTAATGCTTTAAGGCCAGGCCAGTGCCTCTTACAACACTCTTAAGAGGATCGTCGGCAATGTGAACCGGTAGTTTAATTTTTGCTGCGAGCCTTTTGTCAAGGCCTCTTAAAAGAGCACCGCCTCCCGTCAGATACATGCCGCGTCTATATATATCCGAAGCCAATTCCGGCGGCGTTGTTTCCAAAGCTTTTAAAATTCCTTCTTCTATTTTAAATATGGATTTATCCAGTGCCTCAGCAATTTCCTGGTAACTGACCATTATTTGCTTAGGTATACCTGTTACAAGGTCTCTGCCATTTACCGGCATATCTTCAGGGGGATTGTCAATGTCTTTCATGGCAGAGCCAATCTGTATTTTTATTTGTTCTGCAGTACGCTCCCCAATAAGAAGGCTATGGTAACGCCGTAACGCTTCCATGATATCGGCTGTAAACTCATCGCCGGCAATTCGTATTGATTGGTCGCATACAATGCCAGCTAATGCTATAACAGTGATTCCTGTAGTACCTCCGCCAATATCAATAATCATATTTCCAACGGGTTCTTCTACATCTATTCCAATACCCAGAGCTGCGGCCATTGGTTCATGGAGGAGATAAACTTCTTTTGCACCAGCTTGTTCGGCACTGTCTCTTACCGCACGCTTTTCAACTTCTGTGATACTGCTTGGAATGCATATCATCATTCTCCAGCTGGGAGGAAACCATGGTTTTTTGGGATAAATCTTTTTTATCATTTCCCGTATCATAAGTTCCGCCGCGTTGAAATCTGCAATCACGCCGTCTTTCAAGGGTCTAACTGTTCTTATACTCTCGTGGGTTTTTTCATGCATCATCAATGCCTTTTTACCCACAGCTAATATATTCTTTGGATTATTCCGGTCTAATGCAACAATCGAAGGCTCATTTACAACAACAACATCGTTATGAATTATAAGGGTGTTTGCGGTTCCAAGGTCAATCGCTATTTCCTGTGTAAAAAAATTAAAAAGGCCCATCTTAGAGGATATGATATTGAGAAGTTAATAATGGATGCAAAGTTGTAGGAAATAATTTGAATTAACAACCGCAAAACGATTTAGGATTTACGATACACGATTTATAATTCCAGGATGATTGATTGAGCCCTCACATCATGCTTTATTATTGAATCGCAGCTAATTCTTTTGGTTGAAAAACGCAGTAAACACTCATTTATTATATAAGCTCTAAAAAGAAGTCTCGATGCAAAAAAGTAGTTGAAGCAAGTATGCAAAATTATTCAATAAACTCATATCCTATATCCGTCCTGTAATACATTCCTTCAAAATGTATTTGTTCCAGGATTTCTTTCGACCGGTCCACTGCTTCCGAAAGTGTATCAGCCAGAGCCGATACCGCGAGCACTCGTCCGCCGTTGGTAACCACCTCTCCATTTTCTTCTTTGGTGCCGGCGTGAAATACCATAACACCTCCATCTGCCTGTATATGCTTTTTAATGTGTGGGTTTTCCAGATAACCGAAATCTATTGTAAACCCTGTATGGTACTCGAGTGGATACCCCTCACTAACAGCCACAATTGTTGCAGCCGATCTTTGATCTATTTCAATTTTTTCCAAATGCAGTTCCTGCCTGTCTGCTGCGAGAAGCAATTTCAAAAGATCATTTTTCAACCTGAGAAGTATTGCTTCGGTTTCCGGGTCACCCATCCGGCAATTGTATTCAATTACCATGGGTTCCTCTTTTACCTTTATTAAGCCAAAAAAAATAAAGCCCATATAATTAATATTATCTTTTTGCAGGCCTTCAACTGTTGGCTTAATAATCTTTTCTTTAATCTTTTCCATTAAATCATCGGTAGCAAATGGTACAGGACTTATGGCGCCCATACCTCCCGTATTAAGGCCGGTGTCACCTTCTCTGATTTTTTTATAATCTTTTGCTTCCGGAAGAAGCACATATCCGTTACCGTCAGTGAGAATGAAAACACTCATTTCTATTCCATCTAAAAATTTTTCTACAACGATTTTTTTACCTGCATCTCCAAATTTACTTTTTTGAATAATCAGCTCATATTCTCCCATAGCCTCAACATAATTATTGCAAATGAGTACTCCTTTCCCGCCGGCAAGGCCATCTGCTTTCAGTACTACCGGAAGCTCGTGATTTTTTATATATGCCAGTCCTTCCTCAAACGTATCTGCCGAAAATTCCTTATAATCTGCGGTAGGGATATTATGCCTTCTCATGAAGGCCTTTGCAAATGCTTTACTGCCCTCAAGTTGGGCACCCTCTGCAGAAGGGCCTGTTATTATTATGTGCCGAAGCGCACTATCTTTTTTAAAAAAATCATAAATTCCCTTCACAAGAGGTTCTTCAGGCCCCACTAGTACAAGATCTATTTTATTATCTATGCATGTTGTTTTGATTACTTTGAAATCAGAAATATCGATCTCAATATTTTTTCCGAATTGCGAGGTTCCTGCGTTTCCAGGGGCAATGAACAGTTCAGAGCAAAGTTCGCTTTGGCTTATCTTCCAGCAAAAAGCATGAGCACGTCCCCCGGCGCCAAGGATGAGAATTTTCAAGAAAAAAGATTTTAGTTTAGAGAGAAAAGAGGTGCAAGTTATGTATTAACGATTTTAAAACCTTTTCCATTTATCAATAAATAAAACTTAAACGATAAGATTCTCAAAAATTGAATTTTGCCAATTAAAATTAATCAGTACTTTACAAACTATTAAACCGCCGTCAATACAAAAAAATAAGCTATGCAAAGCCAACCAAATTCTGCTGGTAATGATATAATTAAGGATGGACATCCAAGGGGCTTATATGTGCTTTTTTTTACAGAACTATGGGAACGTTTTGGCTATTATTTAATGATTGGGATTTTTTTACTGTATTTAACTGATACGACCGGGCATGGCGGTCGCGGCCTTGATAACGTAGCGGCAGTAAGTATTGTTGGTAGTTACGTTGCACTCATTTATTTAACGCCATTCATCGGCGGATTAATTGCAGACAGATACCTGGGCTACGTAAAATCAATTTTCATCGGCGGAGCGCTGCTGGCATTAGGATATTTTTTAATTGCACTCAATGGCAGTAACGTGGTTATGTATGCCGGTCTGTTTTGCGCTATAATTGGCAATGGGTTTTTCAAGCCAAATATCAGCACCCTGCTCGGAAATATTTATAACAGGCCTGATCTAAGACCAAAGAAGGATGTTGCTTACAATATCTTTTACATGGGGATAAATATTGGTGCTTTCATTTGCAATTTTGTCGCAGCTTTTCTTCGGAATAATTATTCATGGGGTTATGCTTTTGCAGCAGCAGGATTTGGAATGATATTAGGATTGATCTGGTTTGCCTTTGGATTAAAACATATAAAGCATGCCGATGTTATTAAGCCGGTTCAAAAAGAGGACATGCCGATTTCAAAAATATCGCTATATGTTTTTTTGCCGGCATTAATTGCAGGAGCAATTGGCTGGTTTATTCCTGGTAATATTATGGGTTCCGATTCTAATGATGCTTTCATTTTTGCCTGCGTACCAATTATTATTTTTTATTTTAGTTTATGGTATAATGCAAAAGGTTTTGACAAAAAGCGCATAAGTACATTATTAATATTATTCGGTGTTTCGATAATTTTTTGGAATATATATAATCAAAACTCTACCGCCTTAACCCTCTGGGCTCAGACCTATACTGACCGGGAAGCGCCTAAAGCTATTCAACCTGTACTAAAACCTTTTAATTTTTTAGAAACTATAAATACCAAACCAACTGAAATACCTGTTGTAGATAACCAGTTTCGAGCCCAGGCAGATGCACGTGGAAAAGTGCTGACCACCCAAGGCCCCGATTTATATTTACAAAATTTGCAAAAAGATAAATACCCGGCCTCTGGGCAAGATCTTAAGCTTATTTCAACAGAAATATATCAATCGATAAACCCTTTTTGGATAATTGTCTTAACTCCATTGATAGTAGGTTTCTTCGGATTTCTAAAGGCAAGGGGCAAAGAATTATCTACCCCAAGTAAGTTTGCTTGGGGAACTATAATTGCAGGCCTATCATCTTTGGTTATGGTATTTGCCTGCCTATCCACAGATATTTATCAAAACAAAGTTTCAAGCTGGTGGATATTTTCCAGCTACGGCGTTTTTACTATAAGTGAATTATTTGTAAGCCCTGTCGGGTTATCGCTTACGTCAAAAGTAGCTCCACGGCGCTTAACAGCTTTAATGATGGGAGGGTGGTTTATCACAACTTCTTTGGGAGGAAAAATTTCAGGAATACTTGCCGGCTTCTGGGATCAGTTTGACAATAAGGCCGTCTTCTTTTCCATAAGCGTTATTGCTGCATTACTTGCCGGGCTTTTGCTTTTCCCTTTGGCCAAACGTTTAAATAAAATAGTTGTTGAAGCAAGTGCAATGGAAGAGTAAAAGGTTCGCTACTAATTAATCGTATTTATTGAATTACGTAAGAAACAAACTTTGTAAGAATAAATACAATAAACTTGATTAAATATCAATTTACTTAGACAAGAAATGCTACAAAATTTATATTGCCAATATCCGCTTTAATAAATTCTTTTTTCCCGGTGTTTTGGTAGGGCCTTCTCCATTCTCATTCTTTTTTGCCACAAACTGGGTGACACCAAATTGCAATGCAGCGCCAAGAGCTTTTTTTACAAGTCCGGCGGATTTGCCGACGACCATTTGCTTTGAAAAATATCCGGCACCAAGACCCAAGGCAACCCTAAATAAATTGTGCTTTAATTCAGGCGATTCCTGAACTTCATGTATAGTTGTCTTTAAGATATTAGTAGGCTTCAGGCTCACGAGTAGCGTATGGAAATGATCTTGCAAGTCCGCTTCCTGCAATTTAATTTTTCGTTCCAGCCTTTTTATAGCAACGTCAAGCTCTGTAGTATTTGCAATTCTCTCAAGCTTGGAATTAGCAATTTCTTCATTGTTCATTTCCTGATTTTTTTACGCTTAATCAACCATCTCCTTGATAAGTTTACTACTCACCGGATTTTTAAGAATATTACCACGCATTGAATATAAAACAAGCCCGATGATAAGATATAATCCTGCAATAATAAAAAAGCCATACGAAGCCCCGCCTAACCACTGACCTATTAAAAGCGCAGCCCCAATTGAAATACATAATATTACTGTGAATAAAATCATTATTAAAATCAGTGCCGTGATAAAGGTTGAAAAAAAGCCCGCAGCCTTATTTATTGCAATAAGCTTGTAAAGAGCCAGCCTTGTTTCAGCGTAGCCTTTCAGCTTGTTAAAAAGTTCTTCAATACCTGTTGGTTTGTCCTCTATTTTATCGCTTACCATCGAACTTGTTTAATTTAATTTTAAAGTGAGATGAAAGTGATTACCCGTTCAGTGAACTTCTTACATCACCTTTCATCGCATTGGCCTTTTCCTTAGCTTGGTTTACCAGGTCATTGCCCATGTCTTTTCCTTCGGAAACCAAACCGGTCAATTTCTGTTTTGCCTGATCATATTTCTCAGAAATCACATCAGAATATTCGCTGTACTTATCTTTAACAGAGTCTGCAAGGTCTGACCCTTTTGCGGCAATTTTGCGTCTCGTTTCGGTGCCTTTATCAGGGGCAAATAAAATGCCCAATACAACACCTGCAGCAGCGCCTGCTAAAACGCTTGCTAGTACTTTTCCTGAATTCATAGTTTTAATTTTTAAGTTTGTTATTTAAATATTGTTCTTAGCTTATTATCTATAATATAGACAATATATTGCCAAATACCAATTGTATATTCAAATTTGTTCAAATGCAACCTGAATAAGGGTTTTGAAAAAATGATATAATTTACATTTTTCAAAATTACATACTTTTTGAGTAATATTTTTCCCATACTGAGGTGACATTATTTTATTTTTATTTTTATAGAACAAATCGTAAGACTGGCAGTACCTTTTGTACAAGATTAATCTTGGCATAATTCTTAAAGACCACCATCTGGTATGAAGTTTTCATTTGATGTATAGCCTAGTATTTTAACCTTGACATAACTGATACGTGATAAGCTAAGAGATGAATGAAAAAGATGAACGAGAATTGCAATAGGCTATAGTTTTAAATTTTTAGCCAGGGGCTGATAACCGAAAATGGCTTTATGCAATAACTTCGAAAAGGTACCCTTAAGAATTATTTTCAACCTTAAAAAATAAAATAATAGAATGAGCAGATTTAATTTTAGTAAAATGATTTTTCTAATGCTTGCAATAGCGGCCACATTTAGTAGTTGCGAAGCTATTGCTGGCATATTTAAAGCCGGCATGTGGGTGGGGGTAATAATCGTTGTTTTAATTATTGCGTTAGTTCTCTGGTTGATAAGTAAGGCAAAGAAATAATTATTTCGGGGTGTGGCCCGAACAAGCTGCTAAACTTTTGCTATTTCTCAGAAAGAATAATGTCGCGATTGTAGCAAATGAGGTAACCTATGAGAGCCTTGTTCAACAATACCTATATTTGAAATACTTGTTTAAAGCATCTTACATATATAATGATCAGGAACTTTGTAGATAAAATTGCGGATCGCATAAGGATGGGGTACCTCGCTGCATTTTTGTTGTTACTCCTGTCATACATACTTACTTTTTATTCTACTCAAAAATTAATAAACCAGGCGGGTTGGGTAAATCATACCAGCGAAGTAATACATAATATGGATAATGTGATGGCCTTTGTAACACGTTCTGAATCTGATTTCCGTGGCTATCTCGTTACCAATAGCAAATTCTTGCTTTCCGATTATTATAAAAGCAGGAATAATGTGGACTCTACTTTAAAAAGAGTTAAAAGGCTCACGGTTGATAATGCAGAAAGGCAAACTAATATAGATTCCCTTACCCGCATGATAAATAGAAAGTTTGTGTGGATGGACAATGGCCTTTCGATCTTTGATTCGACTAACGAAATATCGAGATTCATATTGATGCAAAATAACGATGGTTTAAAAATTACTCGGCAACTGGAAGATTATATACGCAAAGTTCAAAAGGCGGAAAAGAGTTTGTTGTCTGCAAGAACTGCCACCGTAAACCAATATTCGAGAATTATCAAAATAATAAACATAGTTTCAATCTTCGTTGCGGTAGTTCTTACTCTTTACTCAATCATCACATTTAATAAAGAAAATAAGGCAAAGCTGGTTGCCGATCGTCAGGCGGGGGAGTTTCGGAGCCAACTTGAACAGAGACTTGATGAATTAGCCTCAGTAAATGCCGAGCTTATTGAATTAAGAAATATTGAAAAATTTGCTGTAACCGGAAGAATTTCACGAACGATTGCGCATGAAGTGAGAAACCCGTTAACCAACATAAATCTTGCAGTTGAGCATTTACGAACTGAAGTGGATAGTAAGGAAGGAATAAGTATGCTTTTTGAAATGATCACCCGAAATACCGATAGAATAAATCAATTAATTAGTAATTTATTAAACTCAACACGAACAACTGAACTTGAGTTTAAGAAGGCATCTATTAATGATGTGCTTGATAAAAGTCTCGAATTTGCGCAAGACAGGATAGAATTGAAAAATATAAAAGTTGTAAAAAATTACGACCCTGATATTTGTCCGATTCTAATAAATCATGAAAAAATTTGTATTGCTTTTCTAAATATAATTGTAAATGCGATTGAAGCTATGGAAGAGAATGGAACATTGCAACTATCAACTGAAAATATTAGTGAGCGTTGCGTTGCAAAAATAAAAGATACTGGTAAAGGAATGAGTAAGGAAGACGTTGGCAAATTATTTGAACCATATTTCACTACCAAAGAAAACGGCCACGGGCTGGGGTTAACCAATACACAGAATATTGTACTTAGCCATAATGCAAAGATTACTGCTGAAAGTGAACTTAATAACGGAACTACGTTTACAGTCACATTTAATTACGCTTAAATTATCGTAAAGTTTTCAGCTATTTTTTCCAGGACTTTATTTGCACACATGACAATGAATTTTTTGGCACTAGATATAGCTTTGGTTTTTTATTAATCCTATCACTCCTAAAAAGATGTCCGGTGGTTTCCATGTTAAGAAGCGCAAAAAAAACCTCATACAATTTAATGCATGAGGTTTCGGCTTTTTAAATGAAAAGAATGTAAACTATAATTTTTCTATCCAGTCTATTACTTCTTCTTTTGTCTTTCCAAGCTTCTGTTGCATACGGCCTACCAATTCATCGTCTTTGCCTTCTTCATATTTTAAATCGTCGTCTGTTAGATCGGCGTATGCCTGCTTGATTTTTCCTTTCGTTTCGTTCCAGTTGCCTTTCAGCTTTAATTTCCAGCTTTCCATAATATGTTTTATAGGTTAAAAAATCAGCTCTTTTAATCAAGCTCGGTTAATTACTTTTAACAGGATTGCTATAATAGCGATCACTAAAAGGATATGAATTATTCCCCCTGTATAGTAACCACCCAAAAAGCTTATGGCCCAGATAATTACAAGAATTACTGCGATCACATATAATAAGTTTCCCATGTTGTTTATAAAATTTAGGTTAAAAAAAATTGATACATCTACTCTGTTATATAAAAGTTTGCCAGATTTATTTTTTTGCATAAATGACTGTCAGCACTGCAATTAGTAGCTATCATACACGCCTATTGTGCAAATAAATTAATAGTTTATGGGGAAAATGCTCCACGAAAAACGTCAGGCAATGTTTTTAAATTCAAATTTAGCCAGTACATTTTTTATAGCGGTTATGCTAAAAGGCTTACTTATAAAGCAATCGGCGCCGTTATTAAAGGCTTCTTCCATATCACCAGGTGTGTCGTAAGCCGTGATCATAATTACTTTAACTGCGGGGTATAGTGATTTTATTTGTGGTATAAGTTCATTACCCGATCCATCTGGTAAATGATTATCAACAAATAATATATTTGGCTCTATATTATTTATGGTTTCCCTTGCTTCATGCAAAGAATTCGCACATGCAGTACTTAGCTTCTCATTTCTGATGGTGAGTTCAAGTAGGTAACATAGATCTTTCTCGTCCTCAACTATCAAAACATTGGTGGATTTCTTTTTTCTTTTTTCTTTCACAGCAAATAAATTTAATAAGCCCCGCACTATGATTGGCAGCTTATAGTACGGAGGTTGTGTTATGTGCAACACAATTAATTTGCCAGTAAATCACCTTGTTTTTCTTTTAGATTCAGCCTTTTTAGGTTGAATGCCTCAGGCATGTGGATTTTTAAACGGTTGATTTAACAACGATGTTTTTTTTATTTGAATGAATTTTGTTTATTTGCCCGCTTCTTAAATATTTTTATCCCGGTAGTAAACAGGCTGAAGCGAATGCGGGCCATTTATTTGAGAGACTACTGTAGAACTGGAGGTATTACATTTTGATTGATCTATGTTTCTAACCCAATAACACTAGTTACTCGATGACGAAAAAATTTGCCTCCATTTTCTCATATATAAAGAAAGTTTTTAAAGAATTTTCGGCAGACAATATTTTAAAGTATAGTGCATCGCTGGCCTACTACACGGTATTTTCAATTGCTCCATTGTTCGTCATTATTTCTACTCTTTCCGGTATTTTCTTTGGGCAGGAGGCGGTGCAGGGACAGTTATATGAGCAATTAGAAGGCCTGGTAGGAAGTGTTGCCGCGTTACAAGTACAGGAAATAATTAAGAATATACACCTCACGGGAAATAATTTTTTCGCAAGTATTGTAAGTATTGTCATACTGCTCATTGGAGCGACTACAATGTTCGGAGAAGTTCAGGATTCTTTTAATAAAATTTGGGGATTAAGGGTAAAAGCCAGGATGGTGTGGTGGAAACTTCTTTTTACAAGATTACTTTCGTTTTCCCTAATATTATGTGTCGGTTTTATTATGATAGTTTCCTTAGTGCTCAATGCCCTTATTTCAGCTTTCGGGAAATTTTTGGGGCATTACGTGCATAATTTTAGTATTTATTTTATCGAAACTACTGAAGCGGTATTATCGCTTCTTATTACAACTGTTTTATTTTCTCTCATGTTTAAGTGGCTACCGGATGCCAAAATAAAATGGAAAGATGTATTATTCGGAGGACTCGTTACGGGCGTGTTTTTTACTTTAGGGAAAGTCGCTATTGGGTCTTATCTTGGAAAAAGTAACTTAACCACGTTGTATGGAGCAGCCGGCTCAATTATTATAATAATGGTTTGGGTTTACTATAGTTCCATAATTCTATATCTTGGAGCCGAATTTACTAAAGTTCATGCAAACTTATATGGAGGGAAAATCTATCCAAGTGACTATGCTGAATGGATTAAAGTGGAAGAAAAAACTGTTTCAAACGTCGAATTAAAAAATAAAGAATTAAATTAACTTTACATCCCTTAATCGTTTAATACCAATATGAAGAAGAAAATACTTATTATCGACGATGATCTGGATATGTGCACTTTGCTTAGCCGTTTTCTCAACAAAAAGGGATTTGAGACCGAAATGGCACACAATGGTGTAAAAGGACTGGCCAAATTTAATGAGCAACATTTTGATATTGTGCTTTGCGATTTCAGACTTGGAGACCGTGATGGGAAAGATATATTATTGAAAATTAAAGAAGCTAATTCTCAAACTATTGTAATTATAATCACCGGCTACTCAGATATTAAAACTGCTGTTGATGTTATAAAGTTGGGGGCGTTCGACTATATAACAAAACCACTTATTCCGGACGAAGTTATCAATGTAATTGAAAAAGCTTTGGCCGCTCCTTCAGCAGAAGCAATCACGCCTTCAGTCAATGCTCCTGTTCAGAAAAACAAACGACAATATGCAACTTCTGCAAATAAGGAATTTCTTGTAGGACAGGATGGCGAGACAGCAAGGGTTTACAAGCAGATAGATATTGTCGCAGGTACCAACTACAGCATTATTTTATACGGCGAAAGTGGCACAGGGAAGGAAGTGATTGCAAAAACAATTCATGAAACAAGTAACAGAAGAGGCCGTCCTTTCATAGCGATGGATTGTGGCACTTTATCCAAAGAACTTGCAGGTAGTGAGCTTTTCGGGCATGTTAAAGGAGCGTTCACAGGCGCCATAACCGATAAAGAAGGGCATTTTGAACTTGCAAACGGAGGCACATTATTTCTTGATGAGGTGGCTAATCTTTCCCCGGAAGTACAGGCCGCGTTATTGAGAGTAATACAGGAAAGAAAATTCAAGAGAGTTGGTGGAACTAAAGAAATGGACGTGGATGTGCGAATTATAGTGGCGTCAAACGAAAATCTACAGGAAGCTTACAGGAGAGGAAAATTTCGGGAAGATCTGTATCATCGCTTCAACGAATTTTCCATTAACCTTCCACCGTTACGGGAAAGAAGAGATGACATTCCCTTATTTGCCGATTTTTTCCTTGACAAAACCAACAATGAACTCAGTAAAAATATCGAGGGCTATGAGGATGATGTAATGGATATGTTCATAAATTACAACTGGCCCGGGAACTTAAGAGAATTTAGAAACGTAGTGCGTCGGGCGGTTCTGCTTACACCATCTGGTAAGATAAATTCTAAAGTGCTTCCATGGGAAATTACCAATGCACGAATTCATGCCGATAGCCATCAACCTGCGCCATTCCAGGGGAGGACAGAAGGAGGATTTACTAAGGAAGTTGATCTGAAAGATGCAGCAGCAAAGGCAGAGTATGATGCAATAATGAATGTGCTTAAAGAGGTAAATTTTAATAAAACGCGGGCCGCAGAAATTCTAAAAATTGATAGAAAGACGCTTTATAATAAGATAAAAATTTACCAGTCGTTATAAAAAGACTGATACCGCACGCTACATTCATTTCTCCTATTAACAGTAAATGGGTACAGAATTTGTTTTTCTTATAAAATAACTTAACAATAAAATTTATTTTATGACAGAAGAAAAAGTAGAAATGACTACGGTAAGTTCGGTTTTAGAAAAGCTGCGTATTAAGAAACATGACAAGGAATTTCGTATGACACCGGAAGGGTTCACTCCCGGCAACGATAAATATTACAAGCCCGAAGACCTCAAAATAATTCGTACCTATCGGTTCGAGGGAGATTCTGATCCGTCTGACTCTTCAATTATTTACTTAATAGAAGCTAACGATGGGCTTATAGGGTACAGCCTTGATGCATATGGAGTTTACAGCGATCATGAAAATGATGGCTACGATGATTTCATTAAGAAAATTCCTTTAGAAGAAAGGGATGAGCAGCAAATATTTCAGGATAGATGAAGTCAAGGCGTTTAATTAAAGGAGTTAGCCAAACCAAATTTACCCATAAATCCTGTCGATAGCATTCTTGTATTTTTCGAGGATTACTTTTCTTTTAAGGCTTAGTTTAGGTGTCATTTCCCCGGTTTCCACACTCCATTCAGTAGGAAGCAGCTCAAATTTTTTTATTTGTTCTACGTGGTTGAACTCCTTGTTAAAATGTTCAACCTCGTTTTTATATAATTCATGCACGGCTGCATTTTTGATCATTTCTTCATGGGTTGTATTTGCAATATTCATTTGCTCACACCATTTTTTGAGGGCATCAAACGCAGGAACAATTAACGCCCCCACATATTTTTTTTCGGCGCCGGTCACCATTAAATTCTCGATGAATGAGGACTCTTTCAATTTATTTTCAACTGCGATGGGTGCAACATATTTACCGCCGCTGGTTTTGAACATTTCTTTTTTACGATCAGTAATTTTCAAAAATTTATTATCAATCATCATACCTATGTCGCCCGTTTTAAACCAATCATCCTCCATAGTTTCCGCTGTGAGATCGGGCCTTTTATAGTAGCCGATCATCACATTGGGCCCTTTGCATAATATTTCTCCATCCTCAGCTATTTTTACCTGTACATTGTTTATTAACGGGCCTACGGTTCCGAACATTCTGCCGCTTTCCTGGTAGCGATTTACACTTATCACGGGTGATGTTTCAGTTAAACCATAACCTTCCATTACAATAATTTTAGCGGCAGTAAAAATTCTTATTAGCCTTACCTGGCAGGCAGCTCCTCCGCTCAGAATGAATTTTAATTCATTACCAAGAGCTTCTCTCCATTTATTAAAGATCAATTTGTTGGCGATGGAAAGCTGCAGCTTATAAAAAAATCCCTGGTTCTTATTGATCTCAAATTTTGTTGCGAGGGCATGCGCCCAAAAAAATAAGTGTCTCTTAATTCCTGTCAGCTCTTTCCCTTTTTCCATTATTTTATCGTACACTTTTTCGAGCAGCCGGGGAACAGTGGTAAACATGTGCGGCTGTATTTCCTTAAGATTGTCGCCGATCGTTTCCAGGCTCTCAGCATAGTAAATGGACGTTCCCCTGAAAAGGTAGAGATAACTCACCATCCGTTCAAAAATGTGATTGAGTGGTAAAAAACTTAGCGCTTTCATATTATCACCGGGAGGAAAACAGGGCATACTATCCAGCACATTACTTAGTATATTTTTATGGGAAAGCATTACTCCTTTAGGTGTTCCGGTTGTGCCCGATGTATAAATTATTGTCGCAAGATCTTCGTATTTAATTTTTTCCGAAATAGCCTTCACTTCTTTGATGAGATCATCATTCGCAAACGATAAAATTTCTTTCCAGTGTTTGTTTTCGTTTTCCCGGTCGAAAGAATAGATATGCTGAAGCTGCGGGAGATTGGGCTTTAATTCGGACACTTTTTTAAAGAGATCGAGATCGCTGACAAAAACAATTTTTACGGATGCATCGGCAAGTATAAATTCAAGTTCACTTAAGCCTATGGTTGGATACACCGGAGTGAGGACAGCTCCTATTTGCTGTACCGCAAGATCAAGCATCAGCCACTCGGGCCGGTTTTTTGAAATTACGGCAATCTTATCTCTTCCTTCCGGAGAGTGGTCACCGCTGCTGATTCCAAGTTTAAGCAGGCCGGCGCTCAACCTGTTTACAGTTTCGGATACCTCCTGTACTGTGTATTCTTTCCAGGCATCATTTTCTTTGCCGGCTAACATTGTACCGGAGGGAGAATCTTTTAAACGAAGATCTATACAATCAAACAATCGGGTAGGTTCACTCATAAATAAATCAATATTTATCTTTATCAATTGTAATATATAAAATATTCGATTGATAAGTATATTCTTGTACTATCTCGTATCAGTCACCCTTTAGAAAAGGCGCATAACTATAAATAAAATTGCGCTTTGTATAACGAAACTGGCTAGTGGTAATATTGTTTGCCGGGAATTTTAAAAATTCTTCCTGCCTGGAATTTGTTAAATGCGACATATTCTTCACTGTGCGACCCCGTCCAGTTTTGATAGGCTGAAAGGTTTTGTGCGGCCCCAAAAATCCATTGATTATATGCAGGAAATAATCCTTCTTCCAAAAGATTTTCCTGTAAATCGAAAAGCCGGAAAGGAAATTTTTTAGGGTAATTTTTATTCCAGTCTAAAATAAACCTTGTACGGATCATAGTGAGGGTTTCAGCATTTAGGCCTTGTATGGCAATACCACTCTGCTTATTCATAGTAGTTAAAAAGGCAATTTCGAACGCGTTCTTGTCTTTAGTATTATTATTGTTGAGCAGATCCGCATCAGAAAAGAGTTTTTTATAACCATCAAGCAATTGGTTTTTCATCTCCGCCGTGCGGGAGGTAAATGATTCTATATTTATAAAAATCTCGCCGTAAATAATGTTCCATATCTTATCGGTGGTAAGAAAATAATATTTGCTTGCATTGTAATAATTGCTCCCATAAGAAGGATCGCTTTCAATACCCTTTTCCCATACTTTAATCGCGCTAAAATCCTGTTTTGACCAAAGAAATTCTCCATAGTCGTTATATAGGGGCCCGCTTTCAGGATAACTTTTAATAGCTTTTTTGTATAATTTATCTGCGTCTTTTATTTGCCCCAGAGCTCTATATATATTTCCTGCGATTTGATAAGTCTGGTCATCGGCATTGTCTTTCTCGAGCAGCGGCTTTATTACTTCCAGCGCTTTTTCATTTTGTCTTTGCAAAAAATAATCATATGCAAGATCTTTCGCTATTTCAATATTATTGGGATATTCTTGCAACGCTCTCACTAATATTAGCGAGGCATTGGCATAATCACCCTGTCGCATAAAGGCTTTGGCATTATCATGTAGCTTTTCGGCATCCTCTTGTTGGGCGAAAGCGCAGGTTGAAAGACAAATAGCAACCAGGCCCAATAGATATTTTTTCATCTTGTAAAGGTAAAACATACTATAAAAGGCGGGCTTTTGTGAACTAATAAATAAGCGCTAAAATTATAATACCTCGGAAGTTAAAAGATGAGTAAGCAAGCCATCTCTAAGCTTTGGTTCAAACCAGGTACTTTTAGGAGGCATTACATTTCCACTATCTGCAATGTCAAATAATTGCTCAATACTTACCGGAAAGATACTAAAGGCAATGGCCATTTCTTTACTGTCCACTTTTTTCTCGAGTTCTTCAAGGCCTCTTATACCTCCCACGAAATCTATACGAGTATCTGTCCGCTGATCTTTTATACCGAGCACCGGTTCAAGTAAATTATTTTGAAGAATTGAAATATCCAATATTCCTATGGGGTCTGTTGAAAAAGTGCCATCAAGCGCTGTAAGCTTATACCAGTGGCCATCGAGGTACATGCCAAAATTGTGAGGAACATCAGGGAGATACGCGGTCTTTACTTTCTCTACAGTAAAATTTCTGTTTAATTTATCCAAAAATTCGTCCAGGCTAAGGCCGTTAAGGTCTTGCACTACCCTGTTATAATCTAGAATGTGTAACTGGCTTGCCGGAAATAAGGTGGTGAGAAAATACCCGGCTTCCTCTGAGTCCGCTAATTGATATTTTACCTTAGCAGCAGAAGCCGCACGATGATGGCCATCAGCAATATAGGTGCAGGGTACTTCTGTCTTAAATAATTCAGTGATCCTGTCAATTAAACCTTCATCATTAATTACCCATAGCGTGTGTTGAATACCATCTTCCGCTGTAAAATCATATACAGCATTTTTACTTTTTTTCCAGGTTTCTATCAATTCATTTACCTCGTTCACATCCCTGTATGCGATGAAAACGTTTCCGGTTTGAGCGCCTATCGTTCTCATGTGATTAATGCGATCTTCTTCCTTCTCAGGCCTGGTATATTCGTGTTTTTTTATAAGCCCGTGCTCATAGTCATTAACTGAACTGCAGCATACCAGCCCGGTTTGACTTTTTCCAGTCATTACCAAGGTATAAATGTAATAGCAAGGTTTACTTTCCGAAAAAAGAATTGGGCGGCTTATAAAAGCATCAAGGTTTTCTTTTGCCTTTTCATATACTTCCTTACTATGAACATCAATGGTCGCAGGAAGATCGATTTCGCTTTTTGTAATATGAAGAAACGAATAAGGATTTCCCTCTGCTTCTATCTTTGCCTCTTTACTGCTAAGCACATCGTACGGACGCGACGCGACCTGTTTTGCAAACTGAGCCTGTGGCCTAAGTGCTTTAAATGGGGTTATTGTTATCATCTATCTTTTTAGTTGCTCTATTACTTTTTAATTATTTCTTTCAAACTCTCGCATAACATCAATAAGATGTTGCACACTGCTTAAAGGTAATGCGTTGTACATAGAAGCTCTAAAGCCCCCGACAGAACGATGCCCTTTAATTCCATATATATTATTTTCTTTGGCAAAATCAAGAAATTTCTTTTCAAGATTCGCATCTTGCATCACAAAGCAGGCATTCATCTTACTCCTGTCTTCCTTTGCCGCTGTTGGAATAAACATAGAGCTATTGTCAATGGCATCATAAAGTAAGTCAGCTTTTTCATTGTTTCTTTTTTCTATCGCGTCGATGCCCCCGAGTTGCCTAAGCCATTGCAATGTGAGCATGCATACATAGACCGCAAATACCGGCGGTGTATTGATCATGCTGTTTTCTTTTATATGATTCCGGTAATCCATTATTGTAGGAATGGCACGCTTTACTTTTCCTAAAATATTTTTATTGACGATAACAATATTAGCGCCGGCAGGGCCAAGATTTTTTTGAGCACTTGCATAAATAATTCCAAATGAATTAAAGTCGAGCCTGCGGCTGAATATATCGCTGCACATATCGGCAACTATGGGCATGCTTACATTGGGTATGGATTGCCATTGCGTTCCGTAAATGGTATTGTTAGTAGTTAAATGAAAATATTTTGCATCGTTGGGCACTGCAAAATCTTTAGGAATAAAGTTATAATTGGCTTCTTTTGAACTGCAAACAACTTCCACATTTCCAAATAGTTTAGCCTCTTTTATAGCTTTGCTGCCCCATACACCTGTATCAGCATAAGCTGCTGTCTCTTTTTCGTTGAGAAGATTCATGGGCACCTGCATAAATTGAGTGGAGGAACCTCCGTGCATAAACAAAACCTCGTGGTCATCATTAAGATTCATCAATTCTTTAACCAATGATCTTGCTTCTGCCATTACAGATTCAAAAGCTGTGGTCCGGTGGCCTATTTCGAGAATCGATAACCCTGAATTATCATAATTTAATACACTCTGTGCTGCTTGTTCATAAACCTCCTGCGGCAGGACTGACGGCCCTGCATTGAAATTGTGCATAATCGATTTCTTTACCTCAATTTCGGCAGGGAAAATATTTTCCACTTTCATTTTTTAGAAATTTAGTTTGCAAAAGTAAGAAATAAGATTAGGTGGCAAGTATCAGAAATCAAGTACCAGGTATCGAGAATCCAGTATCAAGCATTTATAATCCTTCATCATGTTCCCTTCCTTTGATTTTGCCTGCCTGCCATTCTTCGTTAAGGAGTTCAAATTCTTTGAGATCATTTTCGCTGAAAGATTGCGAAGCAAGGGAGGAGAGATCGGGCTGGCCTGCATTCATCCATGCTGTGTACCAAAAAGAGGCAACGGCAAATATAGCTTGCCGCATTCGGCGCTCTACCATGCCATCCAGCTTATTATTAAATGCAATGGTATATGCCGAAGAATATTGGCGAATGATTATGTTATTTCTTTTTTCAAACGCATATTTTTTATCCCCCGGAAAGTGTGATGACAATTCTTTCTCAAAAGTCAAAACCGAATCTGCAGCATTCCCGCTTTCCAAAACCCGATCCCAAATAAACTTTCCGGGATTTTGTATGTATTCTGCTTTGCCTACAAAAAAATCAAATTGTTTATCCGCCAGTAATTCAGGAATTCTGCTTTCCCAAAAACCATGGATGCCTTTTTGGTTTGTTAACTGCCCGTTGTGATTGCTGCTTGCATGTAATGGCACATGAGCATCTGCGATGTAATGTCCTATTTCAGTACTGTTTTTCATGATTAATGAAAAATTTTTTTCCTTAAAAGATTTGGTAAGCCTCCCCAGCATTACTTGTACATGCCATGGCACAATGCCATTTGCCGCTAAAGTATCTTGGCCATATTTAGCCAAAGCATCATTCCAGTTGTGCGGCAATTCGCTATAGGGATATTTTCCGTAATAGTCAATATCAATATAATGCCTCGGCCCCTCTGCGGCTACTGCGTATCTTCTTTTGTCAGGATCGATGGCGTGCTCTGTTATGAATTCTATATTGTGTTTGTACAAAACCATCATTTGAGGTGGCAATAAAAAAACAGCGTAGTAATTTATTTTTCTATGGCCAAAAAACCCCCAGCAATAACATTGCGAAGTAATGCCGAAAAGGCAAACAGAAAGCAGTAGTTTTTTCAAAAATGCAATTTATAGATTTACAGAATCATCCAGCAAATCATCTGCTGGATCAGTTACGGTTTGGGTTACACCGCCACTTACTGCAAATTTCATCGATTGTGCTGCACTTATGTTAGGTATAGGCCTCACTCTTTCCTTGCGAACAATATATACATTGCCCGCCACCGAGTAAGCCATAGGTAAATACACGGCTACATAATCCTCCATGCCAAAACTGCCCATATCTTCCTGGGTAATAAAGCCTACCCGCCACACATCTGTATCATCAACACAGGCTAAAACATTGTGTGTGAATTTTTTTTTGTTACCCGCAAATGCTTCGAAAAAATCCCTTAAAAAAGAATAAAAGAGTTTGATGCCAGGTGTTTTTTCCAGGAATTTATCCAGCACTGATAAAATACGCCCCATCACAAAGAAGGAACTCAGGTAACCTGTGAGTATTATAAACCCGATAATAATAATGAAGCCGATACCGGGGATGTTTATGACCGGCCTGAGAATATTATCGATGCTGGCAAAAACGACATAAATGAAATAGATGGTTATTGCAACCGGCCCAAGGATCAGTAATCCCTGTAAAAAATATTGAATCAACTTTTGATAACGAAGAGATGATTTCATGGTATTAAAATTAAAAATAAAGATATGGTATGTGCCGCTCATCACGAAAGGAACAGAGTTCATAAAAAATTAATATTGGAAACTCTGGTAACATTAAAAGTTTCCATAGTTTTGCGGCCCGATGGATGTAAAAGATAGAATAAAACAAAAAGCTGATGAACTGTATCGCCGATATGGTATAAAATCGGTGACGATGGACGAGATAGCTTCGCAACTTGGCGTGTCTAAAAAAACAATTTACCAGTCATTTTCTGATAAGAATGAACTGGTAGATGCAGTGATAGTGGACCTGCTTACTAATAATAAGGAATGCTGTCAGAAGGATAAGGCAAGAGCACAAAATGCAGTAGAAGAAGTTTATCTCGCTATGGAAATGCTGGAGTCTATGTTTGAAAATATGAACCCTTCCATATTATTTGATATGGAAAGAAACCACCCAGCCACCTACGAAAAATTCAAAAAGCATAAATACAATTTCCTTTTTCACCTGGTAAAAGAAAACATTGAGAGAGGAAAAAGAGAAGAACTATACAGGCCGGAAATAAATTCCGATGTAGTGGCTACGGTAAGACTGGAAACTATGATGATGCCTTTTAATGAAAATCTTTTTCCCAAAAGCAAATACAGCCTTGTGTTCCTGGAGCAACAATTAATAGAATATTATTTATTTGGCCTGGTGAGTTCAAAAGGGTATAAACTGGTTGCCAAATATCAAAAAGAAAGAGCCGATAAAAATTAGTGTAATAAAAAAAGTATGATGAAAACAAAAAAAATTGCTGCTGTTATTTCCAGTTTTTTACTGAGCAGTATAAGTTTCATTTCGGTTGCACAGACTGATACAACAACACATATAAATGCCTTTAGTGCAAAGCAGACTGTTGACTATGCGTTGCAAAATGCCGTGCAGGTAAAAAATGCATTGATAGATATAAAAATTCAGCGGCAACAGAATAAAGAAATTACCGCTTCGGCGTTTCCGCAAATAACAGGAAGTGGAAGTGTTAACTATAATCCGAATGTAAGTGTGCAGACTTTTCCAAACTTTATTGCTGCGGGTACTTATGGGGTACTCGTTGCAAATAATGTGAAGGATGGCAGTGGTAATGCTATCACTTCACCTTCAGACTTTGGTGTAATAAACGCAGCCTTCGGATCAAAGTATTCTGTTAATGGAGGTTTTGACCTAAATCAACTTTTATTTGACGGGCAGGTTTTCGCAGGCTTGCTTGCAAGGAAAGCTGCAATAAAAAATGCTGAAATAACCGCTGATGTTACTAAGGAACAAATTAAGACCAATGTCTATAAAATATATTACCAGCTTGCTGTAGGTAAAAGACAAATCGCAACAATTGATACTAATATAGCTAATTATCAAAAGCTGCTGCATGATACCCGCATCATCTACGAAAACGGGTTTGCAGAGAAACTGGATGTTGATAAAGTACAAGTGCAATTAAGCAATTTGGAAACACAAAAACTAAAGACACAGAACCAGCTTGATGCGGGGTTGGCAGGCTTAAAATTTCTCATGAATATGCAGCAAAGAGATCAGTTGATCCTGACAGATACACTCTCTGATGAGGAGGTGAAATCAAATATACTTGACCAGGATTATAACTATGAAGACAGGAAGGAATACCAGCTTTTAGAGAATTCAGTTGATCTCTTGAAATATAATGTAAAAAGGTACCAACTCAGTAAATTGCCAACACTTTCACTTGCCGCTAACTACAGCAAGAGCGCACAGCGGCAGCAATTCGATTTTTTTAAAGGGCCATATTTTACTTCATCATTCATAGCATTAAGATTGAATGTTCCCATTTTTGATGGCGGTGCAAAAAATGCAAGAATAGCGCAGGCAAGATTGAATGTTATGAAAACTGCAAACAATCTTGATAATCTCAAAGAGTCTATTGACAATGATGTTACGCAGGCACGCATCAATATGAAATCTGCAATACTTACGCTGGATAATCAAAAAAGAAATATAGACCTGGCTCAGCAAGTATATAATACCACCAAGTTGAAATATGAGCAGGGCCTGGGTAGCAACCAGGAAATCAACCAGGCACAAACGGATTTAGTTACAGCGCAAAACAATTATTATGGTTCATTATACGATGCCATTAATGCTAAAATTGATTTCCAAACAGCTGCCGGAAAATTATAATTATAAAAACAAAAACCATTTAATCTAAATACAATGCAAAAAATAACAAGACTTAGCCTTATGATCGTGTTACTGGGCATGGCCGCTTCCTGCGGCAATACCGGTAAGAAAGAAAAAGATGGTGCATTGAACGACAAGAAAGTTGAACTGCAAAAATTGAAAACTCAGCAAGGTAAACTGGATAAACAAATCGTCGATCTTGAAAAAGAAATTGCAAAAATTGATACATCAGCTGGTGTACAGGAAAAGCCAAAGCTGGTAGCAACAGCGCCTGTTAAGCTGGAAGATTTTAAACATTATCTCGATCTGCAGGGCGCAGTTGATTCTAAAAATATTTCTTACATAACACCAAGCAACCAAGGTGGCCAGATAAAAGCTATTTATGTAAAACAAGGCGACCGGGTACACAAAGGGCAATTAATTTTACGGCTTGATAATTCTGTAGCCAGTGAAAATGTAAATGCGATCCGCCAGCAATCGGGCAGTTTAAAGGCGCAACTTGATTTAGCAAAGTCAGTATATGCAAGACAAAAAAATCTTTGGGATCAACATATCGGAACTGAAGTACAATTGCTACAGGCAAAAACAAACGTTGAATCTATAGAGAATCAATTAAAAGCAATACAGGCAAATGTAAATACTGCCCAGGCAACTGCAAATCAAAATAATGTTTACAGCAATGTAAATGGAGTAGTGGATGATATAACTGCTCATGTCGGTGAAATGTTCACAGGCAATCCACTGGCGGGCGGCTTTATAAAAATCGTAAATCAAACCGACTTGAAAATTACCACGACTGTTCCTGAAAATTATGCATCGAAAATTACAAAAGGAACAGCCGTTGAAATACAGATCCCTGATATAAATAAATCATTTAGCAGCAGCATATCATTTATCAGCCAGACAGTAGGTACCAATTCAAGAGGACTTTCAGCAGAAGCTAAAGTGCCTGCAGGTATGGCTTTGCGCCCCAACCAGGTTGCGCTAGTAAGAATTCTTGATTACTCTGCGCCTAATACAATTGCAATAAATGTAAACACCTTACAAAATGATGAAGAAGGAAAATTCGTATTGGTTGCTGCACAGGAAGGAAATAAATTAATAGCCAGAAAGCGAAAAGTGATCATAGGTGAATCTTATGGCGACCAGGTAGAAATAAAACAAGGGCTGAAAGAAGGCGATCAATTAATAACCGAAGGATACCAGGCAATCTACGATGGTCAATTGATAACCACACAAACTACCTAAAGCTGAATTACTTTTTGATAAAATATCAAAGCATATCTTATGAGTGTAATGGAAAATATAAAAGGAAAGTTTAAAGAATTCGGGCCAACAAGCTGGTCAATTAAGAATAAAACTTCCATTTACCTGATGATCATTTTTGTATCATGCATAGGTATTTACGAGTTTGCAACTTTGCCCAAAGAACAATATCCTGATATTGTAATTCCAACAATATTTGTGCAAACGCTTTATGTAGGTAACTCTCCGCGTGATGTTGAAAATCTTGTAACAAGGCCGATAGAAAAACAATTAAAGGGAATCACGGGTGCCAAAATAAATAAAATCACCAGTACCTCGTTGCAGGATTTTTCCGCAATCACTGTTGAGTTTGAGACGGACGTTGCCAAAGAAGTAGCGCTGCAAAAAACAAAAGACGCTGTTGATAAAGCAAAAATAGATTTGCCAACAGACCTTACAGAAGATCCCAAAGTGCAGGAGATAAGTTTTAGTGAACAGCCGATTATGTTTGTCAACATCAGTGGCGATTACAACATGATCAAGTTGAAAAAAATTGCCGATGATGCAAAAGATAAGCTGGAAGAACTGTCACAGCTTACCCGTGTGGACATTGTTGGCGCTCCTGAAAGAGAATTCCAGATAAACGTTGATAATTATAAAATGCAAAGTGCCAATGTAACGTTTGATGACATTGCAGGAGCCGTTCAAAGAGAAAATGCTGATATATCAGGAGGTTTGCTGGATGTTGGAAACATGAAAAGAACTTTGCAGGTAAAAGGCCAGTTTAAAAATGCATTCGATATTGAGAAAATAATTGTACGCAACAGCGGAGGTGCGCCAATTTATTTAAAAGACATTGCCGAAATAAAAGACACCGTAAAAAACAGTGAAAGCTATGCACGCCTTAATGGTAAGAATGTAGTAACGCTCAATATAATTAAACGTGCAGGAGAAAATTTAATTGAGACTTCTGATGATGTGAAAAAAGCGGTTGAGGAAATGAAAGGAAATATATTTCCTTCAAACCTGAATGTAGTGATAACAGGCGATTCAAGCCGTGCTACCAGGACATCATTTAATGACCTGGTAAATTCTATCGCTATCGGATTTATCCTGGTATTGCTTATCCTCATGTTTTTTATGGGAGTTACCAACGCATTCTTTGTCGCGTTGTCTGTACCACTAAGTATGTTTGTTGCTTTTCTCTTTTTACCCGCCGCAAGCTTAATTACCGGCTCTGACGTTACCCTCAATTTTATGGTGCTCTTTGCATTACTCTTTGGACTCGGAATTATAGTAGATGATGCAATAGTGGTGATCGAGAATACGCATCGGATTTTTGTTGAAAATAAAGGAAAAATATCTTCTATCACTGCAGCAAAGATGGCTGCAGGAGAGGTTTTCGTACCGGTACTTTCGGGTACGCTTACTACGCTTGCTCCATTTTTCCCTTTGCTTTTCTGGCCGGGAATTATCGGAAAATTTATGATCTACCTGCCTACGATGCTCATCTTTACATTAACTGCTTCGCTGGTTGTAGCTTTTATAATGAACCCTGTATTTGCTGTTGACTTTATGAACCATCCTGATGATGCAGGAGTGAAAAGAAAATCAGATGTTTTTAAACGGCCAATCTTTTGGATACTGCTTATAGCTGGTATCCTCTTCGACTTCTTGCACATACCATTCTTAGGCAATATCCTTATCTTATTTTCTCTATTAGTTATAATAAACACATACGTTTTCGATGGCTTAATTCATTCGTTTCAAAATAAAGCATTACCTGCTATCATGCGCCGGTACGAATCTTTGCTGAATTGGGCGCTTGCCGGCTGGAAACCTGTCTGGCTTTTATTGGGAACATTTGGCTTGCTTATTCTTTCAGTGATCTTTTTTGCAGCAAGAAAAGTTCCGGTTGTTTTCTTTCCCAAAGGCGATCCTAACTTTATTTATACTTATTTAAAAATGCCGGTTGGTACCAGTGTTGACTATACTGATTCCATTACAAAAGTTTTGGAAACACGAATTACCAAAGTTCTTGAGCCTGATGGAAAGCCTAACCCAATGGTGGAAAGCATTATTTCCAACGTAGCAGTAGGCGCATCAGACCCTAATAGCGGTGACCGCAGTACTCAGCCAAACCTTGGCCGGGTGCAGGTTTCATTTGTTGAATATGAAAAGAGACATGGACATTCCACTGCTCCTTATCTTGATTCAATAAGAAATGTTACAAAAGGGATACCCGGTGCACAGATTTCTGTTGACCAGGAAGCAGGAGGCCCGCCAACTGATCCGCAAATTAATATTGAAGTACAAAGCGAAGATTTTAACAAGCTTACTTCAACAGCAAAGTCTCTTAAAGCATATTTAGATAGTATCCAAATTCCCGGTGTGGAGGAATTGAAAATGGATGTTGATCTCACCAATCCTGAAATTACGCTTACGGTTAACCGTGAGAGAGCATTATCTGCCGGAGTTTCTACTGCTCAGATAGGCCAGCAATTGCGTACGGCTTTATTTGGAAGAGAAGTATCTAAAATAAAAGATGGGGAAGATGAATATAAAATACAATTAAGAAATTCCGAAGTACAACGGCAAAGCCTCACCCAGTTGCTTAACATGAACGTGGTATTCAGGGACAATGCAGACCAGGGCCGGGTAAAGCAAATCCCTATCAGCTCTTTAGTTGATGTTGACTACACCAGTACTTACGGAAGTATTAAAAGAAAAAATGTAAAACGTGTAATCACTTTATTTTCCAACGTGCTTTCAGGCTATACCCCAACGGATGTAAACGAAAAAATCACCACTGCATTAAACGACTTTACTAAAAAAGACGAAGGGGTGAATATATCCCAAACGGGTGAAGGCGCTCAACAAGCTGAGACAGGCGCTTTCCTGTTTAAAGCATTGCTAATAGCACTGATGCTGATTCTATTAATATTGGTATTACAATTCAACTCAATAAGCAAATCGGTGATTATTCTTACTGAAATTATTTTTAGTGTGATAGGTGTTTTATTGGGCTTTGGAATTACAGGGATGACAGTTTCAGTAGTTATGACGGGCATCGGTATTGTTGGCCTTGCAGGTATCGTGGTGAAGAATGGAATATTGGTAATTGAATTTGCAGATGAATTGCGTGGACGTGGAATGAAGACCAGAGAAGCGGTGATACAAGCTGGTAAAACACGGATTATCCCGGTAATGCTTACTGCGCTTGCAGCCATACTTGCATTAATACCATTGGCAATAGGTTTCAATATAAATTTTGTTACCCTGTTTTCTGATCTTGATCCGCATATATTTTTCGGCGGTGACAGCAATCAATTCTGGAAGCCATTATCATGGACAATTATTTTTGGTTTGGCATTTGCGTTTTTCATGACGTTGATAATGGTGCCAAGTATGTACCTTATTGCTGAAAGATTAAGACGCCCGATGCGCAGGCAATATGGTGGTAAATGGATTTCTATGTTGGGCATCCCTCCATTGACCTTTTTGTTTATGCCTTTAATGTTAGTTACTATGTTTATTCACCGCAGCCAGGCAGCAAGAAGAAGGAGAAAAATTAATAAGGATACAAATGAAAAGTGGGCGGGTAGCTGGTATTAAATAGTTTTAATAAAACATAATCTTAAAAAGCCTGCGGAGATTTATCAGCAGGCTTTTTAGGTTTCAGGGCACTTCAGGAAGGTTTCAGGGCACTTGAAATATTCTTTAATTATGAAGTTTCTTCTCAGTGGCCAGGCACCTTAAAGATGTTTGCCACCCGTTAAAACCGATGACAGGTAACTTTCTTTACTTTTTAAACAATCATCATGAAAAATAAAATCATCCTAATAACAGGCGCAACTTCCGGCATTGGAAAAGTTACTGCTACAGAGCTTGCGAAGACAGGCGCTCACATCATCTTACTTGCACGAAATAAAGAAAAAGCTTTACGCACAAAAGATGAAATAATTGCCGAAAGTAAAAATGATAACATTGACATATTCATTGCTGATTTATCTTCTTTACAGGAAGTGAGAAATGTGGCAGAGGAGATCAATTCCAAATATGAAAGGCTTGATGTGCTTATCAATAATGCCGGGCTGATGTTAACCAGTAAAAGAGAAGAGTCAGTGGATGGCAATGAACTTACATTGGCAACGAATCACCTTGGCCCGTTTTTGCTGACTGCTTTACTTTTTGATTTGGTTAAAAAAAGTGAAGGTGGAAGAATTATTAATTTATCTTCTGAAGCTTACAAAGTAGGGAAAGCAGACTTTGAAAACATTCAATTGACAACAGGTTATTCTGCAATGAGGGCTTATGGAAATTCAAAATTATATAACCTTTTATTTACCAAAGAAATTGATCGAAGAATTAAAAAACAACGATTAAGTATTTCTACAAACGCCCTGCATCCGGGCGTTGTAGCCACAGGGTTTGGCCAGCAATCTGATGGATTTTTCGGATTTATATTTAAGGCATTTCGGATGTTTTTTACAACGCCGGAAAAAGGAGCAGCTACTTCCATCTATCTCGCCACTTCAGAAGAAGGCGGGCAGGCAAGCGGTAAATATTTTAAGAATAAAAAAATTACAAAGATTAACGATAAACTAATAAACGAAGTAAATGAAAAAGAACTTTGGGAAATAAGCGAATCATTAACAGGCGAAAATTTTTTATAAGTGGACAGAATAGGCCACTAATTGCACGAATTAGCACAAATCTTTTATTGCTACGGATCATGGTGCTCAATCCTTGGAGATTACTTTTTATCCTCTGTAATTCTCCATATCCTGTCACTCGCATCATCCGTTACAAGCATTGATCCATCATCTGCAAACACAACTCCTACGGGCCTGCCATACACGCGGCTGTTACTTTCATCGGCAATGAAGCCGGTTAAAAAATCCTGCATAGGTCCGGAAGGTTGTCCATTTTTAAAAGGAACAAAAACAACTTTATAACCCGAGAGCTCACTTCGATTCCATGATCCATGCTGGGCAACAAAAAGTCCTCCGGCGTAGGGAGCCTTAAAATAGTTTTTCTCATTAAATGTCAGCCCAAGCGATGCAGTGTGTGCTCCTAATGGAACATCAGGTACCGTCGTCTTCGCTACTAAATCAGGACGCTCGCCTTTTCTCCTTGGATCTTCATTTTGTCCAAAATAAGAATAAGGCCATCCATAAAAGCTCCCTTCTTTTACACTTGTGGTATAATCGGGAACTAGTTCATCACCTAAAGCATCTCTTTCGTTTACTGCGGTCCAAAGGGTATTTGTACCGGGCGCCCAACCTAACCCAACGGGATTGCGGAGGCCGCTTGCATAAATTCTTTCGCCGCTTCCGTCAGGATTTATTTCAAGAATATCTGCTCTTCGTATTTCGTTGTCAATCCCATGTTCTGCAACATTACTGCCTGAGCCGACGGTTACATAAATTTTTGAACCACCGCGGCTGGCTATTAAATTTCTTGTCCAGTGATTGTTATAACCACCGGCAGGAAGATCGAGAATTTTTTTGCCCGGTGCCGTGATTTCTGTTTGACCCTCTTCGTATGGGAAAACCAATACAGCATCGGTGTTAGCAACGTAAAAGTGGTTATTCAGTATCAGCATTCCAAACGGCCTGTTGAGGCCGGTCATAAATATTTTTTTTAACTCGGGAACACCGTCGTGATCAGCGTCTCTGAATATGAGAATACTGTTCTTACTCCTGGTTTTTTCCTTATCTCCGGTAGTTTTGGCAAAGCCGTCACTTACGGTATTTGCTTCCGATACGAAAACGTCTCCGTTCGGTGCTACGTACATCCATCTTGGATTATCCAGTCCATCTGCAAAAGTGGTTACTTTATATCCTTCAGGGGCAACAGGAGTTTTATTTTCCGGCCACCCGATTACCCTGGAATTATTTCTTACCGAAGGTGTAGCATAAGGAGCAGGCAAATCAATAGGCTCAACAGCAGTTTTTATAATAGTGTCATCGTAGTTAACACTAAGCTGGTTAATGCGGGAAGATTTACAATATGAAAATGTCATACATACAGAGGCCAGAGTAATAATAAATAATTTCATTACGGTAAATATTTTTTTACTTTATCAACAAAAGACATGCCTTGCTTTGGTGAACGGAATCTATTCTTTGTTTGTAACGAAGCCTTACAATCTTGAAAGATACTGTGTAACATAATCTACTTATTAAAAAGGCTTTCCCCATAATTTTTTTTAATAAAATAAAATAGAAAAAGTTGAGTCAGTTTCTCTTTTCTTTATTCATCTTTGCACTGCCATTTGCGATACCTTTAGAAAAATATTTTATTCTTTATTGAACAAATATGATGTCAAAAACACCGAGGCAACATTTAATCACTGCAAAGATTGACCGTTTTTTTCTTGACCTTAATAGCGCATTTCAGTTTGTTATTAGGTTTTTTAAAGAGGTCTTCAAGCCTCCCTACGAGTTCAAAGAAATAATTAAACAATGCTATGAGGTAGGTTATAAATCTCTTTTCTTAATTACGCTTACAGGATTTATCACCGGCCTTGTTTTTACGAAACAATCACGTCCATCACTATCAGAATTTGGCGCCGCATCCTGGCTACCTTCACTTGTTGCTATAGCTATTGTAAGGGCATTGGCGCCGCTAGTTACGGCGCTAATTGCCGCCGGAAAAGTTGGATCAAACATTGGAGCGGAATTGGGTTCTATGAAAGTAACAGAACAGATAGATGCTATGGAAGTATCAGCGGTAAACCCATTCAAATTTTTGGTGGTGAGCAGGGTATTGGCTACTACACTTATGATCCCGCTGCTCATGTGTTATACAGGTGGCGTTGCTATGTTGGGCGCATACATCAATGTTCATCAAAATGAAATGACCAGTTTTATTTCATTCTTCCAGGCGGCGTTTGATAAAATTTCCTTTCTCGATATTTTTTCTTCACTAATTAAGAGTATTGCATACGGGTTCACCATTGGCATAGTTGGCTGTTATAAGGGATTTAATGCTTCAAACGGAACAGAAGGGGTAGGCAAAGCAGCCAATGCATCGGTGGTATTATCCATGTTCCTGATTTTTATTGAAGAGATACTTATTGTTCAAATTACTAACAGCTTCAGGTAAAAATGGAAATTACAAATGACAATCATAATGAGATCGTAATTTCCATTAAGGACTTATATAAATCATTTGGAAATAATCATGTTTTGCAGGGAATAGACCTGGATGTTTTCAGAAAGGAAAATGTAGCGGTTCTTGGAAGATCGGGAACCGGTAAATCAGTATTGATAAAAATTGTTTGCGGCTTGTTAAAACCGGATAGCGGATTTGTAAATGTTCTTGGAAAAGAAGTTGATAAACTAGGTATTAGAAACTTAATGGAACTGCGAAAGCAGGTAGGCTTTTCTTTTCAAAACAGCGCCTTGTACGATAGTATGACGGTTCGTGAGAATCTTGCATTCCCGCTTGTGCGAAATGCTAAACATTTATCCAGGCAGGACGTAAAAAACGAAATTGAATCTGTGTTGGAAGACGTGGGGTTACTCCAGACTATAAACCAAATGCCTTCTGAACTTTCCGGTGGCCAGAGAAAAAGAATAGGCATTGCACGTACGTTGATTTTGCGCCCCCAGATCATGTTGTATGATGAGCCAACTTCAGGGCTTGACCCAATAACATGCATCGAGATCAACAATCTCATAAACCATGTAAGGCATAAATTCAATACCACTTCTATTATAATAACCCACGATCTTACCTGTGCAAAATCAACAGGTGACAGAGTTGCCATGATGTACGAGGGAAAGTTTATAAAGCAGGGTACATTTGAAGAAGTTTTTAATACAGATGATGAAAGAATACAAAATTTTTATAATTATAATTTTATAAACCAGTAATGAAAGTTTCCAGTAATCAAAGAGCAATAATATTAGGCATCTTTATATTTCTTGGCCTTGCCATTTTCATACTTACGGTGCTCACCCTTGGCTCTCAAAAAAATTCTTTTGAAAAATCAATAACCGTAAAGGCCTTTTTTGGTAATGTAAATGGCTTGCAGAAAGGAAACAATATCTGGTTTTCCGGTGTGAAAGTAGGCACCATAAAAAGAGTGATACTGCAAGGAAATGGAAAGGTGGAAGTTGATATGAGTATAGAAGATCAATCTGTAAAATTTATTCCAAAAGATGCGAAAGCCAAGCTTAGCTCAGATGGCTTGATCGGAAATAAAATAATAGAAATTTATGGCGGTACTGCCAACTCACCTACATTAGAACCTGGTGATGTATTAAACAATGATAAATTATTGAATACGGATGAAATGATGAACACACTCTCGAAGAATAATGATAATCTGCTGGCAATAACAAATGATTTTAAAATGATAAGCAGCCGGCTTGCGGATGGTAAAGGTTCTGTGGGGAAATTATTAACTGATGAAACTTTGTATGACCAGTTAAATGCAACCACAGATATTTTGAAAAAAGTTTCGGGCAATCTCGAAAAGCTTTCTTCCAATGTATCTTCCTACACATCCAGGCTCAACGACGACGGTACTTTGGCCAATGACCTGGTAACTGATACCGTAATTTTCAGCAAACTACGTGCGACCGTTTCCCAGTTGCAACAGGTTGCTGCGACATCAGATAGTGTGATGAATAATCTAAAGACAACGAGCGCCAGCCTTAATAAGGGTATCGATAATTTGAATGATGGGTTGAGCAATAATAAAACACCAATCGGCATGCTGCTTCACGATGAGCAGGCTGCTGCGAATATTAAGATCACCTTGCAAAATTTACAATCAGGAACGAAAAAACTTGATGAAGACCTCGAAGCCGTTCAGCATAATTTTTTACTGAAAGGATTTTTTAAAAAGAAAGCAAAACGTGAAGGCGAAACTACCACAGTCGTTTTTGATACCACGGTAAGTGACAAATAAGTAATGGTAAAATAATTTCGCTTGCCTTGTTTATAGCTTCAACGAAGTTCTGTTATCAAAGTGATTTCTTAGGGGGCAAATCAAAAGCAATAGCTTCATGCTCGAAGTGGCCTTTATGCGAACCGTCGCAAAAAGGCTTGTTTTGAGAGCGGCCACAACGGCAAATGGATACCAGTTCCCTTCCCTGCAACCCATATTGATTCCCTTCTTTATCTACTATTTCAAAATCGCCTTCGACTCTTAAAGAGCCATTGTTATTCACTGTAATTTTTGTTGTACCCATTTTATTTTTTTGGCCAAAAATAAGGATTTATGAATGGAGAATTTTAGCACACTCTTTTTAGAATAATGCCTTGCTAATTAAATTATACTGTAAATTCATATATTAATTACATCATTGAACCCACTTCTAAAAAAGACACTCAAAGTCCTGGGAATACTCCTTGGCATAATAGTGATCTTATACATTATAGCCTTCGCCTATATTTCTGCAAATAAAAAATCTATTATAAAGCAGGTTACGGAAAACATTAGCAAAAAGCTAAATGGACAAGTCACCATCGGCGATGTCGAATTGAGCTTCCTAAAAACATTCCCAAGCGCTTCCGTTCTCCTAAATAATGTAAGCATCACTGATACTATGTTTGCACAACATCACCATGCGTTTTTAAAAGCTAAATATGTATTTGCAGAATTAAGTATAATGGGGTTGATAAAAAAACAACAGGCTGTAAATGGCTTGCGCATTGAAGACGCATCCATCTATTTATTTACTGACACTACAGGCTACACAAATACCTACCTGTTTAACCAGAAAAAAGATTCAGTTTCCGGTAAGGCAATAACGGGCAACAAAAATGAACTAAAGTCAATAACATTAAATAATGTAAGGCTTACCATTAACGATATGCAAAAGGAAAAGTTGCAGGACTTTGTAGTGGATGAATTAAAGCTAAAAGAGGATGATGAGGATGCTGAAAGTTTGGTCTTTTCCACAAAGGCAAAAATTCTTGTGCATAGCCTTTCGTTTTTTCTTCCGGCAGGAAGTTTTATTGAAGAAAAAAATTTCGATGGAAATTTTGATATCAGTTATGATAAGAAATTAAATCAATTAAAATTCGATAGCATAGATATAAAATTATCGGGGCACCCGTTTAATCTCAGCGGTTCCTTTGATCTCCGTGGCCCGAATCCGCAATTCAACCTTAGAGTCCACACAAGAAAAATTTCGTATCCATTTGTAAAATCTTTGCTTACAAAAAAAATTGCCGATGCATTATCAATTGTTGATCTCGATAAGGAAATAGATGCAGATGCAATTGTTAGCGGCCCGCTGAATGGTGGCGATCCTTTAATAAATGTTTCATGGCATGTAAAGGATACGCATTTAAAAACACCTTTTTTTGATTTCGATAATGCGACCTTAAGTGGATTCTATACTGATGAAGTAATGCCCGGGTTGCCGCGGCGTGATCCGAATTCTAAAATTGTGGTAACTGATTTTTCAGCAGAGTGGTATGGGCTGCCGGTTACTTCTTCCAATATAGAAATACTCAACCTGTATCAGCCTTTGCTCACTTGCGATCTGCAGTCAGCATTTGCTCTCACGAAATTAAATGAACTATTGGGAAGTAGCTCCATTCAACTGCAATCGGGTGATGGGTCTGTTGACCTTACTTACAAAGGCCCTATAGAAAGAAATAATAATACCAATTCTTTCATAAATGGAACGATACTATTTAAAAATGGGAGCATACTTTATGCGCCAAGGGATGTTGAATTAAAAAATGTAAACGGACGGCTTGCGTTTAGAAGCTCAAATGTGTTTGTTGAAAACCTGCAATGTGATGTATTGAATAATAAAATAGTAATGGATGGGGAAGCGAAAAATCTTCTCTCGATGATTAATACTGAACCGGATAAAGTGAACATCGATTGGAATATTTTTTCTCCATCCTTAAATTTAAGTTCGTTCACTTATCTTTTGAAATCAAGAAAAAAGAGTACTTACAAAAAGTCCGGAAAAAATAAATTGGGAGATATTGCGCAAAAAATTGATGACGTACTAGAACGAGGCAGGCTGCATGTAAACCTGAAAGCAACAAAAATGAATTATAAAAAACTTGCAGCATCTAACGTACAGGCCGGCGTTTCTTTGCTGCAGGACCGGTACATTATTGATAACCTAAGTATGGAACAGGCGGGTGGCACAATGAACATGAATGGCTCGTTGATTTCGCAAAACGATAATTATACCAAGGCTAATGTAAACGTGGCATTTGCTAATGTAGATGTAAGCAGGATATTCACAGAGTTCAACAACTTCGGGCAGACTGGCATCACATCAGAAAACTTAACAGGCAGGTTAAATGCAAAAGTAAAAGCAGCATTAAGCGTGGACAATAGCGGCAAAGCCTACCCCAACAGCATTGTAAGTGATGTTGATTTTTCACTAAAAAACGGGGCGCTCATTAATTTTGAACCCGTAAAGAAATTACAGAATTTCCTCTTTAAGAATCGTGATTTTGAAAATATACAATTTGCTGAGTTAAAGGATCGGCTGGAAATTGCGAACCAGGAAGTAAAGATTAACCGCATGGAAATTCAATCCACTGTACTATCTGTATTTGTTGAGGGCATATATAGCATGAAGGGCAATACAGATATGAGTATTCAAGTGCCGCTTAAAAATTTGAAAAAACGTAACGCGGATTATAAACCTGAAAATGAAGGGGCGGATAAAAAAGGCGGCGCCAGCATTTATTTAAGAGGGCGTCCTGGCCCGGATGGTAACATCCAGTTTAAGCCAGATTTGTTTAAGAAATTCAGGAAAGAAAAATAAGAACACAAATATTTTTCAGATAAATCGACGATAATCCAGCGATGCTTTCTTCAAAACTACTAAAACATGAAATGGCAACAAGGGGCCAACTGCGCAAAATTCCCTTCTGGTAAATTCTTTTGTTTCAAAGTAAATCGTTCGAAAAATCCATAACTTGTCTTTTCTAAAATAAATTCATCTGCGAGCCTGGCAATAGGATGCAACTAATATCTTATGCCGGGTGATTGCTTCCCTAAGAATCTCTCCTGATTTTTCTTTTCATAAAATAAAAAATTATGCCCGTATTATCTGATTCTCTTAAAATTGGTTACCAGCATCTTTTTGATACTTGTATTATAAGGGAAAGTAAGTATTCCGTACTGGATAAATGTGTTCAAACTATTGTGGCAGGAAAGGGCCAGTACGAAGCAGTTTCTGCGGCAACAGGTATTCCATGGTATTTTATTGGTATTATGCACAACATGGAAAGTGGCTGCAATTTTAACAGGCATTTGCATAACGGAGATCCGTTAATCGCAAGAACAGTGCAGGTTCCAAAAGGAAATCCAAAAAAAGGAAACCCGCCTTTCACTTTTTTTGAAAGTGCAACAGATGCGCTCAATGTTGAAGGATTTGCACAATGGACGGATTGGAGTATTGCCGGAATGTTGTATTCTTTCGAGAAATATAACGGCTTCGGTTATCGCAAAAAAAATATCAACTCACCATATCTGTGGGGTTGTTCAAATCAATACTCAAAAGGCAAGTATGTAAAGGACGGAGTCTTTGATCCGCAGGCAGTCTCTTCGCAAGTGGGCACCGCAGTTGTCCTTCGCCGTATGAGTGAATTACAAATTGCCGTTGCAGGTGAATTAGACAGGATATCTCAAATTAAGGAAATGGGAAGCGAAGTAATTTATGATCCTAAAAAATATCATCTTAATGCAGAACAACTGCAGGAACTGTTAAACGGCGTAGGGCAGCAATTGAGGGTAGATGGTTTTGCAGGAAGAAACACATCAGATGCATTTCAGCGTGTATCAGGAAAGTATCTGAAGGGAGATAAAGCGGGTAAGTAACGGGCATAGCCAAAGCTTAATATTTTTTAACGACTAAATTCTTTTTATGAAAATCGTAAATCATTTTTTATTCGACAATTCTAACAAGCAGGTTGATTATAAGCCTACGCCCAATAAAGGCGGAAAATATATTCCGCAATATCTTGTAATGCATTATACGGCGGCAACCCAGGCAAAGGGATCGGTGAGCTGGTTTCTAAGCCGGGAGGCACAAGCTTCCGCCCATTTAATAATAGACAGGGACGGCTCTATTGTACAATTTGCTCCATTTAATACGGTTACCTGGCATGCAGGTTTAAGTAGCTGGAATGGGCTGGTTGGTTTGAACAAGCATGCAATAGGCATAGAGCTCGTAAATGGCGGACGACTTGCAAAATCGGGAAGCGTATGGATGTGTCCGGTGGATAAAAGAGCGGTAGCGGATAGCGAGGTGATTATTGCCAAACATAAAAACGACACGACAGAGAGCGGTTGGCAATCCTATACTGATGTGCAACTGCAGGTTGCGGTAGAAGTGGCATCTGCGCTGGTAAAGACTTATACTTTAAAAGATGTGGTGGGGCATGAAGATATAGCGCCTCATAGAAAATCTGATCCGGGACCTGCTTTTCCTATGTCAAGTTTTCGCTCAAAAGTAATGGGAAGAAAAAATAGTACTGAAACGATTTATATCACTTCCACAGTTGTAAATATTCGGTCGGGTGCAGGAACACAGTTTTCACCAATCGCCAAACCACTTCCTAAAAATACAAAAGTATATATCTTAAAAAAAGATGCTAACTGGAGTTTTGTTGAAGTGATTGATACCGTTAATGGCCTCAATGATATAGAAGGATGGATGTACGGTAAATATCTTTTGGAAAAATGATTTGGATTTTTCGATTCCAAATTGATCAAGTTCGTTTATTTTGAAATATGACTGAATAAAAAAGTCGCAATTAAAAAATGTTTTATTGCTGAAAAAATGAAACCTTAGATTTGATTTTATTTATACAGCTTTAATTTTTTTCTATGGCCGTACAGCAAACCGAACTGCATAAAGAATTTGAATTAGAAAGAATGATTCTTTTTAGTGATGCGGTCTTCGCTATTGCGATCACACTTCTTGTAATAGAAATAAAATTCCCCGAAGTGCCTAAAACTGCTACCACGGATGAAATCCGGGAGTTATTCAAGCCGGTTCTTATTCGTTTTTTAGGATTTATTCTAAGCTTCTTTTTTATAGGCTCTATGTGGGCCAGGCACCTTAAAATCTTCAAATATCTTGAGAAGTACAATAACGGGGTGATAGTGCGTAACCTTATTTTTCTTTTTTTTATTGTTTGTTTTCCTTTCACTGCTTCGGGGCTTACAGAGCATATTCGTCCACACTTTTTGCTTCCGGTTTTGATTTACATCATCAACATCTGGTGTGTAATGGTATCGCAGTTTATTATTTGCTCTTATCTTTTTAAAAGGAGTTCAAAGGTTAGTGTTGTCGGGTTTGAGGTTGAAAAGAATTACATTTTACTGCAAAGTAAATACAGTGCTATAATACTAACAATCGCGATTGTACTAACATGGTTGATGACCATAATTTTTCCAGGAAATACATTGTACGTTTTGTATAGTTTTTACATCATTCCTGTAATGGTATTATTAACGAGAAAACGCCTGAGAAAATACAAGCCACCGAAGGAATGAATTCTTATTTTTTTTACGAGCTGTAAATAAACTTCCCCTATTAGTATTTTTTCTAAGCAGTATTACTATTGTTAAGTTAATCGTGAATTGTCGGTGGTGAGGTGTGAGTGGTTGAAGCAGGGTGGCTGAATTTACTTACAACTCACCGTTCACAACTTACCTTCATCACTCACTATTCTACGACATATTACTTTTAAAATAACAATACTATAAAGCAACTTCTCATCATCGGGATAATAAATCAACTGGATTTTTTAAAATTTATATATTTATACCTGATTCACTTTATAACAGATTTCTTTTAACCCCAGGTTTCAATTTCGACTACTGCTAATTAGAATTATCTGTTATTGTCATTAATTTATGATGATTAAAACTTCGCTGCAATATTATTTAGCATTTGCCAAAAGGATTAACTACTTTTTTTGGAGCGATAGGGCAATGCTTAAGCGTAAATGGTATGTCAAGTATGGCTTTAGTATTTTACTGCTATTGATCGTCACAATGATAAAGCTTTCAAATTTTGAGATCATTGGTGAAGGCGTGCCCTTTGTGCTATATTTTGCTGCCGTAATATTAGCTACAGGGTTTGGCGGAGTTGGTCCCGGGATTTTTACTACCATAGCCTCGGCGTTTTTATGCAACTACTACTTTTTGTTTCCTTTTCGCACATTTTCACTTGATAAACACCAGGGGTTTCAGCTAGGTTTATTTGTTGTAGAATGTTTATTGCTTATTTCTCTAGGCGGCGCGGTAACACGAGCCAGCAGAAATTTACGGAGAAGAGCAGAGAGATTTAGGGCAATGATAGAGAACAGTAACGACGCCATTGTTGTGCTTAACAGGAAAGGATATGTTTTATATGCCAGCCCGGCAACGGAAAAAGTTTTGGGCTATACACCTGAGGAATGTAAAAAAATAAACGCGTGGGGCAAAATCCACGACGATGAAAAACAAATGGTGGAAAAAGCGTATACCACAATATTACAATCGCCGGGGAAATCACAAACCCTATTGCACAGGTGCCTTCATAAAAACGGAAGCTGGGCATGGATAGAAAATACAGCCACCAATATGAGAAATCATGAAGGAATAAGAGGATTGGTTTCTAATTTTAGAAATGTTACTGACAAGGTATTACTTGAAAGACAGAAAGATGATTTTGTGGGTGTCGCAACACACGAATTAAAGACTCCGGTAACAAGTATAAAAGCGTATGCGCAAATTTTATTAAAGCGTTTTCGAAAAGAAGGTAATGAATCGTCTGCTATGATGATCGAAAAAATGGATCAGCAGTTGAACAAATTAGTAGGGCTTATCGGTGATATGCTTGATGTAACTAAAATTGAAGGAGGCAGGCTTCATTTCGAAGAGAGTTTTTATGATTTTAACGTCCTGGTGAAAGAAGTGGTGGAAGAACTCCAGCGCACGACAAGTGATCATCAAATCGAACTGAAGCTGGATGAAACCGAACAGGTTTTTGGCGACAGGGAACGCATTGGGCAGGTGCTAACCAATTTCATTACAAATGCAATAAAATATTCACCTGCTTCCCGACAAATAAATATTTCTACCTTGCTGAATAAAAATGGTGTAAAGCTTTGTGTAGAGGATCACGGTGTAGGAATTGCCCGGGAAAACCAGGATAAAATCTTTCAACGATTTTACAGGGTCAGTGGCCCCGACTATCAAACCTTTCCTGGTATTGGATTAGGATTGTACATTTCACATGAAATTGTGAAAAGGCAGGGTGGCCGTATATGGGTTCAAAGCGAAAAAGGAAAAGGCTCTACATTTTGTTTCGAACTGCCCTACAATTACAGATTGAACGGAAAAATCGATGCTTCTGAAATCAAAATCACAGATATACCATGAAAAAAATCCTCGTTGCCGATGACGACCCAGGGATAGTGGACGTCATGCAAATTTTACTTGAAGATGATGGCTTTTCTGTGATAACGACCATGGATGGTAAAAAAGTAAAAGCCCTCTGCAAGCAACACCCTGATATGATTTTTCTAGATATCTGGATGTCTGGCATTGATGGTAAACTAATATGCAAAGAATTGAAATCTGATCCATCTACCAAAGAAATACCCGTTGTTATGTTTTCAGCAAACAGGGATACAAAGGAAATTGCTTTTGAATGCGGTGCCGATGATTTTATTTTGAAGCCCTTTGAAATTATTGATCTTCTTGCTTTAGCACATAAGTATACTCATTAAAATTTACGGGGAATGAACAAGCAAATTAGCCTGGGATTTTTAGATTCATAACAAGCCGAAATTTAGCTATCACGTTTATGTATACCTCTTTACTCTACACCTTTCAATTATGAAAAAAAGATTTTTTTTATTTGCAATTATCCTGGGAACTATTATTTCAATAGGCTGTAAAGCAAAAAAAATAAATTACGGGAATAATGCTGAGGCAGGGAAATATTACGACATCCGCGGAATAAAAGTCTACTGTGAAACTTATGGGAACGGTATGCCTTTACTTATGATACATGGCAATAGCGGAAGTATAAGAAGCTTTTCAACCAATATTCCTTATTTCTCAAAAAAGTATCGCGTAATAATTGCAGACAGCAGGGCGCAGGGAAAAACAGAAGATGATAAAGACTCCCTGAGTTTTGAAATGATGGCAGATGATGAGGCAGCATTACTGGATGCCATGCACATTGATTCCGCTTATGTAATAGGCTGGAGTGATGGCGGCATTAATGCAATACTTCTTGCCATGCGCCATCCCGGTAAAGTAATTAAGTTTGCTGCGACCGGGGCGAATTTGTGGCCTGATTCTACTGCCATTATCCCATCGGAATGGAAGGATGAAAAGGAAATTTATGATTCTTTAAAAGATACAAAGCCTGCTACAGCAAAGGAAAGAAATTACCGTAAGTTATTTTTGCTTGACTGGCAACAGCCTCATATTTCTCTGCCGTCACTTCAATCTATTAAATGCCCCGCGTTGATCATCGGCGGTGACCATGATGTGATAGTTACTGAACACACAAAACTAATTTCTAAAAATATTCCGGGGAGTGAACTTTGGATTGTACCTAATTCCGGCCACGCAACCTTGAAGGAACATAAAGATGAATTCAACAAAAAAGTGGATGACTTTTTTAATGAACCTCTTAAGGGAAATTGATAAAAACATTTTTGTAATTTTTATTTTTCTTAACCTTCATTCTTTTATTTTTAAGCTTCACAGAAACACACACTATGAAAATCTTTTTTATTGCAATAGGAATTTTTTACGGAATTACATGTAGTGCTCAACGGGAGTTGGACTACCAGGATACCCGGCGAAAAACTGAATCTTTTGCCAAATTTCCTAAGGGAGAAATTCGCAGCGACCTTTCAGCATTTACGATATCCGGCATTGGAGAAAGTGTAGGCAAAGAGGAATTCAAAAAAATTCCGTTCACTTCGTTTAGTTCCGATTATATGACCTTCGAAGGGGAGGGCATTAAAGCTACTATTACCACGATGCCTTTTGATCCGTCGAAACATAAATTTACTTACGACGAAAAATACCTTACAAGAATTGATAAGAAAACATACTACGGTGGTTATGGAAGCATGCCTTTCAGGTACATAAGCAACATAACAATGACCATCGATAATGATACTGTGGATATACCTCCCGTGGCCTATTTTGATATTTATAATTTAAACTTTACTTATAGCGATAATGGAGTACAACGCTCACGCAATGGTATTTACCGCTCCAAAGATGGCCATAGAGTATACTTGTATATTTTTTCTAAAGACAACACGGGTAGCTACGAAGTAACATGGATCATTCAGGATAAAAAGTACTTTCGCCGCGTACTTGATTATGATTTTATGTAGATAGTGATGAACTTTTACAATAATCCGTTTGCAATTCTAAATTACTGATCTTTCATTCGTCGTCGCTTACTCCTGAAGTCGTATCTTTACGTTTATGAAAAAACATTTCTATATCAACAGCCTCGTGCTTTTGATGCTCCTCGTATCCTGCAAAAGTTCGCCCGCTCAAAACCCCGAAAACTGGACAAAGAGCCAATTAATAGAACCTTCAACTTTGGCAACAGTAATTGCCGGTGATAAAGATTTGCCAATAATATTTAGCATCGGCCCGGGAGCTGTGATTCCAAATTCCATTGATATAGGGATGGTAAAAGATGAAGAAAATATGACAAAGTTTAAAGACCAGGTAAACAAGCTGCCAAAATCAGCGAATATCGTTTTGTATTGCGGATGTTGCCCATTTGATCATTGCCCAAATGTGCGTCCTGCTATAGCCTTTTTGAAAAGCCAGAACTTTACCAATTACCACCTGCTTAACTTACCACATAATCTTAAAACGGATTGGATGGCTAAGGGTTATCCTTCTGTCAATTGATAGCCACCTGCTTTCAGATATAGAGCTTAACGTTCTGATACGAATCTTGCTGTAATAAACACTTTTAGGAGGTAAAGAAATTGCCTGTTTTTGCAGCGTTTTTATCTTAATGTAAAATAAGACGGTTGCAAGATTATCGCTGCAAATAAATATTGATATAGTTGGGCTTATCAATAATTTTAACTACTTTGAATACAGATTAAAACTTATAATTATGAAAAGTATAATAATATGTTTTTTAATCTTTACCCTATTCGGTTGCAATAGTACAAAGGAAACCCCTGATATGCCAGGAACCTACCTTATGATCTCCCAAACGTTAACTGATAGTACTAATAAGGAAACAAAGCTTACAAGTTTGAAACAGCTCAAAATTTACACAGATGCTTTTTACATGTATTCTCAGGTGAATCCCCAGGACTCTGTTTCGGCTTTTGGTGTAGGCTCTTACACGACAGATAAAGAAACAGTAAATGAGAATGTAATATATAGTGCACGGGATACTTCAGTTGGCACACCTGCGGTATATACGTTGGATGTAAAAAAGACACAGGATGGCTATAATCAATTTATACCTGAAATCGTTGTTCAGGGGCAAAAAAATAAGCTTACGGAAGAATATCAGACAGTGGGAAATGATTCTGTGAAGACGCCGTTGGACGGTGTTTGGAAAGAAATAAGATCTTATGTTGTAAGAGGAAATGATTCAATATTAAATAACAGAACCCAATACAAAGCTTACTATGCTGGTTACTTCATGTTTGGGCAATCTGTAAAAGATTCCAGTTTAAGCAGTCACACAGGTATTGGTTTTGGAACCTTCAAATGGGAGAGTGATTCTTTGATAAGGGAAACTGATCTTAACGCTTCCTCTGCTATAATAGCAGGGCATACTTTTGATGTTGCCATAAAAATGGATGGAACAGATAAATACATGCAAGTGATACAAAATGCAGATGGAACTACAGGAGTTGAATACTACGAGCGTTTGAAAAAATGAAATCAGTTGTAGTATTGGGATTAATAATCATTGCTCACAGTTGGCCGCATATCTTCATCATCTTCTTTTTCATACACATAAATTTTAACGCTCCATTCAGGCATGGTATAATTAAGGGCAACTTCAATTTTAAATTGATGTAAATTATTTTCGTTCACATCGAGACCTATTAATGATGAGGCGAACGCTCTTTTTGCATCTGGCGTATCATAAAATCCTTTTAATTTATAGCTTTTGCCATCATTCAGTAAAAGCTTTGCACCATTTAGCTGGCTATATATTTGCCTGTATTTAGCAACTGCTTGTTTATAATCTTCGGTGTCGAGCATTAGAGCCTGCCAGCTATAAGAATTATCCAGGCTCTTAATTTGCATGATTGTACTTTCGAGAGCACCCTCGGGATTTATCTTGCTCGTATATTCAATCATATTTTCCGTCTCGGAAATTTTTTCGCCCATAATACTGGCAAAGTGGTCATAATAATCCCTGGCTACTTTTTCGATATCCGTATTGAAGGTAGAAGCCGTTTTAACCTGGGAATTTTTGTTTTGTGCAAACACACTTAGTGCAAAGAAAGCGAATAGAACGCTCAATAGTTTTTTCATAAAAATTGGTTAGGGTATTGATGAATAATTGGATAACGCGGGCATTGGATAATTATTTTGGCGTGCTGAGTATGGCAAATGAGTTTTGCCATGTATGTGATGTTCTTTCTTTTTTACTTATAACCTATTTTCGCGTTCCGAAATCATTTCAATTTTGATAAAATAGAAATTCTAAGATTGCGCCGGGAACCGGTGGCTTAATGAAAATGCAGATTTTTCTAAAATATAAATGAATTAATTACGTTTGAATTAAAAATCAAAAAAAACAAATCCAGTTATGAAATTCTTAACCACAGCAATTGTAGTTGCTCTTTCACTTTCGGCATGTAATAGTGATTCAAAGTCAGATTCAGACATCAAAAAGGAAATAGTAGCAGATACTACATCTAATTATGATAATAGTGTACTCACTGATACGGGTACGGCAGCTACTACAGAAGCAGCGCGAATGATGCCCGCTGCTAATGAGGCAAAACACACTAAAGTTGTAACGAAGAATGAACCAAAAGTAAAAGCTACCCCAGTTCCTGTTACGATTCCGGCAGCACCTCAAACCAAGATAGATACAGTAGCGACTCAACCGGTAGTTGCGAACGAGCCGGCTCCTGCGGCGGCCGAAGAAAAAAAGGGATGGAGTAATGCTGCTAAGGGTGCAGTAATAGGCGGAGGAGCAGGTGCTATAGGCGGTGCCATTATTAGCAAAAAGAAAGGCAAAGGCGCTGTGATAGGTGGTGTTCTTGGTGCAGCGGGCGGCTACATTATTGGTAAGTCAAAAGATAAAAAAGATACGGCGCGGTAATCCCTTTTTAATACATAGCTTAATCTCACTATTACTCCCGGTTTCCGGGAGTTTTTTTATCGAAAAAATTTAATTATTTATGAAGCCCGGGAGATTAAAATTGCTGAAAACATTAAATCTTAAATGTGTGATTCCATAAATCATTTCTTCGCTCTTTCGTATTGCACGGGCCACATTATATCTTTGCCAAGTTGTGCTGCAGCATGCAATGGAAAATAGGGTTCTCTCAAAAATTGTCTTGCCATTATTACAAAATCAGCCTGCTGATTTTTCAGTATTTCTTCTGCTTCATTTGCTGTGGTGATAAGACCTACCGCGCCTGTAAGTATCCCTGTTTCCTTTTTTATTTTTTCTGCAAAAGGCAGTTGGTATAATGGTTTAACGGGAATTTTTTGTTGATGTGAATTTCCGCCTGAAGAACAGTCAATCAAATCCACCTCTTTTGTTTTTAGAATTTTTGCCAGGGAAACTGAATCGTCTTCAGTCCATCCGCCCTCAACCCAGTCTGTGGCTGATATTCGAACAAACAACGGAAGTTCATTTTTAACTACACCTCTAATCGCAGCTATAATTTCCAATAATAACCTGGACCGGTTTTCAAGGGTACCTCCGTATTCATCCGTGCGATGATTACTTAGCGGCGATAAAAATTCATTGATAAGATATCCATGGGCGGCATGAATTTCTATCACTTTAAATCCGGCTTTTATCGCTCTTTTAGCAGCGCTGGTAAAATCTTCAACAAGCTTTTGGATATCTTTGGTAGTCATGGCTTTGGGTAGCGGCTCTTCTTCTTTATAAGCGATAGCGCTTGGAGCAAGTGTTTCCCACGACCCTTCATCTTCCGTAAGCGCTTTGCCGCCTTTCCACGGGCTTGAGTGGCTTGCCTTACGCCCCGCATGTGCTAATTGTATTCCAGGAACCGCACCTTGTCTTTCAATGAAGGAAACTATTCTGCTTAGAAATTCGATATGTTCATCTTTCCAAAGGCCAAGGTCTTCCGGTGTTATTCTTCCTGCAGGTGATACAGCGGTGGCTTCGGTAAACACAAGCCCTGCACCTCCTACCGCACGGCTACCAAGATGCACAAGATGCCAATCGTTAGCAAAGCCATCTTCACTAGAGTACTCGCACATTGGAGATACTACTATTCGGTTTTTAAATTCTACGCTTCTAATCTTAATTGGCTCAAATAATAATGCCATAATGATTTTCTTTTAATTACAAACTTCTGATAATATTGTTGAAAGCATGCAAAGATGCATCGGGCAAACCGGGTTTGATAATTTTTTTGACTCAGCCACCCAACTTTTAAAGCTTATTTTTGTTGTCCAAAAAAAAATAAATATGTCAGAGATTAAAGCATACGCAGCGCAGGCTGCCACTACTCCTTTAGCGCCATTTTCAATTGATAGAAGGGATACAAAGCCGTATGATGTTCAAATTGAAATTTTGTATTGTGGCATTTGCCACAGCGATCTTCATACGGCCCGTAATGAATGGGGTATGACGGTTTACCCGGTTGTACCAGGACATGAAATTGTAGGCCGCATAACCAAAGTAGGAGATAAAGTAGGTAAATATAAGGTAGGAGAACTGGCAGGTGTGGGATGCCTGGTAGATAGTTGCCGGGAATGTGACAGTTGTAAAGAAGGCCTTGAGCAATACTGCGAAAGGGGCTGGGTAGGTACTTATAATGGACAGGAAAAAGATGGTAGCGGAATTACTTATGGAGGCTATAGCAAGCAAATAGTAGTACATGAGGATTTCGTTTTAAGAATTTCGGACAAACTTCCGCTTGCAGGTGTAGCGCCCTTGCTATGCGCTGGTATTACTACATACTCGCCATTAAAACATTGGGGCGTTAAAAAAGGAGACAAAGTAGGAGTGGTAGGTCTTGGAGGCCTTGGCCACATGGGTGTTAAACTTGCTGTCGCGTTTGGTGCAGAAGTTACCATGCTCAGCCATTCTGCATCGAAAGAAAAGGATGCAAAAAAACTCGGCGCTCATAAATTTGTGTTGACATCAGATGAAGAGCAGGTAAAAAAAGTTAACAATTATTTCGACTTTATTTTGGATACTGTTTCTGCGGAGCATGATTATAATTTATACCTGGGCATGCTTAAAAGAGATGGTAAAATGGTATGTGTTGGCGCACCCCCGACTCCAGCACAAATACCCGCGTTTAATCTGATATTCCAAAGAAAATCTATTGCCGGTTCGTTGATAGGAGGTCTTCCTGAAACACAGGAGATGCTTGACTATTGCGCCGAGCATAATATTGTGAGTGATGTAGAAGTAATTGATATTAAAGACATCAATGAATCGTACGAGCGTATGCTAAAAGGCGATGTGCGGTACAGGTTTGTGATAGACATGTCAACATTATAAATCAGTTTCTACCCGTAAGAATGATACATAAATCCGGTGATTAAAGTTGCCGGATTTTTTATTGCCTTCATTAAAGGAAGTTACCGCAGAGGAATTTTTTTAAAATGAAAACCATTAATTTCGCAATCCTTTTGGTCCCGTAGTTCAATGGATAGAATAGAAGTTTCCTAAACTTTAGATACAGGTTCGATTCCTGTCGGGACTACCCTACCGGAAAGGTGCGAAATGCCGTAGTCTTTTCGGTTTTTTATTGCACCTAACTTATTGTTTATCTGATAGATAATGCGGACAGCTTCATTGATGCGAGGAGTTCGATATTGCAATCCATCAAAACTCAATTTTT
>JBBSBD010000005.1:0-61716 GCA_038251675.1 Chitinophagales bacterium | reverse complement strand
TTCTGTTTTCATTACACTAATCTATATAAATTAAAGGGATTACCTCGTGATGTTTAGCCGTTGGTCGCAGACCAGACGGCGGCTCTCACGGTGTGGGGTGTGGCCTCCTAATAATTTAACGAACACCCACGGAGGCAAAGAATTGTCAATTCGTAAGTATTACCGTTTATTTTCTTAATGTTTCCATCATTACCTGATGGTTTTTTTTTGCTTTTAAATCGCAAAGTTCCAACCCCGGCCACACCTGATACTGTGATTTGTTTCTTGTCCATCGCAATGGTGATATCTCCATCCGGTGCAGGCACTTTTCCTTCTATCCATTCAAGCCCGCCAAGATTTGGTTCAACTAAATATTCTGCATACCCGGGTTTTAAAGGCTTTACTCCTAAAAAATATTTTCCCAATAAATATACCGGGCTTGCCCCCCAGGCATGACAAAGACTTTTTCCAAACGGCCGGCCATACATTGCATATTTATTTGTTCCTTTTTCATTGGGGTCATATAATTCCCAAAAAGATGTTGCACCTTCTCTCAGCATGCCACCCCAATAATCTTTTATTTGCTTCCTTACATAATCTTGCTGGCTTGTTGCACAAAGCGCCTCCAATTCATAAAATCGCATGTAGGGTGTGGTTATCTTTAAAACACGGTCATTCATAAGCACATTTGTTTTCACTGATTCTGTCTTTGCAGAATCGAGATAATTAAACAGTACGGCAAACATATTTGCATAGCGGGTCACTTCTTTTCCGGTTTGTCCGTTCTTTCTGTTGTGTAAAAAAGCTTTTTGATTCTTATCCCAAAAAACAGACATGATTTTTCCCTTCAACTCTTTTGCTAAAGCTGAGTATTCTATTGACTTTTTTGTGTCGTTCATCAGCGAAGCACAAAGCCCCATTGACTCGAGACTGCGGCAAAAAAGAATTTGAATTGCGCTTAGCTCACCTTCTTTTGAAACAGGCGCCCAATCCAAAAAGACCCAATCGCCGGGAAGGCCTTCCACCATATTGTTCTTGTTTCTTCTTTTAAGGCAGAAGTCCATTAACGTAACCATTCTTGGATAAATCTTCCTGATGAATTCTTTATCTCCCGTGTACAGGTAATAATCATAAATACTCATGAACCAATAAAACGAATAATCAAGAATGGTATTTATATGTGTTTCAACAGGGTCACCTCCACGTAAAGCCCATACTGTTCGTTTAACCACCGGGTCATCAAAAAACAAATAGTAATTCATCAGGTAACTTTGATTGGCATCGCCAGACCAAATCCACCTGTCACGTTTTATTCCATCCAGAAAAAATTCACGGGTATTAAGATGTAGAGTATATGCTGATGTATTCCAAATCCTGTTGAGTTCTTCATCTGAACTTTTGAAAGAACCACGATAGGTTAGTGGTAGATATTCATACAGCATGTCAACATCCTTAAACTGAATGTTACTGCTATACTGAATGTTCAAATACCGGAAAGCCCTTGAGTGGTTAACAACAAAAACTGAAGTTGAAGTATCTTTAATTACAAGATGGTCCAGTATTTCGCAAGAATCAATTGAAAGAGCTTCATCAAGTGATTCACCATAATATAAATCAATTGTTCCTGAACCCTTTAATTCATTCAGCCTCACAAAACCAAATGTTTCTTTACCAAAGTCAACCAAAACGGAGCCGGGTTTTCGTTCAACATTTACAGGAAGTTCTTCTTTAGTCTTCAGGCTGAACTTTGATGGAGCCTGTTCCTGATTGTTGAAAGTCCAGGCATCGGCTTTCACTTTCCACAGGTCATTGATTTGCCCCGGAGAACTGCCGCGGATAGTATTACAGTACCAAGATGTATCAGAAGCAATGGTTTTACCGGATACAAAAATGGAAGGGGGTGTAATTACATTATACACCTGCATCATAATTGTGTGCTTCCCTGGTGGAATTAAAATTTTATATATATCCTCCTGCCAGTATTTACCATCAATTATAACATTGTATTTACCTTCCGCAGCAATCGTTATTTCTTCTTCTTCCTTTAAGTCAACTTGCGTTGCAAAACTCACATTACTATTATGGGTGTACGTTCGCCACCATGGAGGCTGGAGTGCATTCCTTTTTGTCCTCTTCATTTGCACTTCATTGCTTAACCAAATTTCAAAATCACCGGGATACCAAATCCATGTTGGCTTTGAAGTCTGTGCATTGGCTTCGCCTACCATAAGAATTATACATATGCATAAAAGAATCCGTCGGCAAATACTAATACATTTTACCACGATAAACTTATTTTTTTATACCCATCATTTAAAATATTTTAATCATACCCTTAAAGTATATATTCACTATACGTTTTAAATAATTTATTTCCCCCTAATGATATTTCAAAACAATTACATTGTTAACCGAATCTACTGGATTTTCAGGAAGATGAATTACTATACCCCTGGAATGAACATCTACTTTAAGTGGAGTTTTTTGTTTATCCGCTAACAAATAAACTTTATCAGATTGCTTAGAAAAATAGTCCAGGTAAATTTTATGGTCTTTCGGCCAATTGAAAATATGCAGATAAAATGTTTCGGGCTTTGCTGTAATCATTTTTACATCTTCATTCCATTTGTCGGTATAACTACTAGAGGTAGTATTGTAAATGGACTCTCCATTAACCGCTAGCCAATTGCCTACTTCATTCAATACTTTAACAGATTGTGCTGGCATTTCCCCTTCAGCTGTTGGGCCAACATTCAGTAAATAATTTCCTCCTTTGCTGGCTATATCACAGAGGTTGTAAACAATTTTTTTCGTGCTTTTCCAATTTTGATCATACTTATTAAAACCCCAATGATCATTTATTGTCATACAAACTTCAAAGGCCGTCTTTTGGGTTTTGTCGGGAATTTCCTGCTCAGGCGTTCCATAGTCTGCACCAATTCCATTAAGCCTGTTATTAATTAAACAATCTGGCTGCCATTTATGAATGGAATCAACAAAAGCATGCGCCCTTGCAATGTTTTTTGTTTCATTGGGATTAAAAGCTGCTCCCCACCAATCAAACCAAATAATTCCTACAGGGTCATAGTTAGTCAGAAGCTCTTTTACCTGTCCTTCCATGTAGTCAAAATACTTTTGATAATCTGCATTGGGGTTAGGGAAACCATGAAAACCTTCCGGATGCACTTTGGAAAATTTAGCAAACTTCGGTGGGTATTCATGATGATGCCAATCCTGAACAGAATAATAGAAACATAATTTGATACCTTGCTTTTGGCATTCAGCAGCAAGTTCCTTCATTGGGTCCTTACCATAAGGTGTTGCATCCACAATATCATATTTGGTAAGCTTTGAATCAAACATACAAAAACCGTCATGATGTTTTGCGGTAATAACAATATATTTCATGCCGGCATTTTTAGCAACAGACACCCATTGTTTAGCATCAAACTTTTTTGGATTGAATTGAGGGGCAAGCGTTTCATATTCCTTACCCGGTATATCTGCAGAACATTGAATCCATTCACCGTAATCGGTTCCGTCTTTCCCTTTCCATTCGCCGGCTGCGACAGAATAAAGTCCCCAATGAATGAATAAACCATAACGGGCTTCCTCGAACCATTTAAGTTTTCTGTCTTTCTTTGAATCCACTAAGGAACTGTCTTTCTCTTTTTTGGTTTCTTCTTTATTTGATCTGCACGACATGAAGCATACCATTACAGTTGCCACCAATAAAAGACAAATTGATTTTTGTGATATCATATTTATTAGATAAATGATTATTGATTTATTTTATATTTTTCATTTTCAGTAATGCCACTCCAGTTATCAGTTCTGAATGGGCCTGCCGGAAAGCCTTCCCTATTATACAGATTACATTCGCCTGCATCATTGGCCCAGCCATACCTCACTGCTATTGGATTTACTATGCCATCACTATATACTACTATGTTTGTACCATCCATATAGGCTTTGGCATATTGAAAAATTTTATCAGCTCCTGCAATTTCAAAACCTTTTATATATCCGTACTTATCTTTTGCTATCAGACCGCTGCCCGTACTGTTGAAAGAAATAATTATTTTGTTGCCTTCAATTTTTATTGACTTGTAAATAGGTCCGTTAGAAACAATATTCTCATTGTATGATTTATTCAATGCAATGGCGGCAAGCCTCTTTCCGACATCCTGTTTATTGCGGGGATGAATGTCATTTGAATTACCAATATCAGTAGTTATTGCCATGCCGGTATTAGGGAGAGAAAGGGTAAGGGTCTGTGCTTCTCTCAACTCAGCCCATTTGCTACCCTTGCTGTTGTTGTTGCCAGTTGGGTCATAACTTGAAAGCTGTACAAAATAAAAAGGAAAATCTCCCAGGCCCCATTGCTGCCTCCAGTCGTTGATTAATAACGGAAAGCTTTTGCGGTATTGAAATGCTCGGTCTGCATTACTTTCGCCCTGGTACCAGATAACTCCTTTGATACTGTAAGAAATTAAAGGACTAACCATTGAATTGAATAATAAACTTGGATATGTATTAGGGCTAATGCCGGAAGTCTTTCTTATCGATTCAACCTGGAACAACCACTTTCCTGCTAACGAAATGGAAGAAGAAGGAATACCTAATTTTAAATCAGTGCTATCACCATATATACCACCGCTTCCACCAATGTCTTCTACTCTCACTACAATTACATTCTTACCTTTTTTTAATACACCTGCCGGAATTATATACCTGCGTTTCTTTTTAAAGCCCATACTCATTTTACCAACCTTTACCCCATTTACATAGGTGTCGTCTGAATCATTTACCATAGCAAGTTCCAGCAATGCTTCTTTGCCTGCAAACTCATCACCCAAAAAAATAGTTTTTCTGTACCAAACCACCCCGTCAAAATCAGGAAGGGCCTGGTTTTCCCATATACCCGGCACATTCATCGAAGGCCAGTTACTGTCATTAAAAGATAATTCTTTCCATGATTGGATGATGGCAGGGTCATCTTCAATATGACTTTGAATATTTTTAATCTTATTCATGTAGTTTGTTTCTTTTGCATTAGCGAGTGAATCTAAATTCATATGAGGCATACCATTAATCATGGTTTTAAATTCATCGCTTTCCTGGTAAGCCTTTTTACTAATCCACGTTTCAATATTGGTTCCGCCCCAGGAATTATTTATCAGCCCAATTGGAACTTTTAATTTTTTATATAATTCTACTGCAAAAAAATATCCTACTGCCGTGAAATCACCTGCATTGTCCGGCTGGCAAATTTTCCATTCACCGCCTGATAAATCTATTTGTGGGTCGCTGGCAACATTGGTAGGCACTTTAAAATGCCTGATGAAAGGGTAATTGCTTTGCTGCATTTCTGCCATTGCATCCTGCGTATGTGTTAGCAACCATTCCATATTTGACTGACCGGAACAAACCCAAACTTCGCCTATCAGTACATTGCTGATTACAATTGTATTCATTGCTTTTACAATCAGGCTATAAGGGCCACCTGCTTTTTCCGGTTTCAATTCTAAAAACCATTTGCCATTTTTACCGGTTAGAACAGCTTTTGTTTGCTGATTAAAACTTATTGTAACTTTTTCTTTTGAATCTGCCCAGCCCCACACTTTAATGGGCATATCTCTTTGCAAAACCATATTATCAGTAAATAATTTTGGCAGCTTAACATTCGCAGAAACTGTATAAGCAATAATAACAGTCAAGGTTATGAGAACTGATTTTTTCATATTTAAACAATAAGAATTAAATATTTATATTTTTCAAAATAGATGACAATTATATTTCAATTGTTACCGGAATTCTCTTCAATAAAACAGTTGTATTTTTTTGATTGAAACTATTTACAAAACTAATTTCTGGTAACCGCACTTTAGTTTTACTTTCTGGCCCTTAAAAATAAATTCGCCTGTAAGAGTGCCCGGCAAGAATATTTCTGCTGCCAATTTATAATGAGGTAATCGTTTTATTTTCACTTCTATATCACCCTGTGGATGCGGTATTTTACCCTCAGCCCATTGCAAAGTACCCAGGGTTGGTTCTATCCTTACTTTTTTAAATCCTGGTTCGGCTGATTGAATACCACATACAGTTGCTAAAAATTCATAGGCAGGGCTGGCACTCCATGCATGACAATCGGAACGGGTTGGTTCAGGATTTTCTGCAAATGTGGTAAGCCCCATGTTAAGCATATTATCCCATGGTTGCAACAAACTCAAATAACGGTCACCCATGCCCAATTTTATCAATGCCCTGGTTAAATAAAAGCGATAAAAAAATGTGCCGTGTATAATCTTTGGCTCATTCAAAATTTTTTCCATTAAAGCTGCTTGTTTATCCTTTGGTATGGCATCTGTAAGTATGGCCCAGATATTTGCATGCTGGCTGAATTCTTTTTTGTCGGGTGAATCTGCTAACATTCCTTTCTCAGCATCCCAGCATTTTTTGTATACTGCTTTTTTTATTTTTTCTGCGAGTTGCCGATAATGACTGGCCAGATCTTTTTTATTATATTTTTCAAAAAGTTCGGCAGCTATCATAAGCGTATGAGCATATTGTAGCGTAAGAATCGAAGAATACCCATCCCAACCTGCCGGCTGACCGGCAATGCCTAATATAGTATCCCATGGCCATTCAGTAGCCCAATCCACAAACTTCCACCAGGGCATTTTATAAAGCATACCTGCTGAATCAATATATTGTTCGTGCCAGTTTAATACATCATCCATGTTACGGATAAAGGTTTTTACAAAAGCAGAATCGGGCCGCAGCATCCAGTAATCATGAACCATATTTATCCAGAACAAAGAAAAGGGTGGAATATATTGCACTCCGGAGCATGGATAACAACTTTGGGTTAATCCATCTGATGAAATAGAATTATTAAACTGTTCAATCGCATTTCTGACTAAACGGTCATCGCCAAAAGCATACAAAGAAATTAAAGATTGTATTCTTGTGTCGCCTGAATATTGTTGTTGTTCGTAATAAGGACAATCGAAATAAGTTTCATGGGCACATAACTTCGCTGTACGCATACACACGTCCCAGATTGGCTTTAATGAACTATCACTTGATGTAAAGGAGGCCCTTTCTTCAAAAGGATAACCCGTTGCAATCCCATAAAAATCCTGAATAATTAAAGGCTCTTCTTTTGTAGTGATTTCTAATTGCACATAACGATAGGTCCTGAACCATAGTGAACGGAATACCCTGTTAGGTTGGCCATCAGGTAAAATTCTATCGTAGTAACCAAGTATCTCTTTTCCTTTAATTTCATTTCTATTTCCTTTTGCACCTTTCCGATTGGATGAACTGTCGTACATCGCCTCTGAATATAAAATTGTGAGTGATGAATTTCTTCCACCACTGATTTTGATTTCAGGATAAGCTGCAATTAAATAAGTTTGGTCAAGAAGGATTATTGCATTAGTATTAGAGGGGATGAGTAAAGGAGCAGTTCCCTTAATGAAACCATCGTCATTATTTACACCTTTAGCCAAAGCAACTTTAGGTATTCGGCGCTGCTCCAGGTTCATCAATGGAATTTTGCGAGGAACCAGGAAAGGCTCACTCCCTAAATAAATTCCTTTTGGTGAGCCGCGGGATAAAACTGAGGAAGCCTTCCACAAACTATCGTTGAAAATTAAAGCGGCCCAATTCCAAGGATATTTAGTTGCATCAACTTGTTCACCGGGGCCAACGTCAAGATAAAGACCGGCTCTGTTCCTATCGTAGGGCAAAGGGCTGTATGATTCATCTTTATTGATTTTCCAGCTTGCATTTGTATTAGCTATTGCCTCTGTTTCTGTATGCCCCTGCAGAATAAAGGCAGTATGCAAACTAATTTGAGCGGCCCCCTTATATTGACCATAGTTCCAAACTACGGCTGCTAATATGTTTTCTTCTTTATGAAGAAAGGGGGCTATATCAACTGTTTCATAAAACCAGTTTTCCAGGTCGCCTCTTGCAGGCCCGTGAACCACTTCGGTTTCATTGATAAAAAGTTTATACCGGTTGTCGGCAGAAATATGAATTATAAAATGCTCCGGTTTTTTTTCAAGATTTATTTTTTTCCGAAAATGATAAACACCAAAAGCTTTTAAATCATTATCGGGTGTAGTAATCCAAGATGCCGGCCACAATTTATCCGAATAAAAAGACTCAGTTTGCTTACCTTTTTTTTGCGCTAATATAATTGTGTAACAAAACAAAAAAAGAATTAACAACTTGCTTTTCTTCATTATTAAACTGAATATTTAAAGTGATCCTTCATTGACTGGCCATTAGTGAATCATTAAAAAAATTATTTGTCATATAATATATTTAATACAAAAATATCCCTATATAAAAGCTAAAACCCTAATTATAATTAGCACAAAAACAGCAATGGTCAATTAGAAAAAAGACCATTAATGCTTGACTATACCGATTGCTATGAGAAAATTTATCCAGGCTCAATAACCCGGATTTTGCGTAATATTTGGATTTAAATCAATATCACCCTGGGGCAGAGGAAAATGGTTCCATTTAGGTTGCATGGTAAAAGCATATTCATCAAGCAAAAATTTTGCAGCCCTTCCCGTTCTTGTATAATGAAACCATAGATTGGGCTCAAAATTCAATTCCGAACGCCTTTCTTTCATTAAATCAGTAAAGAATGTTTCCCTGTCAGCCTGCACTGTTTTTGGAGCTAAGCCTGCCCTTACTCTTACTTGATTCAACTTGTTATAAGCCCCTGCTGCATCGCCTGATTCAAATAAAATTTCAGAATAATTCAGCAAAAATTCAGCATACCTGAATGCAATTATATTCTGCGCCCACCACCACTCCTGAATATTAGTAATATTATCAGCAGTGCCTGTCCACCACTTTGCTGAAAAAGAGGAATTTTTTTGAGCAATGGTGAGTGGAATATTAACTGTTGTCTTCATCGTTTCACCTTTATAACTTTCCCCGGCTACTTTTATAAATTGCTGACGCCTTACATCGCCAGGTTCAAAAGAATTAGCAAGTTTCATGCTCCCAACAACGGCACCGGTACCATTAAAAACAGCATAATCATTTCCGATCCCTTGTGGTCCGCATACCCAATTCAGAAACTGGCCATAGTTAGGGCTCCCATCCCAATTAACTTTAGCGCCAGGTACAAAATAATACTGTATTTCAAAAATAGATTCCGCGGTATTCTCTGTTTGATAAGAAAATAAATCACGGATATTAGCGGTGGGAAGAAGCGAATATTTTCCTAATGCATCCAAATCCATCGAAGCTTGCTTTGCTTTTGCCCAATCTTTTACATACATATAGGCATTTGCAAGATAGGCTAATGCTGAGCCCTTGGTAGCCCTGCCTACATTTGCAGCATCCCAATCCTTTGGTAATTTTTGAGATGCAGCGGTTAAATCTGCGATAGCCTGTGCCCACACCTGGGCTTCAGGTGATCTTGCCAATGAAAGTGCAGCCTCATCTGCCACATCGTATGATTTTAAATATAGAATAGCATCGCCAAATTTTTGAGCAAGACTAAAATATGCAAAACCTCTCAAAAAATTTGCTTCCCCTTCCGTCATGTCTTTTTGTGATGTCGTCAAAACTGAACCATTACTAGCAAGTTTTTCAAGAAGGACATTTGCCCTTCCAACAACTTTATAAAGGACTGTCCAAGCACTGGCCAATTCAGAGGTAGGAGTAGCAAAAGTATTAAGATCGTAGGGTTGCTCACTACCCTGATTAATATCATGTAAAAAAATATTACTTTCAACTACCCATCCCTGCATTCCTTTTCCAAGTGGGCCAAAATCCCAAGTACCACCAATCTCGGAATACGCTCCAAACGTAAAAGCATCAAAATCCTTTTGTGATTTAAAATAAGTTTGATCAAAGGCAGCCCCTGTCTGAGGTTCTGCAGTCAGAAATGATTTTTTGCATGCCTGCAGTATGAATATCGATGCTGTTATAATCATCAAGCATGCTATTAATATTTTTTTCATTCTTTTATCTTTAATGTTAGAGATTTATTTACAATTCAGTTAAAAGCGGACATTTAATCCCACTAATATCGTTCTTGGTAAAGGGTATCTGCCATAATCAACCCCGGTAGTTAAAGGGTTAACTTCATCCGAAGGTTGTTTTGCATCACCAGGACCTGACTGGTAACGGGTACCTACTTCTGGATCAAATCCGGTGTATTTTGTAAATGTGTGCAGATTTTGAGCTGAGATATAAAGCCTTAAACTGCTAATGCGCATTTTACTAATTAATTTTACAGGAAGTGTGTAGCCCAATTGCATATTGCGAATACGAACAAACGAACCATTTTCTATGTACGCTGATGAAAAATAACGATTTGATGAAGGAGCATCGTATGAATTACGCGGCATATCATTACTGGTACCTTTTGCAGTCCATCTATCAAGCCATTTTGATGATCCATTTATGAATCCACCATCACCTGATATATGCATGGCATAAGCATCGAACATATTTGCAACCTGAACACCTGACTGACCCTGGAAGAAAACAGAAAAGTCGAAATCCCTATAAGTTGCACTTAAATTTAATCCAAAAATATACTTGGGTAATCCATTTCCAATTATTGTTTTATCATTTGCGTCAATTTTGCCATCGCCATTTAAATCTTTAAATTTTCTATCTCCAGGTTTAACACCACTCATACCACTGCTTGCTGCTTCGGAAGTATCCTGTATAATTCCATTAGCAACATAACCCCAAAAGTTTCCAATCCTTTCACCCACTGCAGAGCGGGTTTGGGAACCACCATCGTCTCCCTGAAGTGATCCGAGTGGTTGTGTAATGTAATCTGTTGCTTTACCCAGCAATTTGGTAATCTTATTTTCAAGTGTGGAAAAATTGGCTGTTGCTGAAAAATTTACTTGCCCGATTTTTTTATTCACTCCTAAAAGCAGTTCCAATCCTTTATTCTCCATAGAGAATTGGTTTTTAGTAATCGTGTTTCCCGGCGCGTCCAAATAACTGGGCACAGGTGCCTGACCCAGTATATCAGTCTGTTTCTTTATATAATAATCAGCAGAAAGTGTAATTAAATTATTAAATAAAACGGCATCAAGACCAAAATTAGTTTGAGCGGATTTTTCCCAATGTATGTTCGGATCCCCGATATTGTTCCGGTAAGAAGCAGGAACTACAGTATTTCCGAGTACATAATTGTAAAGTCCCGAATTGTTGCTATAAGTACTCGCATATTTGAAATTGGGTATATTTTGGTTACCTACAATACCATAGCTTGCACGCAATTTCAGTTCATTGATTTCTTTTATGTTTTTCATGAATGGCTCTTCAGACAGCCTCCATCCCACAGAAGCAGACGGGAAATTTCCATACTGCTTGCTTGGTGCAAATTTTGTTGACCCATCACGCCTGAAATTCGCAGTAAGCAGGTATTTGTTTTTGTAATCATACGTAATTCTTCCTATATAGGACAATAATGAATAGGTTTCAGAATATCCATTGACATTTAAATTCCCAATGGAACTAAGATTGTACTGACCAGGAGGGTTACCCGAACCATCAACCAAGACTTGCCGGTATATGTTTTTCAAGGCATCCATACCTGCCACAATAGTAAAGTTGTGATCATTGATGTGTTTGCTATAGGTAAGGGTATTTATCCAGTCATACTGATCTATCTGCCTCCATGTTTCGGAATATTGGGAAACAGCTATTAATGGCCCTCTTCCATCTACTGCCGGGGGCACACCGTCCCTGCTAAACTGGAAGAATGAATTGTTCCGCAGATAATTAAATGATGTTCGGAATTTTAAACCATTGATAATTTCATATTCACCAAACACAGCTAACAAAACATTGGTAGATTTTTGGGGGTATTTATAATGAACATTATCTATATAAACCACGTTGTTTAAACCGGGATAATACAATGCAGGGGCTGCAGCTTTTACCAGGGCATATCCTTTATACCCGTACAGCGCATTGTTTATATCTCCATCAATATTAGAAAATATAGGATTTATCGGCCACATCCTGACGGTATTATTTAGAGAACCTTTATCACCACTCTGGGTAATTGGAGTTGTTTTGTCATCATGACCAAAATTAAAAGTACCGCCTACTTTTATTCGTTTTGTTATGTCAAAATCGGAAGTCAACCTTGCAGTATATCTTTTATAATGTGAACTCTCTAATATACCATCCTGGTTGAGATAACCTAATGAAAAATAAGTACGGGATTTTTCAGTACCGCTGGAAGCAGAAATATTATAATTCTGAACTGGAGCTGAGCCAAGTACTTCATCCTGCCAGTCATATGTAGGTAATGATGAAGGGTTGTTCCAGTCAGGATTTGGCGCTAACCCTCCATTTACCAGGTTTTCATTTGCTAATGTTGCGAATTGAGGTCCATTTAAAAGATCAATTTTTTTAACAGATTGCTGTGTGCCTACATAGGCATCAAGATTTAAAGAAAGCTTACCAACCTTGCCATGTTTAGTAGTAACTAAAACAACACCGTTTGAAGCCCGTGATCCATATATAGCTGCCGAAGCAGCATCTTTAAGAACATCAATTCTTTCTATATCATTAGGATTAATGGAATTTAAGCCGCCAGCGATCTGTGTCATCGGTATTCCATCTACTATATATAAAGGCTCGGTACCCGATGATATGGAACCAACTCCTCTAATCCTCACTGAAATGTTTCCACCAGGTTCTCCTGAGTTTTGGGTAACCTGAACTCCGGCTATACGACCCTGAAGGGCCTGATCCAATCCTGTTAGAGGCAGGTTGGATATATCTTTAGCGGTAACTGATGATATTGCACCTGTAAGATTTGTCTTACTTGAAGATCCATATCCAATGACTACGATCTCATCAGCGGTAGTGTCTAGCAGTTTTAGGGAAATTTTAAGTTGACTATTTCTATTTACTGCAACTTCATAGGATTGGTAACCAACATAAGAAATAACAAGTACGCCACCTTTGTCGGGAATACTCAGGCTGAACGACCCTTTTGCATCAGTGGTGGTGCCAATATCTGTTCCTTTCAGTCTTATAGATGCGCCTGCCATAGGTTCTCCCGTATTAGAATTGACTATCCCCGTAATGACTATGTTGGGCAAAATGTCCCCGGTAGGGCTTTCATATTGATACGCTTTTTCTGTTTTGGCAGTAATGACAACGGTTCTGTCAAGGATTGAATATGTGAGCGGCAACCCTGTCAGACATAAATCAATAATATCGTTTATGCCAGCGTTATGGACACTAATGGAAATTTTCGGAGCACTCCGTAAAAGATTTGTTTTGTAAAAAAATACATATCCTGTTTGTTTCCGGATCTCTTTAAACACTTTTTCAAGAGAACTGTTTCGAACCGTAAGCGTGACGTTCTGAGTAAATCCAGAAGCGTTCACATTTAGTGAAATGGCAAGTAAAAAGGCTGCAGTAAGTTTCATAATCCTGATAATTAATACAGGTGGAAAAAATCGCAAACCCCTTTTGCGGGTCATGTTAATTTGCATAACTTTGTCAAGTTTTTGGTTAAACAATAAGCGTTACATCAATTTATGTTTACGTGTTTGACCTGATCTTTACTACGGGAGCGTACCAGCGTTCCCGTTTTTCATAGTCAAGCGAATAAATCCTACATTAGTAAAGAAATCCCTTCATCCAAATTACCCTTTCATTATTGTCACTTTTTTCCCTTCCATTTTAAACTGAACACCGGCAGTTTTTAAAATTTCCAATACCTGTAACAATGTTGACTGCCTTCGTATTGAACCGCTGTAATTGCCATCGGGATAATTACCAGTTAATATTACATCTACATCATACCATCGTGAAATCTGCTTCATGATATAGGGCAAATTATCTTCACGGAATTCAATCATTCCATTTTTCCATGCAGTTTCTTTTTCAACATCGGCCTTACTGACTGTTAACCGCTGATTGATCTTTCCCCATGCCGCTTGCTTGGAGGGTGACAACATCACTGTATTCATTTTCTTTGAAACCTTCACCAATCCTTCTACCAACGTAGTTTTGACTTCATCTTCATCACTATAAGCCTTTATATTAAAATGAGTTCCGATTACCTCAACTGTCATATCGGTATCGACTATAACACGAAAAGGCATCCTGGCATTTTTCGCTACTTCAAAATAGGCCTCTCCATTTAAAAATACTTTTCTTTCATTTCCGCTAAACCGGGTAGGATACCGCAATGTTGATGCTGCGTTCATCCATACTTTCGTTCCATCAGGTAACACAACCTGGTACTCACCACCGCGTGGAATAGACAAAGTATTAAACAAAACATCGTTGGTGTTCGGGGCTGCTTGATTGTAAGTAAGTTTTCCGGATTGCTTATTTATAAGCGTACCATCTTTTTCTTTCAACTGTAGTGTACCTGCTGAATCAAGAGATACAACTGATCCATCAGCCAGAATTAGTTGCGCAATGCTGCTGCCAGGCTTTATATCTGTTGGTATTTCGTTAATAAGGGCAGGGGTGATAAAAATATCATGTTTCTTATAGGCGGAAAAATTATAAATAAAATAACCGGCAGTAATAATCACCATTGCTGCTGCTGCAAAACGCCACCAGAAGAACAGTGAACGTGTTTTCCCAAAATCCCTCTCTACTGTTTGATCGCCAGATGAAGGAGTCATCCCGCTTTTAATACCGTGGAAAGCCTCCTCACGCAAATGAATCAATTCAGCATCCGTAATATCTTTATCTGACTGATTCCATTCAAATGACTGATACCACTGTTCCAAGAACAATTTTTCATCATCAGTACATTTGCCAACATTATATTTCCGGATTAAATCCTGCAGGTATTGTATGTCCACCGCTTTTTATTATCAATAACAGCCGGAGGGATCAGAAGTACCACAATATTCAAAAATATTTTATGAGAAAGGAGAAAAAAGAAAAGCAATAAGGAGTTTGTGCAGATTATGCTTTTGTAAATTATGCCTCATGCGTTCAAAAGCACGGTGTAATTGGTTCTTTACAGTCTGCGGAGATAAATTCAGCAATTCAGCAATTTCAGAAATTGTAAGCTGTTCTTTTTTGCTAAGCAAATAAATCCGTTTCATTTTCGGAGGCATTGCCGCAACCTGCAAAGCAATAAATTTTTGTATTTCCTCCGTGTTGAACCGGTTCCAGATAATTTCTTCTGACTCAACCGGGTTCAACGGCTGTTTCATAAGACAGTTTAATCGATTTTGCCTTTTTTCAAAAAAATTGAATATTCTATTGCGTAAAGATGTATAGAGATATCCGCCCAGGGATTCATCCGCATTGACTTGATCAATATTCTTCCAGAGAGAGAGAAAAACATCCTGCAAAATATCCTTAATGTCTTCCGGGGAAGCCAGACGACGGTAAGCCATTCTGTATAAATCTTCCCAATACTTTTCAAATAATTGACGAAAAGCTTCATCACTTCCTTTACGTATAGCAGCAAGCAATTGTTTATCAGATATCACTGAAATTGTTTTCCTCATAACCGTTAGATTCCTTAAATTTAAAACTTCTTATGTCAATATCCAACATTCTTCATTCAATTAATTTGATCAGGAAGATATAATCCAGGCAAAAAAAATCTTTCAATTTTTACAATACCGCAATCTTTCATTTATCCTGGCCGGAACGGGCAATTATTTATATTTAGTGTATAAAATTCTTTTTGCCCCTTTATGATTAACAACTGAAATTTTTGAAATGGTATTTCCAATGCCGATACATCCTGATGATTGAGATAAAAAAGATGATCCATAATATAATTCTTCTTTTCTTACCCTGCCGTTGGTTAAGGCTATAAAAAGTACCCTATCATCAGCATTCATTTTAAATTGTTTTTGGAACAATTTTTTCCCTTTAAAAACCTTCAAAGAACCCTTGTTTTGAGAAGCTGCAACCAGCAATGCGTTATTTATCCCTCTCAATTTAATTAAAGCTTTTCCATCACCGGGAATATAAAGACCGCTTTGTGAAATACTTTGAGGTAAGAAATTTCCATTACCGTCTCCCAGCATTACGAGGCCTTTCATGGCATCATATCGGCCAGTAGATACTTCACCGCCATAATCATTCCCGTTAAGTGCTACATCGAGGTTTCCGTCATCATTAAAATCATCTGTAATCATACCATATACTGGAGCCAATTGTGCTAATGGCGGTAATGGGGAAATTGTATAATTATTTTTCCCATTATTTTTTATAAAGCTTGTTTGAAACCAGTTTGCTTTTGAAACAACTGCATCTTTTAACCACTCTTTTCCCAATAAAGTTTTTATATCAACATTTGCAAAACTTTTATAGGTCAAAAAATTCTTTTTCAGGACAGGTAGTTGCTCCACAATGTCATCGCGATTATGTGCTGTAAACTCTCTTATAGTACCATCTGTATGCTTTAGAAACACAGTTGGGATAGCATCAAGGGTTCCGTTCTTGTCAAAATCATTCCCATATATTTTTACAGGATATTGGTCCGTTGGGCGATAAAAAGAGTTTTGCCCAAGATTACCCACTATATAATCTATATCGCCATCATTATCAAAATCACCGGCTGTTATACTATTCCACCAGCCAATTTTATCAGCAATACCAGAAGCTGCACTTATATTAATAAATTTCCCTTCATTATTTTTAAAAAAAGTAACCGGCATCCATTCACCAACAACAATCAGATCGGTAAAGCCATCATTATCAAAATCTGTCCAAATTGCATCGCAGACTAATCCAATACTCTGTAAACCGGGAGCAACCATATCAGTAACATCTGTAAATTTTATTTTACCAGCTTTTGAATCATTTCTAAATATAAATGAGCTTACCTTTTGCGGGTATCTTCCAGGTAAAACCCTTCCTCCCACAAATAAATCTAAATCACCATCATTATCAATGTCTGTCGCTTTGATACAACTTTTACTTACATAATTTTGAGGAACTGCATCATCAATTAATATAAAATTCCCTTTCCCATCGTTTTCATAAAACTTGTCCTGGTAATATTTTGAATTGGCCTGAAACCGGTTGCTACCGCTGGTGCAATACAAATCAAGATCCCCATCCTTATCGGCATCAAAAAGAAGTATTCCCATAGTTTGTGACCTTACGGCACCTGAAGTAGTATCAATTGGTAAATCTTTTTGAATAAATTTTCCATTGGTTTGTTGCAACAATAATTTCCCGGTAGACAAATCTGTTCCGCCAATAACTATATCATCTAACCCGTTTAAATCCACATCGCCTGCAGCTAATCCGGGTCCATATTGAGATAATTTATGGGGCAATAATCTTTCGTAATTAAAATCAATATATTCCGACTCCTGATGAACATAATTAATCCCAAGGGTAGATGTGACCTCCGTAAATAAATTGTTATTCAGTTTTGGTTGGGCTTCCAGGGAATCATCTGCCCGGGCATTTTTAATATCTGCAATTAATAATTGATTTGCCGGCATTGAAAAGAATTTTTGTCTTTTATTACCGGGCCATCTGATAATAACAGAATCAATCATTTTTGTATCCCCAAGACCAAAATGAATTTTTGTATCTACAGTAGAAAGGTAACCTCTGTAAGGAGAATTTTCTATCACCTGTTGTCTGTCCCTATCGTAGAATATTTTTGCCTCTGCGCCAATGCCATATTGATTCTTATTTTCACCTTTAAACATAATTTCCAGGTAATTGGCAGTTACTATACCGGAGTTATTCAAATTATTTCTATAAACAAAAGCAGGGTCATTAATATTATTTACAACGAAATCCAAATCGCCATCATTATCCAAATCAACATAAACGGCGCCGTTTGAAAAGGATGTTTGAGACATACCCCATTTTTCAGCATTATTTTCAAATTTTAAATTACCCATATTTCTAAAAGCATAATTCGCAACTTTTATTTGCGGCATATGGTCTATCAGTTCCTTTTTGCCAGCTATGTTATCATTTCTAAAAGCCATAAAATCATGGTCCGTAACATCGCGGGGATAGCCATTAGTAATAAAAATATCCCTGTATCCATCATTATCAATGTCTGCAATTAAAGGAGCCCAACTCCAGTCAGTTTCAGCTACACCTGCAAAAAAACCTATGTCACTAAAAACAGGATGAATAACTGTATCTCCCCCGACCGGCGCCAAACCCTGATTTAGTTGCAATGTATTTCGAACATATTGCAGGTTCTGGTCTTGCAAAATCATGGTTTGATAAATAAAATAATTATTACTACCCATATTTTTTTTCTTCCTGAAATTATCCTCCGGATTCATATCAACACTAATAATATCAGAAAGGCCATCATTATTTATATCTCCGTTATCAATACCCATTGCATTTTGAGAGGTATGATTAAAATATTCCTTTATTTTATTAGTAAATGTTCCATTTTTATTATTAATATAAAGAAGATCACTTCCATAATAGTCATTGGTAACATAAATATCTTTCCACCCATCCTGATTAATATCTAAAATGGCAATCCCTAATCCAAAACCCAGTTCGATAATGCCAGCTTGCTTCGAAACATCTGTAAATACAGGGTGATTTAATGAATCATTCCAGTCATTGCGAAATAACTTGTCAATTTCATCAGACGTATTTGAGTTAACCTGGTTATTAAAAAAAGCTGAACTTCTTTTTGCCAGACCTGTTGTAACGAGGTACATATCTAAATCGCCATCATTATCATAATCAAAAAAGGCGGCCTGAACTGAATAACTTGTATCATCAAGTCCATATTCATGGGCCATTTCTTTAAAAACAGGAATTCCATTTTGATTCAGCCCATTGTTGATGTATAGAAGATTTCTTCTTTGGTCGGAATTAGTTTTAATGGAAGCACAAACATAAATATCCGGCCAGCCATCATTATTAATATCCACAACAGAAACTCCATTACACCACCTTTGTATGCCATCAACACCTGCGGCAGCTGTAATATCCTCAAACTTCATATTACCCTTATTTAAATAAAGCTTATTGGAAACTGTACTTGCCGTGAAGTACAAATCCGGCAGTCCGTCCCTATTAAAATCACCCACTCCTACTCCTCCGCCGTTGTAAAGAAATTCCAAATCGATGGGATTTATTGAATCATTTTCTGTTATCAAATTATTGAAATCAATACCAGATTCATCTGCCGATAATTTTGTAAAAAGAGTTGACTCTGAATTGCAGGATGAAAAAAAAACAAATACAAACAGGCCTATAAAAAAGTAATGGCCGTTCTGAAATATTTTATTAAATGGTTTCATTTTCAACAACTAACTGTTTAATCTGATTCTAAAGATTGCACAAATTTTTTTGCTTTTTCCTTTAACTCATTAATATATTCGGTATTTACCGGGTTAAGAGCATTTACAAGTGAGCTGCCAATTCCAAAAGCTACCGCCCCTTCCTTTTTAAATGCTTTAATATTATTAAGAGTTATACCGCCTGTTGGCATAATATGTATATGATTCAGGGGGCTTCGTATATTTTTAAAATACTCTACATTTAATGCAGGAAATAACTTAATAATATCGCCACCAGAATTATATGCCAAAATAATTTCTGTTGGTGTGAATGCCCCGGGAATACTTACTGCTCCAAATTGTTTGGTTACTTGAATAGTTTCTATATTCAATCCGGGAGAAATAATAAATTTCGCCCCTGCTTCAATTGCTGATTTTGCCGATGATGCATCAAGTACAGTTCCGGCACCAATTATCATTCTATCTCCAATTGTCTGGCTTAATTTGCTAATAATGGATAAAGCATCAGGCGAATTCAGGGTAATTTCCATTACCTTAATTCCTCCTTCATAAAGCGTATTTGCAATATTTAAAACATCTTTGGGATTTATTCCTCTTATTATGGCAATTATTTTGTTTTCAAAAATCCCTTGCAGAGTTAACATAAAAAATTGGAGAATTTTAAAGTGTAAACCTATCCAGGAAAGATATCTCTTAATGAATAGATTAGAATACAATCAAATATATTAATTTGGCTCTATTTAACTGTTATGAACTGTTCTGATTGTTATGCATAATTCTAACCACATTTATAAAGAATAAACGAACAACGAAATTAGAAAAAACCCCGGCGGATCAGGTAGATAAAAGTTAAACCAATCAGTAAAACGATATAAAGTGAGAAAGGCCCGTAGATACAGGCCTTTGTTGTCACACTAAGTAGATCTGAATTAACAGGTCAACGATTGGTTCTGCTTGCTTATGCTTAGTTCATTAAAAAAATATTCATTTCAAAAATATTAACCGAAATAAAATAGCTGATTTCTAGATTTTGAAATATTCAAAGAATTGATAAAAAGTTGGGCAGCTAATAGACAAATTTATCATAGCATTAAATTTAGCCGTCATGAACTGTATGTGATGTCCTAAACTGTCCTGAATTTGCTATAAAGTTGCGACATTTATTAAAACACTACAATGATGATCTCAAAGTGAGACCAAATGGTACTTCAATCTGAGCTTTCGATTTTTCCAGGATGAGTTTAGCTGTTAATTGTCCCATCTTTTGAAAGTCAGTGGACATCGTAGTGATGCCAGAGAGGATTATTTTTTTAAGTGGTGTATCATTATAGGATATAACACCAATATCTTTACCAACTTTTAGTTTACTGCAAATAATTTTTTCAATCAGGGTTACCAGGTCAGATTCCATTAAATTTATATATACTTCCCCTTTTTTAAGAGGCTCATCTTCTAATTTATGAACAACCTTGCTTATAAATGCATAATCCTGGCAGAAATGCATAAACCCATTTAATATTTCTTTAGGGAAATATGTATATTCAGGGAAAATGATTTTAATTGTATGGTATTTGAGGAGCTTGGGTTTTGCTTTTTCCAGTGCAACGAAAATGTCTTTTTCGAAATTTTCAAAAACACTGGCAAATTCTCCTGTAATACCGGGAATTTTTTTATCCAGTAATATCAATTTGTCTTTTGGTATGGTATTTATAATTTCGTGTACATTCTCTCCGCCATCCAGGAAATGCGCAATGATTACAAAATAATCATAATCTTCTTTTCGATGAGTCAATAGCTTTTTAAACAAAAGATAATCATTATTATAAATATAAAAGTCGATGGAAACATTATCACCAAGTGATTCTACCAAAGAATCGTAGATAATTTTTTTGTGATAACTAAGTTTATTGAATATTAAAAATATTCTAAGTTGCTTCTTTATATCTGTATTCTTTATAAAATATCCTTTGCCTGGAAACGAACCTAATATACCAAGATTTTTCAGATGTTTATATCCTCTTTCAACTGTGTCTCTTGAAATTTCATATTCAAAACTTAATTCATTGAGGGAAGGAAGAATTTCCTCATTTTCAAAATGCCCCTCGTGTATACCTTTTATTATTGAGTTGGCAAGTTGAAGGTATTTTGGGGTAGCAGAAAACTCATCAATATATATGAGCTTATATATGTTATTGATTTTCATACTTTAAAATGCCTTGCATGCCTCAAATTACTTATAATTAATTGGAAAATAGGAAAAGATTGTAAAGTTTAGGTAACTCCGGTTATCATTTATGCGGATAAAACTTTTCTTAATTTAAAAATTATAAAATTTCGTGCAAATTGAAATCATGACAGTGCATAACAGATATATTAAAACTACGAAGTATTTTTATATAAATCTATATTTCCCTTCTAATTAGGCTAATATTTATGCAGATAATATTAGGAGTCATCTTTCATTTTATCGGTGGTTTTGCCTCCGGCAGTTTCTATATTCCTTTTAAAAGAGTAAAGGGCTGGTCCTGGGAAAGTTATTGGATCATAGGAGGACTATTTTCCTGGCTTATTGTTCCTCCTCTTGCGGCATACCTAACCATTCCGGGCTTTATTGATATTATTAAACAAACTGATACCAGCACACTCGGGATCACTTATTTATTTGGTTTGCTTTGGGGCATTGGTGGGTTAACGTATGGCCTGGGTGTTCGTTATCTTGGTGTTTCACTTGGCAGCAGTATCATCCTGGGTTTGTGCATGGTGTTTGGCTCGCTAATACCATCAGTTATTATGATGTATTTCCTAAAGAAGGTAAAGACACATTCAGCATGCTGATTGGTTCCAGCTGGGGATTAATTGTTTTAGCAGGTTTAATTGTATGTATTATTGGTATCATTTTTTGCGGAAAAGCCGGAATGATGAAAGAAAGACAATTAAGTGCTGGGTCTATGACAGATCCACACGGATTGAAAATGAAAACTGAATACAAATTTGGTTTGGGCATTTTTGTTTCTATAGTGTCAGGTGTATTAAGCGCCTGCTTCAATTTTGGTCTTGAATCCGGTAAACCCATGGCAATGGTGGCAAATGAAGTATGGACAGCAGCCCATCCGGGTGAAGGAGAGTTTTTATTCCGCAACAATGTGATCTATGTTGTGTTATTATGGGGAGGGCTTACTACCAATTTTATCTGGTGCATGATCCTTAATGCCCGGAATAAAACTTTCGGTGATTATAGCAACAAAAAAGCTCCTTTAAGATCCAATTATCTTTTTGCAGCATTGGCAGGAACAACCTGGTTTCTGCAGTTTTTTTCTATGGTATGGGAGAAAGTAAACTTGGTAATGGGGCCAGTTCATGGATTCTGCATATGGCTTTTATAATCCTCGTAGCTAATATGTGGGGCCTCGTGTTAAAAGAATGGAAAGGGGTAAGCAAAAAAACAATAACAACAGTGATCGTCGGGATCATTACCATTATTCTTTCTGTATTACTGGTAGGGTATGGCAATTCGATAAAATAAATACCCCTATCCCCTGAAGGGGGATAATTGAAAAGTTATTTGCAGATGAAAAAGATTTTACTATCAACTGATGTGACTTTTAGTTTAATTGCACAATTACTTATTTCAGTTGTAACAGAACAAAAAACAAATAGATCTATTTTAAAAACCAAATATGAGTAGTCAAGTTAAGCCTGTTCTTCAATCTCCCCCGCCAGCTGGCAGGGTTGGGGGTTTTAAGCATGTAAGTTATTTGTGGGATGAAAAAAAAGCTGCGTTGCTGAATGGCGATGAAGTGGCTTTACTGATCTATCGCTCAAATTTATTAGGCGCTGATCTGCGTTTAACCAATTATGGCGGGGGAAATACATCCTGCAAAGCAATGGCAAAAGATCCTTTGACCGGGGAAGAAACAGAAGTAATGTGGGTGAAAGGATCGGGTGGTGATCTTGGAACGTTGAAAAAAAATGGCCTTGCTGCTTTATATGTCGATCGCTTACGATCTTTAAAAAATGTATACCGTGGTATCGAGTATGAAGATGAAATGGTGGAGCTATTCAATCATTGCATCTATGACCTGGATTCAAAAGCTCCATCAATTGATACTCCATTACATGGTTTTCTTCCTTTTAAACATATAGATCATTTGCACCCGGATGCAGCCATAGCAATCGCTGCTGCTAAAGATGGCGAACGTATCACTAAAGAATTATTTAATGGTACCATTGGTTGGGTAAAATGGCAAAAACCAGGGTTTGATCTGGGCTTGCAGCTAAAAAAATGTTTAGATGAAAATCCGGGTATCCGCGGGATCATGTTAGGGTCTCATGGTTTATTTACCTGGGGCGATACGGCTTATGAAAGTTACATCAATACATTAGAAGTAATAGAACGGTGCGCCGACTACCTGCAGGATAATATGGGTAAAAACAAACCGGTTTTTGGTGGAAATAAAATTCAATCTTTACCTGCGGAACAACGATTGCAGCAGGCGGTTATGCTGGCTCCATTGTTAAGGGGGCTTTGTTCTTCTGATATTAGTATGATTGGTCATTTTACCGATGATGAACGGGTATTAGAATATATCAATTCTAATGATCTGGATAAATTAGCTCCCTTGGGTACAAGTTGTCCTGATCATTTCCTTCGCACCAAGATCAGCCCTTTGGTTCTTTCATTATCAGCAAACGAAGATTTGAAAGACGCATCTTCTGTGAGGGAAAAACTTAAACCAGCGTTTGAGGCTTACAGAAAAATGTATACAGAATATTATACTTCCTGCAAGCATTCCAATAGCCCGGCAATGCGTGATTCTAATCCTGTTGTTATTCTTTATCCCGGAATTGGGATGTTCACTTTTGCAAAAAACAAACAAACAGCCAGGGTAGCAGCAGAATTCTATATTAATGCAATAAATGTAATGAAAGGTGCAGAGGCGATTTCATCGTACACATCATTACCAAGACAGGAAGCATTTAATATAGAGTATTGGTTATTGGAGGAAGCAAAGCTGCAAAGAATGCCAAAGCCAAAAGCATTATCGGGAAAAATTGCTCTTATTACCGGTAGTGCAGGGGGCATAGGGAAAGCTATCGCTAAAAAGTTTGCCGATGAAGGTGCTTGTGTTCTTATTAATGATAACGATGAGGTGCGTTTGGAAGCAACAAAAGAAGAATTTAAACTCCAATATGGAAAGGATGTTTTTGTTTCAGAAATATTGGATGTTACCAATGCCGAAACGATAAGAAAAGCTTTAGATGCGGCTGCTTTAGCATTTGGCGGAGTGGATATAGTAGTGAATAATGCAGGCCTTTCGATTTCAAAACCAATCGAAGAGCATACAGAAAAGGACTGGGATTTGCTGTATGATGTTTTAGTGAAAGGACAATTCCTGGTAACACAGACAGCTGTTGTAGTAATGCGCAAACAGGGAATGGACGGCGATATAATTAATATTGTAAGTAAAAATGCTTTAGTGAGCGGCCCCAACAATGCAGGTTATGGTTCTGCAAAAGCGGCCCAATTGCACCTGAGTCGCTTAAATGCAGCTGAACTAGGAAAAGATGGTATTCGTGTTAATGTAGTGAACCCGGATGCTGTTATATCAGGCAGTAATATATGGAACAATGGATGGGCAGAAGGAAGAGCAAAAGCATATGGCATTTCTGTTGAAGAGTTACCTGCATATTATGCCAATCGAACATTGTTGAATGAAGTAATAGAACCGGAAGATATTGCCAATGCCTGCCTTGCATTTGTTGGTGGGTTATTATCCAAATCAACAGGTAATGTTTTGAATGTGGATGGCGGTGTCGTTAATGCATTTGTAAGATAAAGCCCCCAACCTCCCGCTCCCGCCTGGGCGGGACAAGCTCTAAGGAGGAGTTATAAATTGAGCATTGAAAACTGAACATTTAGCATTGAATATTTTTAGTAAAGTTTATTCCCAGTTCAACAATTGAAAAATGGATCGTATAGCTTTGAAGATGAAATTATTTAAGGGCAAAGAAGAAGAATATAAAAAAAGGCATGATGAATTATGGCCCGAGCTTGAACAGCTTTTAAAACGAAAAGGTATTAGCGAGTATTCCATCTTTTTAGACCCCGACAACAATGCCTTAATAGGAGTATTGAATGCCGAAGATCCTTCTGCATTGGAGAATCTTCCGGCAGAACCGGTGATGCAACGCTGGTGGGCCTATATGAAAGATATTATGGAATGCAATCCTGAAAACTCACCAGTAAGTATTCCATTGAAAGAAGTTTTTTACTTGCCATAAATCAGTAAAGATGCAGTTAACAAAACAAATTATCCAGGAACACAATCAGGGTATTTTATCAGAGCATAAAAAACAATTTGATTTTATTGCTAATGGAGTAAATGATCTACAGGCAGTCATTGATAAATTAATTGCTTTTCAGATTGCAATACCAAGCTGGGCATTGGGTACAGGTGGCACAAGGTTTGGCCGTTTTAGCGGAGGAGGTGAGCCGGCTAACTTAGAGCAAAAAATTCAGGATGTTGGTTTGCTGCATGCACTCAATCAGTCAAGTGGTGCTATCTCATTGCATATACCCTGGGATATTCCAAAAGATGCGAATGCCATCAAAGCACTTGCTTCACAACACGGGTTAAAATTTGATGCCGTTAATTCAAATACGTTCCAGGACCAGCCAAATCAAATCAACAGTTATAAGTTTGGTTCTTTACAACATACAGATAAAGAAGTACGCCAGCAAGCTATTAAACACAATATTGAAGTAATCAACCAAGGCGTTGCATTGGGTTCAAAATCTTTAACAGTATGGCTTTCGGATGGCTCCTGTTTCCCCGGACAATTAAATTTCAGAATAGCATGGCAACGTACCTATGAAAGTTTGCAGCAAATTTATGCAGCATTGCCGGGTGACTGGAAAATTTTTCTGGAATACAAGGCATATGAACCCAATTTCTATTCAACAACCGTTGCAGATTGGGGGCAATCTTTATTATATACAAGTAAACTTGGAAATAAAGCATACACACTGGTAGACCTTGGCCATCATTTACCCAACGCCAATATTGAACAAATTGTTTCTTTGCTGATGATGGAAAACAAACTGGCAGGCTTTCATTTTAACGATAGTAAATATGGTGACGATGATTTAACCGTTGGCAGCATCAACCCATACCAATTGTTTTTAATTTTTAATGAACTGGTGGAAGGTATGGATGCAAAAGGAATGAATCATGCTACAGATTTAGCATGGATGATTGATGCAAGCCATAATGTAAAAGACCCGCTGGAAGATTTATTGCAGTCAGTTGAAGCTATTATGATTGCTTATGCACAGGCATTGATAGTTGATAAAACTGCATTAGTTGAAGCACAGGAAGCAAATGATACTGCAAAAGCCCAGGAAGTTTTACAAGCTGCTTACAGAACTGATGTAAGACCGCTGGTGGCAGAAGCAAGAGTAAGAGGAGGCGGTGCATTGCAGCCAATACAATTATTCCGTTCATTAAAAATAAGGGAGCAATTGATTACTGAAAGAGGAACAAAAATTATTTCAACAGGACTGTAGAAGTTCAGGATATGAAAATAAAAGTTACAGCCATATTCGACATTGGAAAAACGAATAAAAAATTCTTTTTATTCGATGAGAACCTGAAAGAGGTACACCAGGAGTACATTCGTTTTGATGAAATAAAAGATGATGACGGTTATCCGTGTGATGATTTGCAGTCAATAGAGCAATGGGTATTTAAAACTTACCAGGCAATTATTGAGAATGGAAAGTATGAACTTATTGCCCTTAATTTTTCTGCTTACGGAGCTACCATGGTTCCTCTTAACAAAGAATATAAACCAGTTGCTCCTTTATATAATTATACAAAAACAATCCCTCCGTATATTATTGATAAATTTAAATTCGTTCATGATGCGGCAGGCAGTTGGGCCGAAGAAACCGCTTCGCCATTTTTGGGAATGCTCAATGCCGGGTTACAACTATACTGGTTGAAATATGATAAACCGCATTTGTTTTCTAAAATAAAATACTCTGTATTTCTGCCGCAATATCTTTCTTTTTTATTCAGTAGTATTTTAGTAAGTGAGTACACAGGCATTGGCTGCCATACAGGTATGTGGGATTTTCAGCACAGCGATTTTCATGATTGGATGTACCAGGAAGGTTTAGTTGAATTGCTTCCTCCCATCTGCTCTGATAAAACTTTTTTAATGCCGGGTAAAAGCATAGAGATTGGTTTGGGAATACACGATAGTTCTGCAGCTTTGTTACCTTATATTTCTGGCAGTAAGGAACCTTTCATTTTATTATCTACCGGTACATGGAGTATTTGTTTAAATCCGTTTAATGATACAGCATTAACAAAAGATGAATTAAAACAGGATTGTTTATGTTATATGCAACCCGATGGACGGAAAGTAAAAGCTTCAAGATTGTTCATGGGTAATGAGTACAACAACTGGATAAACAAACTTTCACTTCATTTTGGTGTGAGCGATACGTATCATAAAAAAGTTGTTTTTGATAAAGCATTATATCAAAAAGCAAAGAATACTTTGTCTCCATTATTTCACTGGACAAGTATTGAGCATGATAATGAAATTGCAAAGATGACCAATATGGATTTAAGCTGGTTCGACAGTTTTGAAGAAGCTTATCATCATTTAATGAAAGAATTAGTTCAGTTACAGGTTGAAAAAATACGGTTGGTAATAAATGGCGCTGCTGTTAAAAAAATATTTATTGATGGCGGCTTTGTTGACAATAACCTTTTTCTAAATATCCTGTCTGAAAAATTAACCAGCTTTGAAATCCTGCCTTCATCCATGCCGCTTGGCTCTGCTATGGGAGGTGTGCTTGCATTAAAGCGCCACCAGCTATCTGAACTTTTCTTACAAACAGAACCCGGTAATTAATTTTTTTTATACAATCTTATTTTGTGTGACAATTGATAAATGGAAAAGAAAAAAATAATACTCAATTACAATCCTCAATATCCATCTGTACAGGATTTAAAAAAGAAAGCAAAGAAGCGGATACCAAAATTTGCTTATGATTATTTGGAAGGCGGGTGTAATGACGATGTGAACCTTGCAAGAAACAAATCTGATTTGCAGGAGGTGCAATTAATGCCGCAGTATTTAAAAAAGTTTGGCGGGCATGATATGCGGGTGAATTTATTCGGACATCTATATGATGCACCATTTGGTATTGCACCTATCGGTCTGCAGGGATTGATATGGCCTAACTCACCAGAGATACTGGCAAAAGCTGCATTGAAAAATAATATCCCGTACATTCTCAGCACCGTATCCACCAGCAGCATAGAACGGATAGCTGAATTGTCTGAAGGAAGGGCCTGGTTTCAGTTATATCATCCCACAAAAAATGAATTAAGGGATGAAATAATAAAAAGAGCCGCTGCTGCACAATGCCCGGTATTAGTAGTACTGGTAGATGTGCCTTCATTTGGTTTCCGGCCAAGAGATATCAGGAACGGATTGGCAATGCCGCCAAAAATGTCTGTAAAAAATATTGTGCAGGTAATAGGAAAACCATTGTGGGGAATTGAAACATTGAAAGCAGGCATACCTGGCTTTGCAACTTTAAAACCATATATGCCAAAAGGTTTAAACATGAGCAAACTTGGTGAGTTTATGAACCAGACTTTTACAGGAAGGATTGATGTGGAAAAAATAAAACCCATCCGGGAAATGTGGAAAGGCGCATTGGTATTAAAAGGAATAGTAAATGAAGAGGATACTCAAAAAGCAATTGAATTGGGTGTAGATGGTGTTATTGTTTCCAATCATGGCGGCAGGCAGATTGACGCCGGTGAATCAACGATAAAGCCATTAAAAAATTTAGCAGATAAATATGGTCATCAAATAAAAGTGATGATTGACAGCGGTCTCCGTTCAGGGCCTGATATTGGAAGATGTTTGGCATCGGGTGCATGTTTTACTTTTATGGGCAGGCCGTTTATGTATGGCGTGGGTGCATTGGGTAAAAAAGGTGGCGACCATACCATTGGCATTTTAAAAACACAATTGCAGCAGGTAATGGAGCAGCTTGGCTGCGAAACGGTTGATGATTTTCCTGCCCATTTAATAAAATGATGTAAAAAATTATGCCGAACAATTTATTTCCCCCAGGTAGTTTTTAAAAAATAATACCTGAAGTGGCAGTCCTTTAATAAATTTTATTGTTCCATTTTATAATGAAACATACCAAATAAATAAGCTGTTTTGGTTTGTGAACTGAGTGTCAAAAAGGAATTTCATACAGCTCAGTACAGTTATGAAAGCATTGATTATTATATTTCGGGGGTCAAAATTTAACCAGGAGTTCTTAAAAGTTATTAATTAAAAATCGGTTACATGTCAAAAAGAAGCTATTTACTGCCATTTATTTTTGTCACCTCTTTATTTTTTTTATGGGGTTTTTCTTACGGACTGCTCGATATATTAAATAAGCACTTTCAGGAAACATTGAATATTACCAAAGCAAGGTCCACTTTACTGCAGGCAACTTATTTTGGGGCTTATTTTATACTGGCCTTTCCTGCGGGGATGTTTATGAACAGGTATGGTTACAAAAAAGGAATAATTATAGGGCTGCTTTTATTTTCCAGCGGCGCCTTTCTGTTTTATCCTGCAGCACAGGAGGCTAATTTTAATTTCTTTCTTATCGCTTTTTTTATTCTCGCCTCAGGATTGGCTTGCTTGGAAACAGCCGCAAATCCCTATATAACAGTTTTAGGTGTACCTGAAAAATCAGCCGCCCGTTTAAATTTATCGCAAAGCTTCAATGGAGTGGGAACCATTATAGGGCCATTGATAGCTGCAAAACTTTTTTTTGGTGAAGGGAACAGTAACAACCTTGATAATGTAACCACAGTATATTTAATTATCGGTATAGTTGTTTTGGTAATAGCAGGTTTTTTTATATTCATCAAGTTGCCGGAAATAAAAGAAAGCGAGATTGTGTCTTCAGTTGAGTTGGACAGAAAGCCATTATTTAAACACCGCAATTTTACCACGGGAGTTATTGCACAATTTTTTTATGTTGCAGCACAGGTGGGGATCGCTGCATTATTCATTAATTATTGTACGGAAAGCGGGGTAAATATTACTAATGAAAAAGCTGCTACCCTCTTTGGAGTAAGCCTGATATTATTTACAGCAGGCAGGTTTACGGGAACCGCATTGATGAGAAAGATAAGGCCTGAAAAATTACTGACTGTTTATGCCCTCATTAATGTTGCACTATGTGTTGTAGTGATTTTAAAATTAAACTGGGTATCTATATATTCTTTGATGATAGTTTTCTTCTTTGAAAGCATTATGTTCCCCACCATTTTTGCTTTGGCTGTAAAAGATGTGGGGCATCATACAAAAAAAGCTTCTTCATTTCAAATAATGTCAATTGTTGGAGGAGCCATAGTACCATTCTTTATGGGCCTCCTCGCTGATAAATACTCTACCGCTTTCGCTTATATTATTCCATTGATTTGTTTTTTAATTGTTGCCTGGTATGGTAAATGGGGGTGTATCATTAAGGAAGAAATAATTTCTGAAAAGGAATTAAAGGTTTTTTAGTATAATAAAAATTATCGCTTATGAAACGTTTTGCTTTAGCAATAGATTTGGTTGAAGATGCAAGGCTAATTGCTGAATATGAGGAGTATCACAAAGCCGTATGGTCTGATGTTATAAAAAATATCCATAACACAGGAATTATGCTGATGGAAATATACAGGGCAGGCAACCGGCTTTTTATGATTATTGAAACAAATGAAGACTTTAGTTTTGGAAAAAAAGCAGCAATGGATGCCGCTAACCCTAAAGTAAAAGAATGGGAGCAATTGATGTGGAAATATCAGCAGGCAATACCTGCTGCTAATCCTGGGGAAAGATGGGTACGAATGGATAAAATATTTTCAACCAGCATTGAGTAACATAAAAGATATTTCATTAAAAGATATAGCATAGCTGATGTTTAGTTTAAAAAATAAAAAAGCAGTTATTACAGGCGGGGGCAGCGGAATAGGTAAAGCCATTGCTATATTATTTGCCAAACAGGGCGCCGAAGTTCATATCCTCGAACTTTCTATTGAAAGTGCAATTGAAGCTGTAAATGAAATTACAGGTATTGGCGGTAAAGTTTTTTCTTACGCATGTAATGTATCTAACCAGGCAGAAGTAAAAACGACATTTGAAAAAATCGGCCATATCCATATCTTAATTAATAACGCAGGCATTGCCCATGTTGGAAAGGCAGATACAACCAGTGAAGATGATTTTGACCGTGTTATCAATGTAAATGTAAAAGGCGTATATAATTGTTTGCATGAGGCGATACCGAATTTAAGGAATGTCGGCGGCGGTGTTATAATTAATATGGCATCAGTCGCAGCATGGGTAGGTTTGCCTGACAGGTTTGCTTACACATCTGCAAAGGGTGCTGTAATGGCAATGACTTTATCTGTAGCTAAGGATTACATCCATGAAAATATTCGTTGTAATTCCATATCACCCGCCCGTGTTCACACACCGTTTGTAGATGGATTTATCGCTAAAAACTACCCGGGTAAAGAAAAAGAAATGTTTGATAAACTTTCAAAGTCACAACCTGTTGGGCGTATGGCGAAGCCTGAGGAAGTGGCTGCACTTGCACTGTACCTGTGCAGTGATGAAGCCTCGTTTATTACAGGATGCGATTACCCGTTTGATGGGGGATTTATAAAATTGAATAATTAAAAAACAAGATTATGAAGCAATTACTCTTTTTTATTTTTTTTGTATTTGTTGTTACAAATACATTTTCTCAAACTTATACACCTGCACCTGAAAACATAGCCAACCGGAAATTATTCCAGGATAATAAGTTTGGTATGTTTATTCATTGGGGGGCATCCAGTGTATTGGGCCAGGGTGAGTGGGTAATGCAACAAAAAAATATCAGGGTAAATGAATATTCACGGCTGATTAATATTTTTAATCCTCAAAATTTTAATGCTGCCAAATGGGTAGCAACAGCCAAAGCAGCAGGGATGAAGTATATAACTTTTATTTCACGGCACCATGATGGTTTTAGCAATTGGGACACAAAACAATCTGACTGGAAGATTACCAACACCCCCTATGGAAAAGATGCTTTAAAGCAATTGGCTGATGAATGCCATAAACAGGGTATCCAATTGTTTTTTTATTATTCTTTACTCGACTGGTACCGCAGCGACTATCAATATGAAACCGGCAAAACAGGTAAAGGAACCGGCAGAACGGAAAAAAGTAATTGGGAAAATTATATCCGTTTTATGAAAGCACAACTTACCGAACTGCTTACCAATTATGGTAAAATTTCCGGTATCTGGTTTGATGGCCATTGGGACCAATTAGAAAACGATACTGATAAAAGCCTGAAGGCAAAAGTTAACTGGCATTATGATGAAATATATAAATTGATACATGATCTACAGCCGGGTTGTTTAATAAGTAATAACCATCACCTTTCACCAATAGCCGGCGAAGATTTTCAGGCTTTTGAAAAAGATTTACCGGGACATAACACCACAGGATTTGGCGGCGCAACCGTTTCTGCATTGCCTTTGGAAACATGTGAAACGATGAACGACAGTTGGGGATTCAACATTACTGACAGAAATTATAAGTCAGCAAAAAAATTAATTCAATACCTCGTTAGCGCTGCCGGGTACAATTCTAATTTTTTATTAAATGTGGGCCCTATGCCCGATGGAACTATTCAGCCCGAGTTTGTTGATACTTTAAAAGCAATTGGCAAATGGTTGGACAAAAACGGGGAAACCATTTATGGCACCAGGGGTGATTATATTCCTCCAAAACCCTGGGGTGTTTTTACTTTGAAAGGTAAATCCTTATATATGCACATCCTGCATAAACCGGAAAGGGATGCTTTTATTTTTGTTCCTGAATTAAAAGATAAAATTGTAAAAGCGTTTTTGTTTTCTGATAAAAAAGAAATAAAAATAAAGCAACAGGCGGAAGGCACATTTATTTATTTGGATGGTTTAGTGCCTGACGATGTTGACAGCATTATTCAGATTGAACTGAAATAGGATTTCCGGATTAATTTAATCTTTTTAAGAATTTAATTTTAGTGACGATAAAAAATAAATATGAAACTTTTCAGATTTGGTAAAGCAGACAAAGAAAAGCCTGGTGTTATTATAGGTGATAAATATTTTGATGTTTCAGTTTTTGTGAATGACTATGATGAAGCTTTTTTTAATGATGATGGGATAAAAAAACTGCGTGAGTATCTTGCAACAAATCCTGTTTTGCCCGAAGTTCCGAAAGAAGAACGGATAGGAGCAGTTGTAGCACGGCCTTCAAAAATAATTTGCATTGGATTAAATTATGCAGACCATGCAAAAGAAACCAATGCAGACATTCCTGATGAGCCAATCATCTTTTTTAAATCTTCTTCTTCATTAAGCGGGCCTTATGATGATGTAGTGATACCTAAGAACAGTGCAAAAACTGATTGGGAAGTTGAACTGGCATTTGTAATTGGCAAAAGGGCATCTTATGTGGAAGAAGCAGAAGCTATGGATTATATCGCAGGTTTTTGCCTTCATAATGATTACAGCGAACGGGCTTTTCAGTTGGAAAGAGGTGGACAATGGTCAAAAGGAAAAGGCTGTGATACGTTTGCCCCATTGGGTCCCTGGTTAATCACTCCCGATGAGATAGAAAATGTAAACGACCTCAATGTCTGGTTAAAAGTAAACGGGAAATTTTACCAGAACAGTAATACTTCTAATTTGATTTTTAAAATTCCTTTTTTAGTTCATTACATCAGCCAGTTTATGACCTTGTTGCCCGGAGATGTAATAAGCACAGGTACCCCGCCGGGAGTTGGATTGGGCATTAAACCTGAGCCAATTTTTATTAAACCGGGAGATATAATTGAATTGGGAATTGATGGATTAGGCACCAGCAGGCAAATAGCAAAGGCATATCATAAATCAGCCGGAAATTTCAGGTAAACATGAAGAAGAATATTTTGAAAATTCATGAGAAGGATAATGTAATTGTGGCGTTAACACATTTGACAAAAAATCAAAAAGTGTTGTGCAATAATGAAGAATTCATTTTGCAGGAAAATATACCTGCCAAACATAAGTTTACTGCAACGGATTTATCTGAAGGGGATAATGTATTTATGTATGGTGTAGTTGTAGGGAAAGTAGAAAAAAATATACCAAAAGGCTCATTAATTTCTGTTGATAATATAAAACATTCTATAGGACGGTATGAAGTCAGGGAAAATAATTACCAATGGCGTAAGCCCGATATTTCTCATTGGAAGAATAAAACATTTTTGGGCTATCACCGGAATGACGGCAGCGTAGGCACTGCAAACTACTGGGTAGTTGTACCCATGGTATTTTGTGAAAACAAAAATGTAGAGGAGTTAAAAGAGGCTTTACTGGATACCCTGGGCTATGCACGGCCTGAAAAATATCATTCATTTGTAGAAAGTATAAGCAATTTATATAGAACAGGCGCAGACGTAAATGATATACTCGCTTTTGATTTTAAAGAGGAAGATGAAATACTTACTCTCCCCAAAAAAATGTTTGCTAATGTTGACGGTATCCGTTTTTTATCACATAGTGGGGGATGTGGTGGTACAAAAAGCGATGCACAGGCATTATGCGGATTATTGGCAGGTTATATAACACATCCCAATGTTGCAGGCGCTACAGTACTAAGTCTGGGTTGCCAGCATTCGCAGGTTGATATGCTGAATGATGAAATACAGAAAAGAGTACCCGGTTTTGATAAACCATTGTATGTTATTGAGCAGCAAAAAATAGGTCTTGAAAAAAATATGCTGGCCGAAGCTATCCGTTGCACATTTGCAGGTTTAATGGAAGCTGATAAATGTAAACGTAAAGAAGCTCCGTTAAGTAAATTATGTATCGGGCTGGAATGTGGAGGGAGCGATGGCTTTAGTGGTATTTCGGCGAACCCTGCTGTTGGATATACTTCAGATTTATTGGTGGCATTGGGGGCAGCGTAATCTTATCAGAGTTTCCTGAATTATGTGGTGTGGAACAGGAACTAAGTGACCGTTGCGTTACTAAAGATGTTGCAGAGCGTTTTGTAAAGTTGATGCATGATTACAATGAGCAGGCAAAAAATGTTGGAAGTGGTTTTGATATGAACCCCTCACCGGGAAATATTAAAGACGGATTAATTACGGATGCAATAAAAAGCGCCGGTGCTGCAAAAAAAGGGGGCACATCACCTGTTGAAGATGTGCTGGATTTTCCTGAAAAAATAAACAAGCCCGGCCTCAATTTATTATGCACTCCCGGCAATGATGTAGAAAGCACTACTGCGGAGGTAGCAAGCGGGGCTAACATTGTATTGTTTACAACAGGGTTGGGTACACCCACAGGAAATCCTGTTGCGCCAGTCGTAAAAATTTCGAGTAATAGCACATTGTTTAATAAGATGAATGATATTATTGACATCAACACAGGTACTATTATAGATGGTGACGAAACAATTCAGCAGGCAGGAGAAAGGATACTGGATTATATAATAAATGTTGCCAGTGGTAAAGTGGAGGTTGCTGCAGTGCGTAACGAACAGCAGGATTTTATTTTTTGGAAAAGAGGGGTAAGCTTGTAATTTTATTCATCTGACCATCGGATTTTTAAGTAATAAAAAAATCAGATTGAACCTGAGGTATTTATGATTTAACTACACAAAGATGGTTTTAATCTGTATTCAAAGTAATGGGTAAATATAAGTTTGGCATTATTGATCAATACTGAAAGTATGTTTTAATTTTTTAAAGGTTTACCCTGATACTTATTAATTCAGTACTGTACTGTGCGGTTGTGTATATCAATGATTTTACTTTTAATAGTTACAATTAATCAATGAGGTATGTTACTATAAATAGAAAGTGATTAAGTTCATCACTCACGATTAATGATGTGACGACAATTTGTTTATGCAATTTAAAACCAATGTAAAATAACAATGAAGATTACAGGCTATAAATTATACCAGGTACCGCCACGGTGGCTTTTTTTAAAGATACAAACGGATGCCGATATTGCTGGCTGGGGTGAACCTATTATTGAAGGCAAAGCCGCTACAGTGAAAGCCGCCGTAGATGAACTGATGGAAAACCTTATCGGTAAAGATCCCATGCATATCGAAGATCACTGGAATACGATGTACCGCGGCGGATTCTATAGGGGTGGCCCAATATTAATGAGTGCTATTTCCGGCATTGACCAGGCATTATGGGATATTAAAGGCAAATATTTTAATGCGCCTGTTTACCAGTTAATGGGCGGAAAAGCGAGGGACAGTATAAAAGTGTATTCATGGATTGGCGGCGACAGACCTTCGGATGTAGCCAATGCAGCAAAAGCAGCGGTAGAAAATGGTTTTACAGCAATAAAGATGAACGCTACGGAAGAACTGCAATACATAGATGCGTATGATAAAATTGACCGGGTACTGCAAAGAGTGGCAAGCGTAAGAGAAGCTGTTGGTAATACAATTGGTATCGGTATAGATTTTCATGGGCGTTTGCATAAACCAATGGCAAAAGTGATGGCAAAAGAACTTGAACAGTTTCATCCCATGTTTATTGAAGAACCTGTATTGCCTGAAAATAATGAAGCTTTGAGAGATATTGCACAACTTACTTCTATTCCTATTGCAACAGGCGAAAGAATGTTTTCACGATGGGATTTTAAAAAAATTTTGACGGAAGGATATGTAGATATTATACAACCTGATCTTTCACATGCCGGTGGGATAACAGAATGTAAAAAAATTATTTCCATGGCAGAAGCATTTGATGTAGCGGCAGCGCCGCATTGCCCGCTTGGGCCAATAGCTTTAGCCGCATGTTTGCAGATAGATGCAAGTTGTCATAATGCTTTTATACAGGAACAAAGTCTGGGCATTCATTACAATAAAGGCAGCGACCTGCTGGATTATATTTCAGACAAATCGGTCTTCAGTTATGAAAAGGGGTTTGTAAAAATTCCATCGGGGCCGGGGTTAGGTATAACAATTAATGAAGAGCATGTGATTAAAATGGAAAAGGTAGGCCACAACTGGCATAATCCATTATGGCGGCATGAAGATGGCAGTGTTGCTGAATGGTAAGGGCTGATATTTTATATAATACTGATTGCATCTTGCTGAATAATGATAAGAACTTACAAGTGGGTGACACAACAGAAGCTTAATAGCATTTAAAAAGTTGGTAAACAAATACTCAGACTTATCTAACAATATTAAATCTTGCCCAACTAAGTTTAATTGTTCCTGATATGAAAGAATTAACGCTGCAACCTACACGCAAGAGGTACATCATACTTGCTGCCATCTTTGTAAATGTTGTTATCAACTACATGGACCGAAGTAATATTTCTGTTGCGGCTACTATGATAACCGCAGACCTTAAACTTACGCCTGTGCAATTAGGCTATATTTTTTCTGCGTTTGGTTGGACCTATGCAATACTGCAGATACCCGGCGGTATCATGACCGACAGGTATGGTGCCCGGTTAGTTTATGCATTCAGTTTGATTTTGTGGTCTGTAATAACAATTGCGCAGGGCTTTGCTACCAGTTTTATTGTATTGTTTATTTTGAGAATGCTGATTGGTGTTTTTGAAGCACCATCTTATCCTGCTAATAATAGAATTGTTACCAGTTGGTTTCCTGATAAAGAAAGGGCAACAGCCATTGCTATATATACTTCCGGTCAATTTATTGGCCTTGCATTTCTTGCACCTGCACTTACTGCATTGCAATATTATACAGGATGGCAGGGCCTGTTTATTATCACAGGAGCTGTTGGGATTGTATGGGGCATTGTTTGGTATTTCTTTTACCGTGACCCGCTTGAACATGCCACGGTGAATGAAGCTGAACTGCAATACATAGAAAAAGGTGGCGGCCTTATTAATAGGAAAAATGTAAACAATAAAAGCACATCACAACCTTTTAAATGGAGTGATCTCAAAGAAGTATGCAGTCATAAAAAATTATGGGGCATTTATCTTGGCCAGTTTTCTTTGGGTGGCACTATGTGGTTTTTTCTTACCTGGTTTCCTACATACCTCGTAAAATACAGGGGTATGGATTTTATTAAATCAGGTTTTTTAGCATCGGTGCCTTTTCTTTTTGCATTTGCAGGTGTTTTGCTATCTGGTTTCTTGTCAGATTATATGATTAAGAAAGGACTGTCAACAGGCATGGCCCGTAAGGTACCCGTCATTACAGGACTTTTGCTCAGCACATCTATTATCGGGGCCAATTATGTAAGCAGCCCTGCACTCATTATTATGTTTATGTGTATTGCTTTTTTTGGAAATGGCTTTGCATCAATTACCTGGGTGTTTGTTTCAACATTAGCGCCTAAACATTTAGTTGGTTTAACAGGCGGTGTATTCAATTTTATCGGCGGGCTTGCGGCAATCTTTATTCCATTGATTATTGGATTCCTGGTAAGTGATGGCAGTTTTGCGCCGGCTCTTATTTTCATTGGCAGCCTGGGCATTACTGGTGCGTTGTGCTATATATTTTTAGTAGGTAAAGTGGAGCGTATAGAAGTGAGTAAGGATTTGGTAACAAACTGATGGGTGCTATTGGGCTGCTGTTGCGTCGCACACTTGTACCCCATAATATTATTCAGCATTAAAGCAAAGACCAAATAATACCCGATGAATCAATCGCAATGTGAAAACTCTTGGGTTAACTTTTTATGAATGATTTTTTCATTTTCAATATACAATTATGAAAAGTATTGTTTCCATTATTTTATGCTGTTTCCTGCTTAGCTGTTATAGTTGCGGTACTAAAAACAATAAGGACAAACAGGCAACAGCAACAACTAAAGACAGTGCTGTTGGTAAAATTGAGATATACGATGAAAGAGCTGCTACCCTTGTTGATAGCAATGCTGTTATAGAAGTTATTGGGAAAAAATTTACCTGGTCTGAAGGCCCTGTCTGGATTGCCGATAAGCAAATGCTGTTGTTTTCAGATGTACCTGAAAACAAAATATACCAATGGAAAGAAGAAGATGCAGTCAAACTTTATTTAACACCTTCGGGTTATACCGATACAGCGCTGCGTCTTGGCGAAAATGGTTCAAATGGGCTTACACTTGATAAAGAAGGACGATTATTGCTATGCCAGTCAGGCAACAGGCAAGTGGTCAGGTTAAATACCACATTGGATGCGCCAAAGCCGGACTTTACGATTCTTGCTGCAAATTATAATGGAAAAAAATTTAATAGTCCCAACGACCTTGTTGCCGACAGTAAAAACAATATCTATTTCACCGACCCTATTTATGGTTTACCAAAACATGCGGAAGACCCAACAAGAGAATTAAGTTTTGAAGGTGTATTTAAGATAGGCGCAGATGGTAAAATAACTTTACTGATTGATTCTATACCTAATCCAAATGGCATTGCTTTATCATTGGATGAAAAAATATTGTACGTAGCCAGCAGCAATGATAAACATCCCGCCTGGTACGCTTACCAGCTTGATGGCAATGGCAATATTCAAAGAGGTGGCATATTACTGGATGCAACAGAAATCAAAGAAGGAGCAACAGTACAACAGGGACCGGATGGATTTAAAGTTGATAAATGGGGTAATATTTTCAGTGCCGGGCCAGAGGGGATAAATATTATTTCCCCGGAAGGAAAACTATTGGGATTGATACGAGTGTATGGGCGCCCAACATCAAATTGCGCCTTTAATGAAAGAAAGGATGTGCTGTACATTACAGCTGATGATTTGGTGTTAAAAGTAAAACTGCACTTGTAGCTGTCAATTCATTTTTTCAACTGGTGAAAGTGCAACGGATGACGTAAATAATGTAAACAGTTTTTCAAAGGCAAAAAAATAGACTATTAAGTTAAAGACAATTATGAGGCTTGCAATTTTCAGAAACAGATTGTTTGATAGAAATGATTATTGAAAATTTATTTATTTATGAATATGGAATATTTTTTAAGTTGCGATTGGGGAACTTCGACCTTCCGTTTAAAGCTTATAAATACAAGAGACCTGGGTGTAATGGCAGAGGTGAGTACAGGAGAAGGTATTGCATCCACTTATAAATTATGGCAACAAAATACATCTGACACTACCCGGCTGAATTTTTATAAAAATTTTTTGGCTTATAAAATTGGGCAAATTGAAAAACAGGAGTCTGTTTTATTAGATGGGGTTCCTGTTATCATGTCCGGGATGGTCTCATCATCTATAGGTATGTTGGAACTGGCTTATAAAGAAATTCCTTTTAAAGCAGATGGATCTGATTTAATAACTTTAGCATTAGCGGAAGAACCTGATTTTAGGCATCAGATTTTTATTATTTCCGGGGCAAATACGAAGCATGATGTAATGAGAGGTGAAGAAACAAAATTAGCGGGATGTTATTTAAATGACTGCATCACTTATATTTTCCCTGGAACACATTCAAAACATATCCAGGTTTTGGACGGCAAAGTAGTCGATTTTAAAACTTACATGACCGGCGAAATATTTAATACGCTGTGCAAAAATACCATTCTTAAACTATCTGTTAAACAGACTGGTGAGATTAACGAGCCAGAAAATCTGGAGAGTTTTAAGAAAGGCGTACTAATGTCCAGGCATTCAAATATTCTTCATAACTGTTTCTTGGTACGCACCAATATTTTGTTTAATAAACTTACTGAGGAAGAAAATTATTATTATTTAAGTGGTCTTCTCATTGGCACAGAGCTTGTCGAGTTGCTTAAAGATAACATATATAAAAAAATTATCCTTGCTGCAAATCAGACCTTATTGAACGCTTATTCTATTGCGATGGAATTGCTTAACTCAATTGCTATGGCACAGTTCATTACTTTTGATGCGGACGAAATAGTAACTAAGGGACAACTGGCAGTTTTCAATTCGGTGAAAACTCATTCATATCATAAGGGTTGAATTTTGTTTTGTATCTAAACTAACGATATTAAAAAATAAGTAACATTAGATATATTGAGATATAATCTATTGCAGCACATTGCCTTTATTATTGGCGGCTGTTCAGTTAAAAATACGTAGGAGTGAATTGCAGGTATTTAGTCGAGAGAAACCTGGTCTGATGTAATTCAGACAGCATATAGTGGTGGTATACTAAAAATAAAAGCATCAATTATTCGGTACGGTGAACAACGTAGTAAAAATTTGTACACCCATTACCGGTATGTCATCTGCTATTCATTTAAAGACTGCTAACGAAATTCCGGGCGATTTTTTTTGAAGATCGGTGCCTTGAGTTTCGCATAGCACGCTATTGATTTTCATAAACTGGATATAGTCTTCCCATTTACCATGCACTGTTCTGTACATCGAAGAAGAGCTCATAATATGAACGATGGAAACCCTCCAAAGGCTGGCAATGATAACACACCGAATTTGCTGGTTGGCCAAATGCCACGTTGCATGTTAAGTTTTTTAAAACATCTTGATGACAATGGAAAAGTCGATTGGCTTGACGAGGCAAAGGCTTATCGCTAAGGGCATGCCACCAACGCCTACAGATTATTTTAATGATAAATTCATTTACATAGTTGGTGGAAAATATAAGCCGGAAAAAGAACCAAGAACAACATTTGCCAGCGAAAAACTAATTAGTGGTCTTGCAATGCTTACTGATTTTGCCTCACAGATCCCTTTGATAAGCGACTGGGTGTATGGCGCACAAGATACAGGCTTTCGTTCTGAAGATAATGTAAACGAAAGCCTGGGCGGATATACAGGGCTAAGATTTGATGGAACAAAGCAAAAAGTATAATGCAAATGTTACATTTAATACCAACTATGATGAAGCTTATAAAAACAGCCCTGTGTTTGATAGGCTTTTATTGAACGCAGCCCTGATGCTGGAATATGGAGAAACCGTGACTAGGGCCGGGAAAATTTTCATTCATCACGGGTATGGTAAAGTATATGAAAAAATGGGCGCAGGCAAGGATAGAATATATCATGGAGCAGTATAAAATTCATGATGCGCTTTTGGTTGATGTAATGTCCTGGCACAGTATAAGAAACGATTGGGATAGGGAAGATCCTGCAAGTGGTTACAACAATTTAGTTGATGGAAAATTTAAGATCATAAATGAATTTAATAACAGAGGCGTCAATGTAATGTCAGAACAATCTGTTATCCCTTCGTGGGTAAATTGGCTGTATCGGCAAATGGTACAGGTGGAGGTGAATGCCCCTTTGGAGGTGAGCCAATTCCCCTTCTGGCAACCATCTACCGCAAATCAGCCATCGGGGGTGCAGGCGCTTTCGTTAGAAGAAGTACAAAAAAATCTTTTTTGGAATTGCCGTCCTATACCATGGTACATCAATGTAACTAATCGAAAAAAGATTTACAGATTATTATTGCATCACTGTGCTGCCCTATAATAAAATACACAATAAAAGCATGGAAAGTTTTGAACGAAATGCGTACCACAATATTATAGGATTGGGGATCCGGGTCAGAGATTAATATTGATTGGCTAGATCAAAAAAATTATTTTGTAAATTTCTGACGGAGTAAAAATCGCTGGTGATGAAGCAACTTTTTGCCCGCTTGATACAGATAGGATCGCATTTTATTCAAGAAGTGCAAAAGATTTATCAGCAACCTTACCACCAGGCTGGGATGCAGCTTCTATAAAAGCCATGGGCCCTGTTTACTAATCATCGTGAAAAAGTGCCGGTAGCTGTTGAGAATAATATGCTTATAGTTTCAATGAAAGAGGCAATACCAGTTATAGTTTATCGTAATGTAAGTTCAATTAATAAGTGCAACACAAGGTTTTCATCCTCTCTGGAGGGGTACCCCTCCAGAGAGGATGAAACTGAAAACCGAAATTTGTGTTGCAATGACAAAAAACTATTCTCAGCTCACCCTTGTTCAAAGGTATCAAATTGAGGCATTAAAAGCTGCCGGACATAATCAAACTTCGATAGCCAAAAATATTGGAGTCAATAAGTCAACTATTAGCAGAGAGCTAAAAAGAAACGTTCCTAAAAGAGGAACAGGCGCAAAAAAATACAGTGCCGGCAAAGCACAAAACAAAACCGACACCAGGCATAAAATAAAACCTAAAAGGATATTATTTTCAGCCGAATTAAAAAAAGATGTTGTCAAAAAAATGACCCTTGAAAAGCTGAGCCCGGAGTTGGTAAGTGCTGGGTGGAAAAGGGAAAATAAAAGCGGTGTGAGCCATGAAACAATTTATAAATTTATATGGCAGGCAAAATTTAGCAATCGAAAAGAACATCGTGAATTTAAGAAAACCTATCAGCTTTTAAAACATGGTAAGAGACGCAGAAAGAGAGGTAATTATAAGGATAACAGGGGTTTGATACCTAATCGTGTATCCATTGAAAAGCGATCTAAATTAGCAGACAGAAGGAAAAGATTGGGTGATATTGAGGTGGATCTGATCATTGGCAAAAACCACAAGGGTGGACTGTTAGTAATGTTGGACAGGGCGTCTTTAATAACAACAATAGATAAAATAAACTCTAAAAAACCAAAACATATAAAGCAACTTATTTTAAAAAGAATGAACAAAAACAAGCATCTGAAAACAATGACATTTGATAATGACCAGGCTTTTGGCCTGCATCAGGAAATTGCAGATGAGCTTAATATAAAAACTTTTTTCACAAGACCATATACCTCACAAGACAAAGGGAGTATTGAAAACAGAAACGGGGTAATAAGAAGATTTTATCCAAAGAAAACAGACCTCACAGAAGTAAGTGAAAGGGATGTAAAAAAAGTAGAAACAATGATTAATAACAGACCCGTTAGAAAGTTTAATTACAAAACTCCTAATGAGGTACATTTACTAAAAGCAAGTGTTGCACTTATTGCTTGAACACAGCTAATGCTCTGTGCAAATAATCATATAGTAAACTTTAGGAAATAAAATCAATCAAACCTTCTTAGCCCTCTCCTTCGGAGTTCCGATAGTTATCGAAAGGGAGAGACCAAACAAAAAATATACAACCATTAGACAAGGATTTATGAGCTTATAAAAGTTCCCCTCCGGTCCATCAAATTATTCTAATTGTTTTCGCAATTCTTCTTTGCTTGGCAAATACAACTTATACTCCTTCGCAAAAATGGTTTTATTATCCTCCGGCAACGTGAATTCAACAGCAGCCTTATTTCCTCTTTGCATAAAATGATCCCAATAGTTGAATTTTCTTCTGGTAGTTTCATTTTTCGATCATAGTAGTTTACATACATCTGCATCTGACCAATATCCTGGTGAGTTAATCGACCTATCTTCAAATCGATAAGCGTGAATGCTTTCAATAACCGGTTGTATAAAACGAGGTCAACGTAAAAGCTATCGCCATCAAAAGTGAACCGTTTTTGTCTGCCTTCAAATAAAAACCCTTTTCCAAGCTCCAACATAAAATGTTCGATCTTATTTATGATGGCGTTTTCAAGGTCAGATTCAGTATATCGTTCATCTTCTCTTAAGCCAAGGAATTCAAGAACAGTATGATACTTTAGCGCATCAATTGGGAGAGCCAGGCGTTCATAAAGGGAAGAGGCAAATTGCCTTTGCAATTCTCTCACGGACAAGTTATTTTTCTCTGACTCGATTTCATAAAATCTTTGTTCCTTCACATTTTCTATTTTCATTAAAAGCATATAATGAGACCAGCTTAACGGAAAGTTTTGAGAAAACGCAGACAGTGTTTGCGAAATCTAATCTTTGTCTTTAACCATTTTTTTATCCTTCCTGATTCTGTAGATTTCGCAACCGGTGTTTGCGAAATTCAATTGCTGAATTTGAGATAGAATTTTCTAAAATATTCGAGGTTGCGGTGTGAAAAACCTTTCCCGAAATCCCTTGTCAGATCAATGCTTAATTGCTTAAGTGTTTCGTCTGCGTAGCCTGCTCTTGATTTTCCACTTTGTTCATCTTGATTATCATTCTACCGATTTCATAATAGGTCAAAATAATAGTAGTATTTACCTTTCATACGATTTGCGCTTTTGATTCCTCTATCAATGATCTTATTGAATTGTAGAGACTATTCTTTTTATTCATTTGTTTCATATAGTTGGATTTAATATGATGTTATTTTGAGCTGATGATTTCAATCTATCCTTCTGATCCAAATCCTGCAATACTAACCAATACACGTACAGATGAACAAATTTTAAGCTTCATTCCATATTGGGCATTTGATCCTACATACCTAATAGCCAGTACGGATAGCAGCAGATGGGTTTGGAATAGTGAAATCACTCAATTTAACCGGAAGGGTATGGAGATAGAAAATAAGGATCCATTGCAACGCTATAATTGTGGGCAGTACGGTTATAACCAGAGCATCCGGATTGCGGTTACACAAAACAGCAGATCAAGAAATGCTGCATTTGATGGATTTGAGGATTACGATTATAAAACCAACAGTTGCAATGCGCTTTGTGCCACTGCGAGGTTTATTGATTTTGTATCTGCAGGAGGTATAAAAGATTCATTGATTCGCCATACGGGAAGGTTTAGTTTGAAATTATCCGGTAATCAAACCACTAATACAATAATTCCTGTTGCATCTGCAATACAGGATTCTTTACCTCCGACGCTTTCAATAACAACCGATTCCGTACTTAATAGTGTGAGCAAGATGATCGTTGGAAAAGGAACAGGGCTTCTTACTACATATAGTGTATTTGGTTATCCAAATAATTGCGGAGGCGGGCCATTTCCTACTGAGCTAAGCAATGTCAATAAAGACTGGGGCACCGGGCACCCTTCACAAATATGCGTTAGTGATAAGTTTACTGCATATTGGAATGGTTTTATTCAACCCCGTTATAATGATTATTATACTTTTACTTCCAGGTCTGACGACGGCATTCAGGTAATTATCAACGGAGCATTGGTTATAGATTCTTGGATAGATCAAACAGCACAAGTTGATAGGAATAGCACGCCCATCTATTTAGAACAGGGCAAGTTGTATTCCATAACTGTTCTGTATTATGAAAACAAAGGAAAAGCATCTGCACAGCTTTGGTGGGCCAGTAATAACCAGGTGAAAGAAATAATCCCTTCTTCACAGCTCTATAAACCTTCAATGATACCTAATGATAGCGCCGGTAGTGTTGTTACCACCGTGAGTTATTGTGTAAAGCTACATAACCCTAAGCCATCTAATACCACATTAAAAACTTTCTCACCGATAGCGGGCACTAAAATGATTCTTTCAGCATGGGTAAAAGAAAATCAGCCTTGTATTAATGGGACATATAATGCAAGCAGCATAGATGTATCGTTTACCGGAAGCGGATTAACATTCCAGTTCAGGCCCAAAGGGAATATTATAGAAGGGTGGCAAAGGATAGAAGATACGTTGAGCATACCATTAGCCGCTACTGCTATCACCATTAAGCTCAGGTCGCTTTCTTCTGCGGAAGCGAATTTCGATGATATCAGGTTGCACCCTTTCAATGCATTAATGAAATCTTACGTCTATGACCCTGTAAGCCTGAGGCTCATGGCGGAACTGGATGAAAATAATTTCGCATCATTTTACGAATATGACGATGATGGTACGCTTTCAAGAATTAAAAAAGAAACGGAACGTGGCATAAAAACAATACAGGAAACAAGAAGCGCATTATTAAAAGATCAATAAAAAATTTACATCTTATGAAATACCAGGCAAATAAATTGTTCAAAAAAATATCTTTAATTTTTGCGCTCTTCTTTGTTACAACAGCCGCATGGTGCCAGTTTACAGGCTCCTCCCAAGGGGTACTGGAACTAATCAACATGGACGCGAACTATTCTGAAGCCGCTAACTTAAGCTTCAGCGTAAAATTTTTCTCTACACAAAAAGATTCTACCGGATTTTATGTAACGGATAGTATAGCAGGCACCTATAAAATTAGCGGTAATAACTTATGGTGCAAGGTGGATAGTGTGGAACAAGTTCAAAATGCGGTCTATAAAGTAATAGTGTATGATAACGACAGTTCTTTATTTATTACGCAGGCTGACGTTATTTCTAAAGCCATTTTTCCAAGTAATTTTTTGGATAGTACTTTTTTGCAGTACGAGATAAATCAAATGTCTTTCACAAACCTGGAAGGAAATTCTAAAGAGCTTTCAATTACTTTCAAGCCGGAGTCACCTTATTTGAGCTATGATATTTATTACGACAAAATAACTTACCTGATAACTAAGCTTGAATTTAAGGTAAAACAGAATGAACCGGATTATTTAAAGATATCACTCGTTTTCAGCAATTATGTTACCACGCTTATAGATAATACAATTTTCTCCACGACAAAATATTTTAACGAAGTAAATAATAAGTACATAATAAGGCCGGCGTATGAAAATTATGAAATTATAAATCCTTCAAAAGAAATCCAGTATGAACCAAGATAATTTAAATTTTTTTAGAAAAATAGTTTTACCGGCGCTTTTGATCTTGCTTTTTTTAAGCGGCTTTAAAAGTTATGCGACTGATGGTATCTTCAAAGACGCACCTTTATATGGAAAGAATCGCCAGATTGCAAAAGATTCAATAATCTATGTGGCCGATACAATACTTAATAATTCCTCTTTAAGAGTGGGATGGACAGCACGCAATGTCCGGAATATTATCACATTTAAGATTGATGAATTTTCAAACCTTGCCATACCAGATTCTTTCCAGGTCACTTTAAAATTCAGATTTACAACTATTAAATGGATTTATACTACAAATCAGCCAGCAACGGCGGTAACAACTACCGCGGATTCAACCTTACTCATAACATACAATAAAAATCAAACCTGTAACGGGAAGGCGGTGCTGATTTTGCCTGATGTATTTAGTTCAAGTGTAAAAATTGTAAGTGTTTCGGTAACGGATACTACCACTAACCTTTAAAAATCTTTAATGGTTGAAAATGAAATACAAACCGGAAAGGAATATACAAGCTTTGATTGCAGCAATAGCGCTGTACAAACTATTAATCAATCAACCGCAACGGTAATTACTGATGGAGAACTTAAAGTTTTCTGGAGCCCGGTAAAAGGTGCAGATGAGTATGACCTGGAATGGAGTTATATAGATTCCAGCGCTTTGGCTAATTATTATTTTGCGGGAACCTCTACTTTTAACCGTTTAAAATTTTTGATAACAATGCGTCAAGGGCAAGTATTTCAAATGAAAAGTATAATATCCCTTTATTGTATGATAATACAGGAACCTTATTTTTCAGGGTTCGCTCCGTTCAAATTAAAAATAATGGCCAGCGTACAGGGACAAACTGGAGCTCGGCATATACAGGCGGCCTGGGGCTCTATGTTTTTGGCGGCCATGAACGTAAATTGAATTGGCAGGCCAAAACAAGTTTTGCTGAGGAGGGAAAACGAAAATCAGTAATTCAATATTTTGATGGATCATTAAGAAACCGCCAAACTGTTACAAAAGATAATACAACAGACACGACAATTGTCGCGGAAACTTTTTATGATAACCAAGGAAGACCCGTAATACAGGTATTGCCCAGCCCGTCTAAATAGAATTATTAAATACAACCCCGGCTTCAATGCATCTATTAACAGCACCGAATATGATAAAACTTATTATGATGCTGTTATGACAAATGGCGCAGATTATTGCGCGAAAGGGGCTGATAAATTAGGAACGCAAAGTGGTGCCGCCAAATATTATTCCCCACAAAACCAAAATGTAAATAATGGCTTCAATAAATTTATACCTGATGCAAAAGGTTACCCATTTACTGAAACAAAATATACGCAGGATAATACTGGAAGAATCAGCGCACAAAGTGGTGTAGGGCCTCACCATCAACTTGGGCAAACAGATATGCTCGATGGCACTACCGTCAATCATGAAACGAAATATTATTACGGCACAGCAGATCAGGAAGATTTAGATGCGCTATTTGGGACGGAAGCAGGAAACTATACCCATTATTTTAAAAACATGGTTCGTGATGCCAATGGCCAGTACAGTGTAAGTTATATTGATATGCACGGCAGAACGATCGCCACTGCATTAGCGGGAACACCGGCTAATACAAGCCTGGACATATTACCTTCCAACTTATCAAGGGTTATTACTAAAAAATTACTGGATTCGAATAATAATATTATTAAAGGCAATGCTATTGAGTCTATAAAAAACCTGGTGGTCACTAAAAGCGGGAGCCATTATTTTAATTATTCTCTAGCACCGGAAAGCTTGCAATTAGCAGACTGCAACAGTACAAATATTTGTTATGATTGTCTGTATGACCTCACTATAACGGTAACGGATAATTGCAATAACCAGAACATGCCGGGCGGTTCCTCATGTAATTACCAAAAAGAATTTTGCAATCCCGCAACCGGATACAAGTTGCACCACTGCAGCATTATTCAATGTATTAGACACCTTGTTCAATTTACCGGAAGGCGTATATGCAATTTCCAAGAAATTAGAAATTAGTAAATATGGCACGGATTATTACAGGGACAGCATTTTTTTGAAACACAATACCTGCAAAACTTTGAATCAATACATTGCAGAGCAAAAGCAGATCATATTAAGCAACTTGAATTGCGGGCTTACCTGCCAGCAATGTACGGATAGCCTTGGCACGTGGGAACAATTCAGGATTAAGTATATGCAAAATTAGGGATCAGCGTTACAGATTCTGCAGTTTACCGCGGCCAGGCCATGCAGTCTTACAATGCGCAAAAAGAGGATTGTAACCTGTTATGCGGGAAGCAATCACTTGTTGATGATGTAAAGAATAATATGCTGGCAGATATGACAGCGCCTTTTGGCCAATACGCCAACGATGCCGATTCTGTTGAATCGTCAAGGGATTATTATTCAATTTATAATAGGGTTGATGGCATGAGCTCTAAGAAGCTTCGTTACCAGGTTCCAATGAATCCTTCTGTTTATCAAAACCCTGATGGCACTAATTCAACTTTTCTTTTTCCGGGTGACCCATACAAGCCGGTCGCTCAATTATCTATAACCGATTTTAATGATAACTTTAGTCCTTCATGGGCAATATCATTATTGCCCTATCATCCGGAATTTTATAATACGACAAACTAACTAAATTAAAACCATCTCTAAGCTGGGATGATAAATTTTCAGCCATTGAAACTTTCAGGGAAGCATACAATGCAGGATATTTAAACCCTACCGGTAAAGTCTCTTTGCCATTTAGCAGGTACCCCGTTGTTACCGCCAATATTGATCCGTTCTATCAAAATGAAACAGACTCTTTTCAGACCAATACTTTTAGGCCTGCCATGGAAGCATACATGCAAGACATTGCTCCTGATCCTAATACTTCCTTAAATATATGGGCTGCTGCCACCTCAATGGCCAAGTGCGAAGTAGGTAATATTACCTGTACTAATATCTATATGGACGGCACACACGCCTTTGATACTACAGGTGCCAATGCACTTTGCAAAGGAGAGCTTGATATGGCATGGAGGTATTTCCGTGAAATGTATATTAATAAAAAAAGAAAAATAACCAATGATTTTATAAATACAACTACGCCCGTATTTCCTGTTCCAGGTAAGGCACATGTACTCCAGTTTCCTGATATGGATGCTTTGATGATTCCGGGTGGTGCATTGTCTTCAAATTATAATGAAGGCGTAGCCAGCCTCAATACTTTTATTAGTGACAATTGTACGGCTTCCGCAGTGCAATGGTCGCACGAGTTAGCGCCAAGAGTGCGACGCAAGAAATGATGATTAGAAAATCAATAGCCTGGCACAAAATATTAATCATATAAAATTTTTCTTTTCCTTTTTCGCAGTCTCCGCAGGCTTGCAGGGTTGAATGCGATTGAGCAAAGAAACATGTATGGCTAAGCAAGGTGAAATTCAAAACTTTAAAAGAAATGCGGCAAAGTTTGGAACTATGCCAGGTGGGAATTAAAATTGGTCTAATATTATATCTTTAAATGAAATCTTCATTTTCGCATTACTGTGTATCTGCAATCCTATTTTGCCAAAATCGGGATAATCGTTTTCTGGTTCTGTGTATAATCAATAGTTTGGAATCCGTTTAATATAATAACAATTCGTCGGCCAATGCATCGTATTTCATAGTCGTTCCAATCGTTTTTGTGCAACAATTTTTCCACAATACCTGAATCTGCTTTTGCCAAAATGATATTACGTCTTGTTTCATCATACAAGCTGCCTGTATAGCCAGGCCCTATATCAGCCTGAAACCCTACCATTTCGTTCAAAGGTGCCATCGTATTTCGTTGAGAATTTACCTGAACCCCTGAGTTAACAAAACCGGGACCTCCTTCCAATTTAAATTTCAGTTTAAGTGCAAAATTTTTGTAATTTTTTTTTGTAGCAAGAAAATCATTTTGCAAATGCTTAATACTGGTATCACCGGCTGTAATAACCCCATTTTCTATATGCCAGACATTTGTGTCCCCTTCCCAGTACTTCAGGTTTTTACCATTGAACAAAACAATTTGTTTTGGTTTCTTTCCTTTCTCAGAAGCCTCAGTTTGCTGAGCAGACACAGGAAATACACAACTGTAAAAAATAAAGAAGGCAATAAATATTTCTTTCATAAAAAGGAAATAAAAAATTAAACAAATCTGAAGTATTTTTTTAAAAATGAAATTAGTTTATTTTTTACGTAGTACCCTCGTTATCCCCCGCATGGAAATGTTATATCACAGTATCCACTACATGGATTTATTGAGATATTTTTTTGGGGACCCCAAAAAAGTATATGCAAAAACACTAAAGCATCCTAAAATGATGCAACTGGCTTCCACCAGATCGGTTATTATTTTAGAATACGATGATATTATTAAAGCTCACATTAACACGAACCATGGGCATGAATTTGGTTTGAAATACCAGGATTCTTTTATCAAATGGGAAGGAACAAAAGGAGCCATTAAAACCACATTGGGATTAAATATTAATTACCCACATGGGGTTGAAGATACTTTTGAATACTCGTTATTATCAGCAGATGAAGAACCACAATGGGTTTCAAAAAAGCTGGATGCCTCCTGGTTTCCGGATGCATTTATAGGCTCAATGGCTAACCTCATGTGTTTTACAGAGGGCTCCTCCCCGGTATTGATAAACAGCGTTGAAAGTGCTTATAAAACGATGCAGGTAGTTGAAGCTGCCTACCAGTCAAGTGATACGGGAGGTACTAAGGTTCAATATTAGTACTATGTTAGTTAGTTAGTTAGTTAAACAAGTACAATATAAACCAACAGTTCAGTACAGTTATTTTTTGAAAAATTTTACCTTAGAGCAATTGACACTAATTGCTTGCTATAGGAAATGAATCTTACAAATAACGATATTATACAATTACAACACAATATTGCTATAGATAGAAATACCCATTCCTACAGGGAGTTATTTAATCACTTTTATGCCCCGCTGATAAAATTTTCCCTACCTATTGTAAAGTCAAAGGAAGCCGCAGAGGAAGTCTATTCTGATGTAATGCTGAATATATGGAATTTGGGAAATGGCCTTAATAATATCATCAACCTGAAAGCCTACCTTTTTAGAAGTATAAAAAATGCTTCACTTAGTTACATTTCAAAATACAATACCACAACCTATATTGATATTGACTCTATTGATCTTGATTTCATTCAGTTAAATACAGGCATGGATGACATATTATATGCTGAATTTAACAAACAGGTGTATTTATCTGTAAAATCACTTCCCCCTAAATGCTAGTTGATTTATAAGTTAATCAAAGAGGAAAAATTCAATTACAAAGAAGTGGCAGAAATTATGGAGATTTCTGTGAAAACTGTTGAAGCCCACATGACCAAAGCCCTCAAAAATATTCATGCGTCTGTAAAAGAATACCTGCATTCTGAACAGAATTGAAGAAAATTTTTCTCCCACTAAGGGTTTCCCTTCTTTTTCCTGTCTATTCTATCAGGAGAGTTATAAATAATAAATAAAATAATGCAATTAGAAAGGTTTTACCTGCTGTTAAGCAGAAAAATGTCTGGAGAAGCGACCGTTCAGGAATTGGATGAATTGAATGAACTAATAAAAGCAAACTATGAATTAAGACAATTTGTAAAGATTTTAAGCAGAGAACACAAGGAACAGGAAATGAGCTACCATGAAATGGATGCTTTTTTTGCTGTTCACTCAACAAAATTACAATTGAAGTTTGAAGAGCAGAAAACCAGTGAAACCCGAAAAGAAATAAGCTCCTATTACAAAATGTTAAGTAAAAAAAATATCAGAATAATTTTTGCAATAGCCGCGGTTTTTGTCCTCGTCCTTGGTATACTTTTTTTAAGATATAATATGCCTTTTATTAAGGAAAACAGGATCAGTACAAACGAAATAGTAAGTAAAAAAGGTTCAATATCTACTGTTAAACTTCCAGATGGAACTACTGTCGTTTTAAATGCTGACAGTAAACTTTCATATATGCACGAATTTTCGGGTAAAATCCGGGAAGTATATCTGTCAGGCGAAGGTTACTTTGATGTTGCTAAGGATAGCACAAGACCCTTCATTGTTCATACAGATAAAATAAATATACGGGTATTAGGAACTGCGTTTAACGTAAAAAGCTATCCACAGGACGATGTAATTGAAACTTCTTTGATCCACGGGAAAATAGAAGTTACTTACAATGACAGGCCCATGGAAAAAACTATTTTAAAGCCTAATGAAAAATTGCTGATCCGTAAGAACCAGGAAGAGGTCAAAAACTCAAATGAATCTTTGCCAAAAGTGCAGGTAAGCAATATTGTTCCTGCACAGGGTAATATTATTTCAGAAACGGCATGGTTGGAAAATAAGATTGTGTTTTCAAATGAATCGCTTAAAAATATTTGCCGTATGCTGGAAAGGCGGTTTGCTGTTCAATTTGAATTTAAGGATGATGAGGTACAGTACTTTGCTTACACAGGAGTGTTTGAAAGAGAAAGCCTGGAAAAAATAATGCAGTACATGAGCATCTCTGAAAGTTTTAATTACACAATAATCGGGAATAAAGTAATTATCAGTAAATAATTCATACCCCATTAAAAAAAAGCGGAAAATGTGGCCATTCTCCGCTTTTAAGGTCTCTTGTTTTTGAAAAACCAAACCGCTTGCGGCGGCATGATTAAAATCTGAATTTATAACCTTTAAAACAAAACAAAGCTATGAGTAAATTTGCATTTTACAACAGCAAAATTTATAAGCAAACTTTTAAACCAATTGCTTGCATTATGAAACTGTCTATCGTTTTTCTGCTGATCTGTTTTCAGGTGACGGCTAAAACTACCGGGCAGAAAATTACCCTGAACGTCCAAAATGAAAAATTAGGCAAGGTGTTGAAAGCAATTGAACAGCAAACCTCTTACCGGTTTATTTACAGCAACCGTGTTGTTCCGGTAAACAAACAGGTTTCGTTGAGTGCAATTGAAAAAGATTTACATGAAGTATTAAATGATTTATTGCAGAATTTCAATTTGGCTTACCGTGAGGAGAATGGTAAATTAATCGTCATCTTTCAGGAAAGTAAAAACTCAAAGGAAACCCGAATTGGCGAAGTAATTAATCTCGTTAAAACCGTATCGGGTACCATAACCAATGAAAATAATGCCCCGCTTGAAGGCGTAAGCATAATAGTAAAGGGAACGAACTTCGGAACTACTACCAATAGTGCGGGATATTTCAAACTGGAAGCGGCGGATAATAATGCCATTTTGCTATTTAGCTACTCCGGCTATCTTACTACAGAAGTATCTGTAAAATCTAAGACCGTTATAAATGTTTCTATGGTTTTAGAGAGTAAATCCCTGGGAGATGTAGTGCTGGTTGCATACGGAAATTCAACAAGAAAAACCTCAACAGGAGCATCGCAAACCCTTAAAGCAAAAGAATTATCCGATCTCCCCGTTGCCCAATTTACCCAAAAATTACAGGGGAAATTTGCTGGCGTTCAAATCAATCAGGCCACGGGCAAACCTGGTTTAGGAATGCAGGTACGTATTCGTGGTCAGGCTTCCATTAGTGCGGGTAGTGATCCACTTTATGTTGTGGACGGTTTCCCTATTGCCGGCGATATCAATAATATTAATCCTGATGAATTGGAAACCATAACCGTTCTTAAAGATGCTTCAGCAACTTCTTTATATGGTTCAAGGGCAGCGAATGGAGTTGTTCTCATTACCACAAAAAGAGGGAAAGTGGGCCAAACAACTACAAATGTTTCTACATATTATGGGACCCAGGAAGTTCCTCAACAACTTCGTCCTGATTTGATGAATGGGACTGAATTTGCGCAGTATAAAAAAGAATATTATGAGGACCTCGGTCAACCAGTACCTTCTGAGTTTCAAAACCCATCACAATATGGTAAAGGAACCGACTGGTATGGCGCTATGTTAAGAACAGCCCCAATTCAAAATTACAGTGTTACTGTAAATGCTGGCAGCGACCGTTTCAAAACATCAACTACAGCAGGGTTTTTTAACCAGGATGGTGTGCTGAGGAATTCAAATTTTAAAAGATTTTCACTACGTTTAAATGCTGATTATAAATTATCAGAAAAAATAAATTTAGGCTTTAACCTTTCGACATCCAACACAATTAACAACACCCCAGGTTCAGATGGTATTTTTTATTCAAATTTTCTTGCTTTACGTAAAGGAGGGTTGCTTCAAAATGCCAGTTTAGCCTGGCCAATTATTCCATATAAGAATCCAGACGGAACACTTCCTCTTACAGCTTATATCCCGGGTGTAAGTGCTTTCCCAGCTCCAAACTGGTATAAAGGTTTAACGGAAATAAAAAATGAAACCAAAACTAATCGGCTTTTATCAAATGCATTTATCACATATGAACCCATAAAAGGTCTTACAATTCGCTCCAGCATTAATGTAGATCTTGCACAGGAAAATTTTTATAACTTTAAACCTTCTACTGCTTCCATCAATTTTACGGAAGCGCCTCCTAACCAAGCTACTTCACTTAAAACCAATGACAGGTATTCAACCTGGCTAACTGAAAACCTGGTGACCTATAAAAAAACCATTCATAATGACCATAACTTTGAATTACTTGGCGGTTATACCGTTCAGAAATACAGAAAAGACTATGATCAATTATTCCTTACAGGATTTCCGGATGATCGCATATCCACAACACAATCTGCTCAAAATATTGATCGTCCAAATACTTTCAATGATATACAGGAATGGAGTTTGATTTCATACCTCTTCAGGCTGACTTATAATTATAAAGGTAAATATCTGTTTGGCGCCTCTATCCGGAGGGATGGTTCATCTAAATTCGGCACTGATAATAAATGGGGAAATTTCCCTTCGTTAGCTGCAGGATGGGTGGTTTCTGATGAAGATTTTATGAATAAAATAAAGGCAGTTTCTTTTCTTAAGCTACGGGCAAGTTATGGTGAAACAGGTAATAACAATATAGGTAATTACACACAGTATGCATCTGTAAGCACAACCACAAACACTGTTTTTGCTAACAATATCGGTAGTGGCGCCAGCATAACACACTTAGGAAATAAAAATTTAGGATGGGAAGTTACAAAACAGATTGACGGTGGCCTTGAATTAGGATTATTTAAAGACCGTATAACTTTTATGTATGATTATTATACAAAGAAAACCGAGAATCTTCTATATAATGTAAATGTCCCGCAGGAATCAGGTTTTTCATCCTTCACGACAAATGTTGGAGAAGTCAAATTTTGGGGGCATGAGTTTACAATCAGTACACGCAATATGGTAAAAGCGTTTAAATGGAATACTGATTTCAATATTTCATTTAACCAAAGTAAAGTAATAAAACTGGCCGAAGGGATAGACCGGCTGTATGGCAACTGGCCATATGTAGGAACCATCATTGCTGTAGGTCATCCTATTAATCAATTTATGGCCTCGTTTGGGATGGCGTTTATAAAGATCAGTCCGATTTTGATAAATCCCCAAAAGCAAGTTTTTCTGAAGTAGGAACCATAAAGTACCATGATGTAAACGGTGATAAGACAATCACATTAGGCGGAGACAATGATGACAGAACGTTTATTGGTAACCCATATCCCAAGTTTATTTTTGGAATGACCAATAGTTTTGATTATAAAAACTTTGATTTGGGCATAGTCGTATCCGGAGCTGTAGGGGGTGATGTAATGAGAAACTCAGATCAGGGACTTACCAATCTTGATGGAGTATTTAATAATTTAAAGGAAATCAAGGACAGGTGGCGTTCACCACAAAACCCCGGCAAGGGAAAGTATGGTAAAACAACTTCTCAAACAGGTCCCGAACGTAATAATATAAGTTCCAGGTTTATTCATAAAGCTGATTTTTTAACTGTAAAAAATATCACGCTTGGATATAATGTACCATTGAAAAGTTACCGGTATTTTAAAAATATAAGGGCTTATGCAAGTATTCAACAGGCCTTTGTTTTTTCAAGTTATAAAAGAGCTAACCCGGAAGTTGGTGTTGGCGCTATTGATCAAACAAGTGGAATTATTGTACCTGGCCAGGATTGGGGTTCTTATCCTGTACCCAGAACCATTACTTTCGGCCTTAACCTAAATTTTTAATTTTTACAAGTTATTGTTCAATCAATTAAATATCAGTTTATGAAATATAAAATAGCTTTATTGGCACTGTTAGTTCTTGTTATGAACTCTTGTAAAAAGAGTTTTTTAGAACTTCCCTCCCAAACTGAACTTACTTCAGGTACCTTCTTTAAAAATGAAGATGACTTTAAAAAAGCAATTAATGGAGCTTATGCCCCATTAAGGCAATTGTCTGTCGGGTCTAATGCCTATTATAGAATTGGTGAAATGCATTCAGACAATGTATTTCTAGGCTTTACTCCGGCTTGTCAGCAATGTGATCCTGCTGGTGAAGAAATGACTCAGTTTACTACCACAGCAACAAATGGTATAGCACAAGGAGTGTATGTCTTAAATTATTTGCTTATTTCAAGGGTAAATCAAATTTTGTCATTGATTGACGCTGCAAGTTTCGATGACAACAGTAAAAAAAATATCAAAGGCCAGGCTCTTTTTTTAAGAGCGTTGAGCTATTTTGAATTGGTTCAGTATTTTGGTAAAATACCTTTGCATCTGACCCCCGTTACCTCCTACAAGGAAGCAGCATTACCCTTATCCGACGAGCAAGCTGTATATGCTCAGATAATTGCTGATGCACAATCTGCAGCAAGTTTATTACCCAATAAAACAACACAGGAACCTGGCAGGGCAACTTCCGGGGCAGCTCAGACTTTACTGGGAAATGTTTACGTAGTATTAAAAAAATGGAGTGAAGCGGAAACCGCTTTAAAAGCAGTCGTTACTTCAGGACAATATTCTTTAATGTCCAGTTATGCGGCCGTTTTTGATCCTGCTAATAAAAATAATTCAGAATCAGTTTTTGAAATCCAGTTTAAAGAAGGTTCTGAAGGGTATGCTAACTCTAATATTGAAGGGATGCTACCACCGACACTTACATCTGCTCAACTTGCTGTACTCTTAGGCGTTTCAGACGCCTCAAGTGTAACTACAAATACCGGTTTCAACATCCCCACACCTGATTTGATAGCTGCCTATGCTCCGGGAGACTTAAGAAAAGACGCATCTATTGGCACTGTATTAGGTAGTAACGGTATTTTGTATCCTTATGCCAAAAAGTTTGCGCACCCACATGCACAATGGGGCCTCGGAGGTGATGATTGGCTAAAATACCGGTACTCTGAAGTATTACTCCTTTTAGCCGAGGCGCTGAATGAGCAGGGAAAATCAGCAGAAGCACTAAGTAATTTAAATCTGGTACATGCTCACCCCCGTACTGGTCTAACTCCTATCGGTTCTGGAAGCCAATCACAATTAAGAGATATCATTTTTGATGAACGAAGAGTTGAATTAGCATTAGAGGGTAAAAGATGGCTTGATCTGGTTCGCAGCGGAAAAGCTATTGCAACAATTACTGCGTATGGTGCCAGGGTAAAGGCAACCCCACAGGCTTATTACTATCCAGTTGGCTACCTGCCTGCGGCTAATGTATTTACAAGTATCAGCTTGCTTTTCCCTTTACCTGCCAGTGAAGCTTTATTGAGTCCATACTTTTAAGAATTTTCTCGTTTTAATTCTCATATAGCAAGCAATCGTACCCCTGTTTCTACAGGGGTTTTTTTTCACACAGTGTCTATTTCAATGTAAACCTATTTTGAGAGATTTTCGATTACAACCCTATCTTAGCAAAGAGAATTTAATTATAGGTTCCATCACTAGTACAAACAGTTCAGGATAGTTAGATACTATTTTTCAGTACCTTAAATAGATTTTGGTTTGTCTTTTTTCAACCAATTTTGGTAATCTCATTTTTATTTATAAATAATTTTAACCTGTTAAAGAATTAAAGGCAATATGAAACCATACATTCTTGTAATAGGAAGTTCCAATACGGATATGGTAATTAAAACCGGCCATTTACCTCAGCCCGGAGAAACTATTCTTGGTGGTAATTTTTTTATGAATGCCGGTGGCAAAGGTGCCAACCAGGCTGTAGCTGCATCTCGGCTTGGCGGATTGGTGACTTTTATCTGCAAAACCGGTAATGATATTTTTGGCAAACAATCCATGCAGTTATTTAAGGAAGAAGCCATTGATACTTCTTTTGTTTTTGAAGATACAAAACATCCTTCGGGTGTGGCATTGATTACGGTGGATGACCATGCAGAGAATTGTATTGTTGTGGCTTCAGGCGCCAATGCACATTTAACAGCAAAGGATATTATGCAGGCCACTGATTGTTTTAAAAAAGCAGACATCATTTTAATGCGGTTGGAAATTCCCATTGAAACGGTTGAGTATGCAGCATCCTTGGCTGCCTCTTTAGGTAAGAAAGTAATTTTCAACCCTGCACCAGTTTGCCCGTTGAAGGATGTTCTGCTACAACATGTTTCTGTTATCACACCCAATGAAACAGAAGCATTCATGCTTACAGGTATAAAAGTAATTGATGAGTCAACTGCTGAGCAGGCTGCAAAATATTCAAAGGGAAAAGGCATAGCAACGGTGATTATAACTTTAGGTTCAAAAGGAGCTTTTGTTTTACACGATAACATATGCACCGTTGTGCCTGCACCGGTTGTGCATGCCATTGATACAACGGCTGCGGGAGATGTATTTAACGGGGCATTGGCGGTAGCCTTATCTGAAAACATTTCTGCAACCACTGCTGTAGAATTTGCCTGTTAACATATTCAGTATTATTTTGTTTTACTGAGTCAATGAAAACAGCCGAAAATTTTTTTCCTGTATTTGATTTTAACAGATAAATAGCAAGGTGCACCGTGTATTGATGTTTTATTGCATTCGTTGTGTCCTCATGGGAAAAAATGTATGACAGACATTAACGTCCAAGAAGTGAAAACTGCATTATTAAAACAGTTAGAGTCCAACACTTAACATTTGTTTCATGAATCACAAATAAAATATATAGATTTATTTTTTTCATGCTGTGGATGGATTCATACAGAAACTAATAAGAGCTTTTGCAACGACGCTAATAATTTCTTCCGCTCATTTGAAAACCGAGAAAGTCCATTATCGTACTCAGCTGATTTGTGCTTGTTAAAATATTGCAGACGATTGCTTTTTGACCATTATCCTGAATGGCTATCATAAATTGGTTATAGACGGTAAAAAGAACATTTGAAAATGCTCCTTTAAAAGTATTGCATATTGATTTATATTTTTGAACTTTATCAATTTTTTACTGGTTTCAGGTTTCATTGATTTCATATTAGGAGATACTCCTCCATTATCGTATGTGCCCTCATATCAAACCGACAATTCTTGGGCAGAAAGTGGTGTTATTTTAATGCTGAACCCTCTTCGAATAAATAACAGCAATCAACAGCAGCGTTTACGTTAGCAGGAAGTAACGAACACAACCTAAGAATGGAGTAATTGAAAAACTCTATAATTCTTTTTGACAAACTTTGGATTCAGCTTATTGTATACATCCGGCTCGATAAACAAAACAAGCGTGGAATTATCCAAATAAAGATATTCTTCTTGCTTAATTCTATATTTTATTGATAATTAAGCGACCAATCGAGCCAATAATTTTAAATCTTCCAAAAAGAGTTCGACATTTGTTCGATAGGGGCTACCCTACCGGAAAGGTGCGAAATGCCGTAGTCTTTTCGGTTTTTTATTGCACCTAACTTATTGTTTATCTGATAGATAATGCGGACAGCTTCATTGATGCGAGGAGTTCGATATTGCAATCCATCAAAACTCAATTTTT